>DVHT01000025.1 GCA_018711885.1 Candidatus Choladousia intestinipullorum | reverse complement strand
GAACACCAGAGAATCGTCTTTAACGGAAACGGCTATTCCGAAGAATGGGTAGAAGAGGCGAAACGCAGAGGACTCCCGAATATTAAATCTATGGTGGATGCGATCCCGGCTCTTGCGACAGAGAAGGCGGTTGAACTGTTCGGAAAATTCGGCGTATTCACGAAAGCGGAGCTGGAGTCCCGCGTGGAGATCCAGTATGAGCGGTATGCAAAGGCGATCAATATTGAGGCGCGTGCGATGATCGATATTGCAAGCAAGCAGATCATTCCAGCTGTTATCAAATATACGAGAAGCCTTGCAGACACGATCAATTCCGTGACAGCAGCCGGCGTTCCGGCTGAAGTACAGGCAGAACTGCTCTCTGAGACGAGCGGACTGCTCTGCGAGACGAAGGACGCGCTGAAAAAGCTTACCCGGTGTACGACAGAGGCTTCTGCGATGGAAGAGGGAGAGGCTCAGGCGAGGTACTATCATGATGTGGTAATGCCTGCCATGAGCGAGCTGCGCGCTCCGGTCGATCAGCTTGAGATGATCGTGGATAAGGATATGTGGCCGATGCCGTCCTACGGAGATCTGATCTTTGAAGTGTAAGAAAATGAAAAAACGCTATTGACTTATCAGAAAAATAGATTAAAATTATAATAGAATAACAGTTTGAATATATTTGGAGGCAGAATATTTCAAGCTGTTATTTTCTACAAACATATTAGCACTCGACTGAAATGAGTGCTGACAAAAAGGGGAGATACAGATGATTATAATACCTGTTCATGATATGATTTTGTTCCCGAAAGTTAATTTCTACTTTAAAAAGGAAGCATATAAACAGTGGAGCGGAACGGAGGCGGAGACTGGAGCTGAGATCCTCTTTCTTCTGCAGCGCGGTGAGAAAGAGATCAAAGACTGCACGGCAGAGGATTTTTATCCGGTCGGCATGCTGGCAGAAGTGGCCGGGATTGATTCGGAAGGTCTGGTGCAGATCAGAGTCCACGCCAGAGCGGATGTAGAGGATATTGAGAATGACGGCGGATCGCTGTCTGCGTCAGCTGCCGCACGGCCGGACAAAGTCGATCTTTCCCAGGAGGAGACGGATGAGATCTTCGGACGGCTCCGCCAGGCCCTCCTTCAGTTTGTGCAGGGCTATCAATGGGGCGTATGGGTCAGAAATATCGTACAGAGATGGAGCTCTCTGGAAGAGATGATCTGCGCTGTCTCAGGCTATATGAATCTGGAATGGAAAGACAAATACGCGATCATGGAAGTGGATTCGCTGCGGGAGCGGTACGCGCTGATCGAACGGGCTGTTTATGAATTTATCGAGGAGAGCCGGGTGACACAGGAGGCACAGTCTGCGCAGCAGGAAAGCCACGAGCAGACGTACCGCGAAGCGGCGATCAAAAAACAGCTCGGTTTTCTGCAGAAACAGCTTGAGGAGATGCATCCGGAAAATACATCGGATGCGGCGCGCTTCGAGGAGCTGATCGTCAGTTCAGGCATGAATGAGACAGCAAGACGCGAGGCGGAAAAAGTCCTGAACCGCATGAAGCAGGAAGGCAAGGACGGCCATGAGTATGCGATGCTTTATGACTATCTGGACTTTGTGACGGGACTTGCGTGGAAGAAAGCGGAAATTCCGGACATTAATCTCGACAAGGTCGAAAAGACGCTGGATGAGGACCATTACGGGCTTGCAAAAGTAAAAGAGAGGATTGTTCAGCAGATGGCCGTAATGGCTTTGAATAAAAAGCAGTCAGGTTCAATCCTGCTCTTTGTCGGAGCACCGGGTACAGGAAAGACGAGTATCGGGCAGAGTATCGCAAGATCGCTCGGACGGAAATACGTCCGGATCAGTCTCGGAGGAATCCGTGACGAGGCTGAGATACGCGGACACCGCCGGACGTATATCGGCGCGATGCCGGGACGCATCATGCAGGGAATGAAGCAGTGTGCAGCGACGAATCCGGTCATGGTGCTCGACGAAGTGGATAAGCTCGCAAAGGATTATGGCGGAGACCCGGCGAGCGCTCTGCTCGAGGTGCTCGATCCGGAGCAGAACAGCACGTTTACAGACCATTACATGAATGTACCGTATGACCTCTCGGATGTACTGTTTGTCTGCACGGCCAATACGGCGGATACGATCCCGGAGCCGCTTTTAAACCGTATGGAAGTGATCCAGTTCCCGGGATATACGGCAGTGGAGAAGTTTGAGATCGCAAAAAGGCATCTTCTGCCGGATGTGATGAAGGAAATGGGAATTGCTGCATCCGATCTGAAGGTGACAGCTCCGGCCCTCCGCAAGATCATTGATGAATATACGATGGAGTCCGGCGTGCGGGGACTGAAACGCCAGATCAGCACGCTCTGCAGGAGCGCTGCGGTAAGACTCGTCAGAGGCGAACAGAAGCGCATCACAGTCACGGGAAAAAAGCTTGAGGAATTTCTCGGCAAAAAACGGGCGTACCACGACAAAAAGATCGATACTGCCGTACCTGGAGTCGTGACGGGACTGGCTTATACGAGTGCAGGAGGAGAGATCCTGTTCGTAGAAGCGCGGCTGATACCAGGGGACGGTGGGCTGATCATTACCGGCCAGCTTGGCGACGTGATGAAAGAATCGGTCCAGATCGCAGTGAGCCTTGCAAAATCATTATATCCCAAGCAGGCAGAACTGTTTAAGGAAAACACTCTGCACATTCATGTGCCGGCGGGCGCCGTGCCGAAGGACGGACCGTCTGCCGGAATTACGATCACGACAGCGATCGTATCTGCGCTGACCGGGAAGACAGTCAGCACAGAGCTTGCGATGACCGGTGAGATCTCTCTGCGCGGCAGCGTCCTGCCAATCGGAGGACTTCCGGAAAAACTGATGGCTGCACAGCGGGCAGGCATCAAAAAAGTGCTGATTCCCGCGCCGAATGTACCGGATCTTTCTGAAGTGGCAGAGGAAGTGAGAGAAAAACTGGAGGTCATCCCGGTAAAACGGATTTCAGATGTATTGGAGCTGGCGCTTCAGAACTGACAGTTCCGCCATCCGGCCGCAGACCGCCTGCTGCGCAGCAGTTTGCTGCCCTGATTTTATACACAGTTCCACCATCCGGCCGCAGACCGCCTGCTACGCAGGCTGTCGCTGCTTGCGCAGCTTCTGTCTGCGGCTGTGCGGGCGTTCCGCCCACCTTAAAATATCAATACGGGGGTTGTCGCAAAAATGCTTTGCGGCTGCTTTCCGGACATCCAGTGTACACATGTCCGAGACAGATGTCCTGTATGGGGCGGATGTATCCGCCTGATACGGACAGATGTCAAGAGGACTAGGTGAACACGGATGTCAGGAAGCATAGCTGCATTTTGCGACAGCCCCCGCTTTGGCATTTTTTGATGGTGGAACTGTTAGTGCATTTTTCACAATTATGATTGATTTTTTTTGACACTTATATTAAAATAGTACCAGTTAAAAGATTGTTTGATGGTCACAGTGCAAAAATATAGTCCGGCTGGACCGGTGTAAATTTGGGGTGAGAAGGTAAAGGAGGATGTACGAGTGATTTCGAATCAGGTTTTGCAGACGACGTTAGATGGGTTAAAGACGATCAGCAGAGTAGATCTTTGTGTGCTCGATACAGAGGGGATCATGCTTGCGACTACGTTTCCGGAAGCGGAGAATTTCCGTGATTCCGTGCTCAGCTTTGCGGGATCCCCTGCTGACAGTCAGGTGGTTTCTGGATGCCAGTTTTATAAGGTATTTGACGAGCATCAGCTGGAATACATCCTGCTGGCGAACGGAAACAGTGAAGATGTGCATATGGTCGGGCGTATGGCGGCTTTTCACATCCAGAATCTTCTGGTCGCATACAAAGAGCGGTTTGACAAAGATAATTTTATCAAGAATCTGCTGCTGGACAATCTGCTCTTGGTGGATATCTATAACCGTGCGAAAAAGCTTCATATTGATACAGAAGCGCGCCGCGTCGTATTTATTCTGGAGATCAGCAATGAGAAAGAGAACAGTTCGCTTGAGACCGTGCGCGCCCTGTTTAATTCCAGATCAGGAGACTTTATCACGGCTGTTGATGAGAAAAGCATTATTGTGGTAAAAGAGCTGGGACCGCAGGACGGCTATGCGGAGATGGATAAGATTGCAGAAATGATCCTGGATTCACTCGGTGAAGAGAAGAAGCAGGACGCTCTGATCGCATACGGTACGATCGTCGGCGAGATCAAGGAAGTATCACGGTCCTACAAGGAGGCGCGGATGGCGCTGAATGTCGGCAAGATCTTCTTTGCCGAGCGCTCTGTGATCGCGTACAGTTCACTCGGCATCGGACGTCTGATCTATCAGCTGCCGATCCCGCTGTGCAAGATGTTTATCCGTGAAATCTTCGACGGCAAATCTCCGGATGATTTTGACGAGGAGACGCTGACCACGATCAATAAATTCTTTGAGAACAGCCTGAATGTCTCTGAGACTTCACGCCAGCTCTACATCCACAGAAATACGCTGGTGTACCGGCTCGATAAGCTTCAGAAGTCCACCGGCCTGGATCTGCGCGTTTTTGAGGACGCGATCACCTTCAAGATTGCACTGATGGTTGTGAAATATATGAAATACATGGAAAATCAGGAATATTAGGACCACAGATGGAACTGTGAAGACAAGGGAACTGCTGCATAATCTCAGGGGAGAGATCTTCGTGTGCGGCAGTTCTTTTGATTAAAGCTTGCAAATTATGCAGGATTATATTAAATTATAAGAAGGTTCTGTAGTTATGTAAAGTGAATATGATTCGAAAAAATGCGTAACTATATAATATCAGCAGAACAGGAAATTGAAAAGCGCCGGGGATCCCCGGCGGTAAAGGAGGCCGGAGAATGGCTGATTGGCCGGAGACAGACGAGGCCGGAAAACATCCGACAGAGCCAGAAGAGAACATTCCGGGAGCCGCGGAGGAGTCAGAACAGACCGGAAAAACGGGCAGGACTGCCGGCAGGCCGGGCGGATATTTATGGGCTTTTCTGGCCGGGGCGCTGGCAATGTTTTTTGTCATCGTAGTTTTTCAGGTCGGATGGATAGCTGCCAGACGGGCGGATCTCAGGCAAGGTGCAAATGAAACGGATGCGGACGGGCAGGAGGATGCAGGAGCGGCCGTGCTCACAGATCAGGAGACCTTGTATAAACTTGGAGAAATACAGAGACTGATCGATGAGCATTATCTGAATGAGGTCGAAAGCGACGAACTGTCCACCTATCTCTTTAAAGGGGCGGCAGCAGGTCTGGATGATCCGTATGCCAGCTACTATTCGATCGACGAGCTGCAGTCTGTGCTCGATTCGAACAGAGGAGAGTATATGGGGATCGGCATCACGCTCATGATGGAGCGGGATACCGGAAAACACGTTGTGGCGGAAGTATATGAGGACAGCCCTGCATCGGAAGCCGGCCTTCAGGCGGGAGATGTCCTGGTATCGGTCGACGGTACGGCGCTGGACGGTATGAATCTGGATGATGTCGTGTCCATGCTCAAGTCGAAAGAAGGGGCATTCTCTGTCGAAATCTACCGGGAAGAGACCGGAGAAACGCTGGAGACAGAGCTTGTCTGTGAAGAGATCGTGCTCCAGTACGTCGAGAGCGAAATGCTGGAAGACGGGATTGCGTATCTTTCTCTTTCTGAATTCACGGAGCTTTCCGTGACGCAGTTCCGGGAGGCGATACAGACTTTGAAGGAACAGGGCATGGAAAAGCTGATCGTCGATCTGCGGGGTAATCCCGGAGGACTGCTGACAGCCGTCTGCGATATTCTGGATGAAATACTGCCGGAGAGTCTGATTGTATATACGGAAGACAAAAATGGAGAGCGGCAGGAATACTATACCGATGACAAGAGGACGGTGGACTGCGAGGTGGCCGTCCTGGTCAACGGCCGTTCTGCAAGCGCCTCGGAGATTTTTGCGGGAGCGGTGCAGGATCTGGGGATCGGTCCCGTCATCGGCGCGAAAACATATGGAAAAGGGGTCGTGCAGGATACGTATTTTCTGTTAGACGGATCTGCGTTCAAGTTTACGACTCAAAAATACTTTACGCCCAATGGCCAGGATATAGACGGCACCGGAATCACACCGGATGTTATTGTGGAAGAGGCCGACGATACCTTTTTCGGCCCGGAAGAAGACAGCGGAAATGAAATGAAAGAGGCCGAAGATGCAGACGGCGGGACGAATACAGATGCCGTACTGGAAAAAGCTGTCGAAGTGCTTGGCGGGCAGTAGAGAGAACAGCAGGCAGCAGGAGAGGATATGGAAAATAAGATTATATTCCGCGAAATGTTAAGCGAGATAAAAAAGGCGGCGGATGACAGCGGCGGCCGGATCACAAAAGAAGAGGTACGCAGGTATCTCTCCGGCATTCCGCTTGAGGAAGAACATGTGCAGATGGTCTTCAGTTATCTGGAGGAACAGAACATCCGCGTCACAGAGGAAGGCGAACAGGAAGAAGCGCCAGAGGAACAGGAAGCGCGCAGCCTGGAGCTGTATCTGGAAGAACTGCAGAATGCCGGATGGGAAAAGGCAGAGGAGGAACAGGAACTGCTCCATCTGGTGATGCGGGGAGACAAGACAGCCAGGACCAGGCTGATCGAGAGTTATCTGCCCCTGATCTGCGAAATGGCAGGGGAGTATGAGGAAGAGGCCTTCCCGCCGGAGGATCTGATACAGGAGGGAAACCTGGGGCTTCTGATGGCGATGGAGGAACTGGGAGAGTTTGAGAGCCCGGCGGCCTGCCGAGCCCATCTTCTGAACAGCATCAGCCGGGCGCTGGAGACGGCTGTCAAAAGCAGCCAGGACAGAAGAAAGATGGATGACGGTATTGTCAGCCGCGTGAACCATCTGAATGAAGCAGCGGCAAATCTGGAACGCGATCTGGGACATAAGGTATCTGCCGAAGAATTATCGGCATATTTGGAGATGCCTCTGGAGGAAATCCGCGATATCCTGAGGGTGTCGGGGGACCAGATCGGGACGGAGAGACAGTGATATGATGACAGAAAGACCGGGCGTACGGCCGGATTCAGAAAGGACATGAGGGAGGAAAAATATGAAGAAAACGAAGATTATCTGTACGATGGGACCAAATGCTGACAATGTTGAGACGCTGCGGGCGCTCGTGGCGAACGGGATGGATATTGCCCGCTTCAATTTTTCGCATGGCGATCATGAGGAACAGAAAAACAGGATGGATCTGCTGAAATCTGTCCGTACGGAGATGAAAAAGCCGATCGCGATGCTGCTTGATACAAAGGGGCCGGAGATCCGGACGGGGCTTCTGGAAAACGGAGCAAAAGTGACGCTGAAAGAAGGCGATGAATTTACTCTGACGAGTGAAGTGATCAAAGGCGACCAGACAAGAGTCAGCCAGACGTATGCAAAGCTTGCAGAAGATGTGAGACCGGGAGATATGATCCTGATCGACGACGGGCTGATCGCATTGGAAGTGAAAGGAATCCGGGGCGAGGATATCGTCTGTACGGTGAAAAACGGCGGTGAGCTCGGACAGAGGAAAGGTGTGAATGTGCCGGGAGTGCGTGTAAATCTTCCTGCTATTACAGAAAAAGACCGGGATGATATCATTTTCGGTATTTCCCAGGGGATTGATTTTATCGCCGCTTCTTTCGTCCGCGATGCAGATGCCATTGAGGAGATCAAGGAGATCTTAAAAGAACACAACGCAGAGCATATTGATGTCATAGCAAAGATTGAAAACAGCGAAGGGATCCGCAACATCGACCGCATCATCAGCGCGGCCGACGGCGTGATGGTAGCGCGCGGAGACCTGGGCGTAGAGATTCCGGCGTATGAGGTTCCGCATGTGCAGAATACGATCGTGGATAAGTGTAATAAGCAATACAAACCGGTCATTATCGCTACGCAGATGCTGGATTCCATGATCCGCAACCCCCGCCCGACGAGAGCGGAGGTAACGGATGTTGCCAATGCGATCCGTGAGGGAGCTGATGTGATCATGCTTTCCGGAGAGACAGCAGCCGGAAAATATCCGGTGGAGGCGCTCCGGATGATGGCGCAGATCGCAGAGACGACGGAGAAGTACCTCGATTATACGACGATGCCGAACTACCGCAGCGTCCAGGGCGATGCAAATGTATCAAATGCAGTGGGTGTCGCTGCCGTGCGTACGGCGACGAATGTCGGGGCGAAATGTATCGTTACACCGACGATGTCAGGCCAGACAGCCAGAATGATGTCCAATTTCCGTTCACAGATCCCGGTCTATGCCGTGACGCCGAATGAGTGGGCACAGCGCAAAATGCAGATCTATTGGGGAGTTACACCGCTCAAAGGGTATTCTGAGGATTCGACGGAACACATTATTTCCCATGCGATGTACGTCGTAAAGCGTGAAGGATTCGTAGAACAGGGAGATATGGTCGTATTTACGGCGGGCGACCCGGCGACGAATCTCGTAAAAGGAAAAGGTGCTGTGACGAATATGATGCATGTGATTCAGGCAAAATAAGAAAAAATTAATAATTTATTGACAAGAATTTAAACAGCTCCTGCTAAACTGAACAGTATCTGTTACTGCGCTTTTGGCAGGGGCTTTTGTTTTGCACAGGAGTATTTGCAGGGGGAAAGGAGACTGTGTATGTATAATATTCTGGTATGTGATGATGAAAAGGAGATCGTCGATGCGATAGAGATTTATCTGGTGCAGGAAGGATTTCATGTGCTGAAAGCATACGACGGAGAGCAGGCGCTCGATGTACTGAAAAAAGAAGAGGTACATCTGCTGATTCTGGATCTGATGATGCCGAAAATGGACGGGATCCATGCCATCATGAAAATCAGGGAGGAAAGCAGCATTCCCATCATTGTGCTCTCTGCGAAGACGCAGGATGCGGACAAGATCCTCGGACTTAATCTCGGGGCAGACGACTATGTGGCAAAGCCGTTCAATCCGCTTGAGCTGATTGCCCGCGTGAAGTCGCAGATCCGCCGGTATACGAATTTTGGCACGGTATCGCCGGAAGAGAATACGGAGCAGATCTATTCGACCGGAGGTCTGGTCATCAACGACGACCGCAAAGAGGTCACGGTGGACGGCGAGCCGGTAAAACTGACAAGGATCGAATACAATATTCTGCTGTTTCTCGTTCAGAACAAGGGAAAGGTATTTTCGATTGACCAGATTTATGAACAGATCTGGAAAGAAGAGGCGTATGGAGCGGACAACACGGTCACGGTCCATATCCGCCATATCCGGGAGAAGATAGAGATCGATCCGAAGAACCCGAAATATCTGAAAGTCATCTGGGGAATCGGCTATAAGGTAGAGAAACTGTAACAGTACTTCAGCTGAGGGTGAGAGCGCGTGGGAAGACTGATATACAAGAAAAAAGTAAAAATAGCTTTAATCCTGATCCAGACGATCCTGGCCGGCATTCTGGCCTATTGTATGCTGACGATCGGGTTTTGGATGGAGGACAGCGCCAGCTTAAAAGAGATGTCACGAAATTACGAGGAGACGGATCTGTTTTTCGGGCAGGTGGAAGAGATTATTTCGAACAAGATCCGGGGAAAGCAAAACGCTGATCTGTTCGAAACAGACGGGGAGTTTGACGGCACCAGGGAGATTGACATCCAGGCGTACGGATCTTCCGGCAATTCTGTGCAGGATATGAACACGACGTATCAGATTTCCGACCTGCTGGATTTCGTAGAGAGCGGCGCACAGGAGCGGATGCACAATGCCATTTCTGAAGCGCTGGAGCTTCGCGGAAATAACCGGCAGGCAGCGGGAGAGGTGCTGGACGGACAGGCGGGCGAGCTGGAGACGATCACCCCCGTGACCGGGATTCCGCTGTCGGAGTGCGCCAGATGGTACTCAGACTCGGCAGATTTCGTGATCGATATGTATACGTGTCTCGACGAAGTGAGCAGCGATATCTATGACCGCTATACGGAATATACGACAGAGCAGAGTGAGAGCTGGTCGGAAGAAGCGCCTTCCAACCTGCGGTACGGGATCGTGAATACGGCGACCGGCGAGCTCTTTACGAATACCGGCGAAACGGATTACGATTCGGCGGTCGAGAGCATCCAGGAGGAAGAGGATTTTACGACGCTTTATGAAGGGGAACGCAGCTTTAATATCATGGTGTCGATCCCGGATAATGTGCTGAATCAGGAGGCCGCGGACTGGTTCATGGAAAGGCGGTTCGTGAATACGAATGAAAAAGTTTATCTGGCCGTCAATATGGATTATCCGGTCAATGACGAGCTGAGACAGTATGCAGACGCTTTCTCCAGAAGAGAAGAAGTTGTATGGTGGTCCCTGATCGCCATGGCGGTATGCGGACTTCTAATCGCGGCCGGTTTTATCGTATCCATGATGGGAGCCGGATGGGATGAGGGCAGGTGTACGCCGCGGCTGGGAAAGGTGGACCGCATTCCGACAGAACTTGCCGCAGCGCTCGCGATGACAATCGCCGTGCTATACCTGCTGATCTTTACGGAATGGGTGCCGGCGCCCAGTGAAATATTCGGGCGGCAGCGCGTGGGAGTCGCCCTGGCTGCATCATCTTCCTACTTCCTGCTGTTGGCTTCCTGCACGAGCTTTATGCGCAGGCTGCGCACGAAGACCTTGTGGTCGAACAGTATCTGCCTGATGCTGATCCGTACATGGAGAAAAGTAACGTCCGCGCGCGCGGCATCCGGTCAGCTGCTGTTTGCATACATCGTTTTTGTGATCCTGAATTTCGTGTTCCTGCTGCTTGGCAGGGTAGGGATCTTCCTGATGCTCGTGATGGATCTGGTGGTGCTTTTGTATCTGCTGCGCGATATGACCGGAAAGCAGAGTATCTATGAAGGGATCCAGCAGATATCGAAAGGGGATCTCGGCTACAAGATTGATACGTCTGCTCTGCAGGGCGAGACGTATGAGATGGCCCGGGCGGTCAATGAGATGGGAGACGGACTGCAGGAGGCGGTGGACGCGATCGTCAAAAACGAACGTCTGAAAGCGGAACTGATCACAAACGTTTCTCACGATATCAAGACGCCGCTTACTTCGATTGTCAATTATGTGGATCTGCTGAAGCGCGAGAATCTGCCGGGTGAAAGAGTCGGGCATTATATCGAAGTGCTGGAGCAGAAATCACAGCGCCTGAAGCAGCTGACAGAGGATCTTGTCGAGGCCAGCAAGATCAGCTCCGGGAATATCGAACTCCAGATGGTAAAGATGCAGTTCCAGAGTATCCTGCAGCAGGCATTCGGAGAGTTTCAGGAGCGGTTCGGGGAGCGCAGCCTTACGCCGGTTTGGGAAGTGGAAAAAGAACCGGCTGTCATCATGGCTGACGGCAGGCAGCTTTGGAGGATCCTGGAAAACCTGTTCGGGAATATCTACAAGTACGCGCTAGAGGGCACGCGCGTCTACATTGAACTCTTCCGGAAAGACGGCATGGTATGCCTTCTGCTCCAGAATACGTCAAAGGAGCATCTGACAATGGACGCGCAGGAGCTGACGGGCCGTTTTGTGCGGGGGGATAAGAGCCGGTCCACGGAAGGGAGCGGACTGGGACTGTCGATCGCAAAGAACCTTGTGGAACTGCAGAACGGTACGTTTGAACTGGACTGCAGGGATGACGTATTTCAGGTGACGCTGCGTTTTCCCGTCCTTTCAGATGATGACTGAGAACACCATATGAAATATCTAAAATTTCTCTGAATTCGCATTGCCATCCGTTGACAATCTCCTTTTTTGGCTGTAAAGTTTAATAATCTGAAGAAGGAGCGAGGGTATTGGTATGAAAAGGCGATTTATGGAATTTATGAGCGGCAGATACGGGGCGGACCAGCTTTCCAGATTTACACTGGCGGTCAGCCTGATCCTTCTGGTGCTGAATATTTTTACGAATCTGAGGATCATATATCTGGCGGCGCTTATCGTGCTTGCATGGTGTTATTTCAGGATGTTTTCCAGAAATATCACGAAGCGCAGCGCAGAGAATCAGAAGTATCTGAATATGGTATGGAAGAGTAAAGTCAAATTCGGCAAGTTTAAGAACCGGATCGTTCAGAGCAAGGATTACCATATCTATAAATGCCCGTCCTGCGGACAGAAGATCCGCATTCCGAGGGGGAAAGGCAAGATCTGTATTACCTGTCCGAAATGCAGGACGGAATTTGAAAAAAAGAGCTGACACAGATAACGGATACAGTTTGAAAAGAAGAGCGGACGGAGATGTTTGGATATATTTATGTGAATGAGCAGGAGCTCAAAGTGAGAGAATATGCGGCATACCGCAGTTTTTACTGCGGGTTATGCCGTAATTTGCATCAGAGATATGGACGGATGGCTCAGATGATGTTAAACTATGATCTGACGTTCCTTGCGCTTTTGCTGACCGGAGTATATGAGCCGGAGACGCTGCAGGAAACGCACAGATGCGCGGTACACCCGATGAAGAAGCACCCGATGGTGATGAACGATGCGGTCTCTTATGCGGCCGATATGTGTGTGCTGCTGTCTTATCAGAAGCTGCGGGATGACTGGACAGACGAACACAAACAGACGCGCCGTGCGGCGGCAGCCATGCTAAAATCGGCGTATGCGAAGGTGTCCGTCCGTTATCCGAGACAGACGCACGCTGTGGAGAAGAATATCCGTCTGCTCCACGAGGCGGAGCGGAAGGACCGGCGGGACATCGATTACGTGTCCGGGCTTACCGGCCATTTTCTGGAAGAGATTTTTGTCTGGAAAAAGGACGCCTGGGAGGAAGACCTGCGCGTCATGGGATTTTTCATGGGGAAATTTATTTACCTTATGGATGCGCTTGAAGATATAGAAAAAGACAGGAAGAACGGGAACTACAATCTGTTCTCGGAATATGGCAAGGTGTGGGGGACGCAGCAGGAAGAGAAGATCCGCGCGATTCTGATGGATATGATGACACAGGCGTCGAGGGCGTTTGAGCGTCTGCCTGTTCTGGAAAATGCGGAAATTCTGAGAAATATCCTGTATTCCGGCGTATGGTGTAAATATGCGGCGATCAAGAACGTCGGCGATCTGAAAGCCGGCAAGGGAAAAGACGCGCGGAAGAGGAAAAAGAAAAATGGGCAGTAAATGCCGCTTGAAAAGCGGCATTGGAGGAAATTATGAAAAATCCGTATACGGTGTTGGGAGTGCCGGAAAACGCTTCCGATGAAGAGATAAAAAAAGCATACCGGGCGCTCAGCAGGAAATATCATCCTGACGCGAATATCAATAATCCGAATAAGGCGCAGGCCGAGGAAAAATTTAAAGAAATACAGCAGGCATACCAGCAGATTATGCGGCAGCGCGAGAGCGGCACATCAGGAAACTGGCAGCAGGAGGATTACGGCGGGTTCGGCGGTTTTGGCGGCTTTGGAAGAGGCGCAAACGCAGGACAGAATGATTCCTGGTCTGAGGAAGATGTGCGTATGCAGGCTGCCGAGAACTATATCAGGAGCCGCCATTTTAAAGAAGCGCTGCACGTGCTTTCCGAGCTCAGCCAGCGTAATGCCCGCTGGTATTACCTGAGCGCAATGGCGAACGCCGGACAGGGCAACAATGTCCTTGCCAAGGAACATGCACAGAAGGCTGTTTCTATGGAGCCGGACAATATGGTCTACCGCCAGTTTCTGCAGCAGATGGAAAACGGAGGACAGTGGTATCAGTCGATGGGAGATATGTATGGAAGCCCGCTTGGCGGCCAGGGCGACTGGTGCATGAAGCTCTGCCTTCTGAACGCATTCTGCAGCTGCTGCTGCGGAGGCCGTGTTATGCCGATGTACTTCTGCTGCTAATTGGGGCGCAGGATAAGAGAAAAACGGGAGGATACCGAAATGAGCAATTATGAAATCGAGACAAAGTGTATTCAGTCCGGCTGGAAGCCGAAAACAGGCGAGCCGCGGATGCTTCCGATCTATCAGAGCACTACGTTTCAATATGATACGACGGAGCAGATGGGAAAGCTGTTCGATCTCGAGGCGGACGGATATTTTTATACGAGGCTGCAGAATCCGACGAATGATGCAGTAGCTGCAAAGATCGCGGATCTGGAGGGAGGCGTGGCGGCCATGCTGACGTCATCCGGGCAGGCAGCCAATTTTTATGCCGTATTTAACATCTGCGAGGCGGGGGACCATGTGATCTGCGCTTCTGCAATCTACGGCGGAACGTTTAATCTGCTGGGAGTGACGCTGAAGAAGCTGGGGATCGAGTGTACCTTTATCGATGTGGACGCGGACGAAGAGACGATCCATGCAGCGTTCCGGGAAAATACGAAGGCAGTGTTGGCGGAGAGCATTTCGAATCCGGCTCTGGTCATCCTCGATATCGAGAAGATGGCAGCCATTGCACACGCGCATGGTGTTCCGCTCATTGTGGACAACACGTTTGCGACTCCGGTAAACTGCCGCCCGTTTGAGTGGGGCGCTGATATTGTCGTGCATTCGACGACAAAGTATATGGACGGACATGCAGTTCAGGTCGGAGGCGCGATCGTTGACAGCGGCAATTTTGACTGGGAGAAGTATGCAGACAAATTCCCGGGTCTGACGACGCCCGATGAGTCCTATCATGGCATTACGTACACAAAGAAATTCGGCAAGGCCGCTTACATCACAAAGGCGACTTCACAGCTCATGCGGGATCTGGGAGCCATCCCTTCTCCAATGAACTGTTTCCTGCTGAATCTCGGACTGGAGACGCTTCCGCTCCGTGTGGAGCGTCACTGTTACAACGCGCAGAAAGTGGCGGAATATCTCGATGCGCATGAGAAAGTGGCGAAAGTCAATTATGCAGGACTGCCGGGAGACAAATACCATGCACTCGCACAGAAATATATGAAAAACGGTACGTGCGGCGTCATCTCATTTGAGCTGAAGGGCGGCAGAGAGTCGGCTGTGCGTTTTATGGATTCACTGAAGCTGGCCTCGATCGTGACACATGTGGCGGATGCAAAAACGTGCGTCCTTCATCCGGCCAGCCATACGCACCGCCAGATGAATGATGAGCAGCTTGCGCAGGCCGGCGTATCGCCGGGACTGATCCGGCTGTCGGTCGGCATTGAAAATGTAAAAGATATTATTGCCGATCTCGAACAGGCGCTCACATTCGCCTGAAAGTGCCGTTCAATCATTTCCAGAGGGGATTTCTGACATTCCGGTGCAGAGATCCCCTTGATTTTTCATAGAAAAGAGGGAACAGAGCATGCGTTTTATGCATATTGCGGACGTGCATCTCGGCGCGGCGCCGGATCACGGCTTTTTGTGGGCGAAAGACAGGGGAAGGGAGATCTGGGAAAGCTTCCGGCGCTGTATTATGGATGCGAATGAGAAGAAGATCGACCTGCTGCTGATCGCGGGAGATCTGTTTCACCGCCAGCCGGAACTCCAGGAGCTGCGGGAAGTCAATTACCTGTTTTCGACTCTGGAGCGCACGGTCGTCGTGCTGATCGCCGGAAATCACGATTATCTGAATCCGGCGTCGCCGTATCTGAAGTTTCGGTGGAATGAGAATGTGATCTGCCTGTTTTCGCCGGAGTGTGAAAGAGTACGGCTGCCGGAACTGAAGACCGAAATCTATGGTCTGAGCTATCATAGAAGAGAGATCGCAAAGCCTTTGTATGATGACCTGAGAGCGGAACAGAATGATTATTTTAAGATCCTGCTGGCACATGGCGGCGATGCGGAGCATATTCCGTTCCGCAGAGCCTCTCTGCAGGAAGCGGGATTTGACTATATTGCGCTCGGACATATCCATAAACCTCAGGCGGTGATCCCGAAGCTTGCAATGTACGCCGGCGCGCTGGAACCGATCGACTGCAACGATGTGGGACCGCACGGCTATATCATCGGTGAAGTGCAGCGCAGGCGGGTGAAGCTTTCGTTTGAAGCCGTATGTTTCCGGGAATACCGCCATGAGACGGTTCCGGTGACTGAGACGGATACGGTGTATTCCGTCCGTGAAAAGATTGCGCATACCGTCCGGGAGGGCGGAGCGCAGCATATGTATAAGATCATTCTTGACGGGGAGCGGAATCCGTCTCTGAAATTGGATCTGCGGGAATACAGAAAGTGCGGACGTATCGTAGAGGTCACAGACCGGACGGTTCCGGCTTTCCATCTGCAGGAGCTGAAACGGCAGTATCAGGGACAGCTGATCGGCAATTTTATCGACAGCTTCGGAGATGGACCGCAGGGAATCGTGGAGGAAAAGGCGCTGCGGTACGGGCTGGAAGCGCTTTTGTATTCCGGAAGATAAGAGCCGGAATACAGAGGAAAAGAGGAAACTATGGAGATACAGGAGCTTTGGCTGAAAAATTACGGAAAATTTGAGGATCACAGGATCCGCCTGAAATCCGGGATCAACATTATATATGGAGGAAATGAGACGGGAAAGTCGACGATCCATTCCTTTATCCGCGCGATGTTTTTCGGGATCTCGCGCTCGCGGGGCAGAGCAGCAAGGATGGACGAGTACCAGATGCGCAGGCCCTGGGATCATCCCGGCGCGTTTCAGGGGAGCATGCGCGTTCTGGACGGAGGAGAAGTTTACCGGATCGACCGCAGCTTTGACCGGAGCGGCCAGCCTCTTCTGGTGACGTGTGAGACTCGGCCGGGAGAAGAAAAAGATCCGGAAGGATTTCTGACGCGTCTGCTGGGAGGTGCAGGAGAGGCGGTGTTTGCAAATACCGTATTTATCTCGCAGGCGCACTGCGAGACGGATGAGGCGCTTGCACAGGAGCTGCGCCGGTATATGGTAAACAGCGGCAGTGCAATGGACGCAGAGCTGGATGTGACACAGGCGCTGCAGGCACTCCGCAGGCAGAAAAAACTGCTGGAGCAGAAAAGGAAAAAAGAAGAAGAAGAGCTGGAGGCGCAGATCGGGAAGAAGCTGGCAAAGGCAGAGACGGTCCGCGAAGAGATCGCATTTCTGGAGAAACAGGCCGGGCGATATGAAAAAGACCGCATGCCGGTGGACGCCGCGCGAAGCAGTGATCCGGAAGACGAAGAGGAATTGGAGAACACCGGTATCGGACGCGGAAAGAGGATTTTGCAGGCGCTGCTTATGCTGGCGGGTGTTCTGGCCCTGGCCGGGGCCGTTTTTCTCGATGACTGGAAAATGCGGGTATTTCTTGGAATCTTCGGCGCGGTATTTCTGCTCCTTCTGATCCCGGTCCACTTTTTGCTGGAGGATCTTGCGGAGGAGGAAGAAGAGGAAGCGTACGGCACAGCAGAACGCGGTGCTGGCATGGAGAATTACGAAGAACTGACGGAGGAGCTGCGCGGGCGCAGGGAAACGTACCAGAGGCTGCAGGATGAACTGGAAGAGCTGTACGGCAGCCATGTGCGTCCTGAGAGCACCGACACGGAGATTGCCGCCATATCGCTTGCGATCGACCGGATCTGCGAACTGTCGACGGGAATTTATGAGCGCATGGGCGGGGGACTGAATGAACGGGCTTCTGTTATTTTGAGCGAACTGACGAATGGGGCTTACAGCAGGATCGTACTGGATGAGACGATGGAGATACGCATCCATACGCCGTCCCGTGTGCTGGGACTGCATCAGGTGAGCGGCGGCACAATGCAGCAGATTTACTTTGCACTGCGGATGGCGGCGGCAGAAGTTCTCGAGGGAGGGAAAAAGCTGCCGGTCGTACTTGATGAAACGTTTGCCATGTACGATGATGCAAGACTGGAAGCGGCTCTTCGCTGGCTGAAAAAAAGCGGCCGGCAGGTAATTTTGTTTACGTGTCAGAAACGGGAACGCGAGATCTTGGAACGGATCAGCCGGGAACCGTCCGGCGGACTATCATAGAGGAGGGATAAGAAATGGTAAGACTTGGATGTCATCTGTCGTCTTCGAAAGGATTTCTGCATATGGGGAAGACGGCTGTGTCGATCGGCGCGGATACCTTTCAGTTTTTTACGCGCAATCCGAGGGGGAGCAAGGCAAAAGAACTGGATGAAAAAGATATCCAGGCGTACCTTGCGTATGCAGAAGAAAACGGTATCGGGACGATCGTCGCGCACGCGCCGTATACGCTGAATGCGTGCTCTTCAGATGAAAAAGTCAGGGAGTTTGCCAGACTTACGATGGCCGATGATCTCAGAAGGATGGAGTATCTGCCGGGCAACCTGTATAATTTCCACCCCGGGAGCCATGTGAGACAGGGGGCGCAGAAGGGGATCGAACAGATTGCGGAACTGCTGAATGAAATTCTGACTCCGGATATGCATACGACCGTACTGCTTGAGACAATGGCGGGAAAAGGGAGCGAGGTCGGAAGGAGCTTTGAAGAGCTGGCCGCAGTGATCGAGCGTGTGGAACTCAAAGAGAAGCTCGGAGTCTGCCTTGATACGTGCCACGTATACGATGCCGGATACGATATCGTGAACGACCTCGACCGTGTATTGGAAGAGTTTGACCGGGTGATCGGCCTTGAGAGGCTGAAGGCAGTCCATGTCAATGACACGAAAAACCCCTTCGAAAGCCACAAAGACAGGCATGAAAAAATAGGAGAAGGGTACATTGGTCTGGAAGCGCTGCGCTGTATTGTGTACCATCCGCTCCTGGCCGGCCGTCCATTCTGTCTTGAGACTCCGAATGAACTGACGGGCTATGCACAGGAGATCAGGATGCTGCGCACGCCGCCTGCATAGAAGCAGGCGGCATAGATTTTATTTTCTGGATTTTTTCTGCTTTTTCCTGAGAAAATTGGTAATACGGTCGGTCGGATTGAGCAGATCGCTGATCGAGCCGTCATGGTTCAGGGTATCAATGATGAGCGCAATGAATTTGCTCATGTCGCAGCCTGTGTAGTATGGTTTCTGGAGAAGCTCCGGCGTCTGATAGACAAGGTTCGTCGTCAGCATTGCGTGGAAGAGGCCCTTTTCATAAGCGCAGTCGAATTTTTCCAGTCCGTTCGTAAAAAGCCCGAAGGTCGAGCAGATAAAGATACGTCCTGCATTTCGTTTTTTCAGCTCAGTAGCCACATCGATCATACTGTCCCCTGACGAGATCATGTCGTCAAGGATCACGACGTCTTTTCCGCTCACGTCTGCGCCGAGGAATTCATGCGCAACGATCGGATTCCGTCCGTTTACGATATGTGCGTAATCACGTCTCTTATAAAACATACCCATATCAACGCCGAGAATATTAGCCATGTAGATCGCACGGCTGGCAGCTCCCTCGTCCGGGCTGATGATCATCAGATGTTCCGGGTCCGGCTTGAGATCGGGCGCTGCACGGTACAGACCTTTGATGAACTGATACGTTGGCTGGACCGTTTCAAAGCCGTGGAGCGGGATCGCGTTCTGTACGCGCGGATCGTGCGCGTCAAACGTGATGATGTTGTCAACTCCCATTTTTACGAGTTCCTGAAGGGCGAGCGCGCAGTCGAGTGATTCGCGGCCCGTGCGCTTATGCTGGCGGCTCTCGTATAAGAACGGCATGATGACGTTGATGCGGCGGGCTTTTCCGCCGACTGCTGCGATGACACGCTTCAGGTCCTGAAAATGGTCATCGGGCGACATGCGGTTGGTGCAGCCGAACATCGGATAGGTCAGGCTGTAATTGCAGACATCGACAAGAAGATAGAGGTCGGCGCCGCGCACAGAATCTGTGATAAGCCCTTTTGCCTCACCGGAACCAAACCGGGGAACTTTTGCTTCTATCAGATAGGAAGGTCTGGCATAAAAACGCAGCAGAGGACTTTCACGGTGCTCGTGCTCGCGCTCGCTGCGCCACTGTACAATGTGATTGTTGATTTTCTGTCCCAGCGTTTCGCAGCTTTTCAGCGCAATGATGCCAAGCTCTCCTACCGGGATCGTTTCGAGGTTTCGTTCGTTTGCAGACTGGAAATCCATGCTGTATTCCTCCTGTTGCTGCAGTGCAGCCGTGTATTTGTGCGGTGGCAGTAACTGTTAAATAATCAGCCCTACCGATTTTACCACAAAAACGGTAAGGGTCAAGCCCCCTGGCGCGATATTTTTTTCTGGAGCCGGATATCGTCGCCGATCAGCTTCAGCATCGTGTAATTGCTGGAGATCCGCGAAAAGATCCGTTCAGAGTACGTATCGGCAAAGGTGGCAAGCGTCAGGTTCGTAGAGATCAGAGTGCTTTTCCGTCTCAGAATACGTTCATTCAGAACGTGGAAGAGCTGGGATGAGACGAAAGAATTTACAAGTTCTGTGCCGAGGTCGTCGATGATCAGGAAATCGCATTCGAAAATATGCTGCTCCAGTTCATTTGCCGCCTCTTCCCCGCTGCGTCCGAAAGCAGAATCAGCGAAAAGCTCAAACAGCCGGAAGGACGAAAAGTAGATAACAGAATGCGTACTTTCAAGCAGTTCCTTTGCAATGCAGTGGGAAAGGAAGGTTTTCCCGAGTCCTGTATCCCCATACAGAAAAATGTTTTCAAAATGTACGTCGAATTCTTCGACAAAGCGGCGGCATTCCCTGCAGGTGCGCTGCGCCGTCTGAAGCGCTGTCAGACCTGTCACCGGATCAAGGATGCTGTCGGAATAATAGTCGAAAGAAAAATGGGCGAAGTTTTCTGTTTTCAGGATTTCGCGCAGGTTTGACTGCATGTATAAAAGGTCGATCGCCGCCTGACGGAAGCAGTGGCATTTTTTGGAGCCGATGTATCCGGTATCCTGGCAGTCCGGACAGCGGTAATGCGGTTCCAGGTAATCTGCGGGATAACCTGCGCCGGTCAGGAGCTTTTCTTTTTTTGCGGAAAGCGCCCCGATCTGTTTTCGCAGCTCATCAACGGATGATGTCTCATCGTCAAGCAGCCGTCTGGCGCAGGCGGTACTCATGGAAGCAATCTTCCGGTCGATCTCGGAAAATTCCGGAAAGCGTGAATAAATTTCTTCCGACCGCCGCAGCATGTCTGCGTGATTGGCGGACTGCTGTATCTCGTAGTCCCGCATGATCATGTTGTACTGTGAATTGGTCAGTCCCATTTTCATCCCTCATTTACTGGTTCAGAAGCTGTTTTTCAAGCTGGCTGTAATCGTATTCCCGCTGCGAGAAATTATGGAAGCGGTTTGCGCCGGGCGCAGTCTTTGCCGGTTTCCGCTCCGTTTTTTTGCGGTCTTCTTTCCGCTGCAGGTCGAGCTGGTTCACAGCGGCCGGTGTAGTGATGCCGTTCTTGTGCCAGTGCTCCAGAATCTTGTCCGTGTATTCAAAACTGGGCTGGTGCGTCTGGCGGATCGTACGGCGGCAGGCCTCGAGGACCATGTCGATCGTAAAGTGGTATTCGTTAAACCAGCGCGACATGATCTCCTGCTCCGGGACGGCGGGACCGCGTCCTTTGATCCCGAAGGTGTTCAGCACTGCAAAATAATTCTTGTTGTGCAGGTTTGTCTCCTGCTTGGCCTGGATCACGGTCGAGATACCGGCTTCTGCCCACCCGAGCGCGATCTTCCTCATGTAGTGGCGGTTTGCACTGCCTTTTGAGATCGAATATTCGATCAGGTATTCGATCAGGTCCGTCGAGAACTGCAGGGTATCATAATAATAGATAAAATCACTTTGCTCGGCAGACGTCAGCGGCCGCTGCAGGTACTGTTCCGCTACATAAAAAAGCTGCCGGATCTCCTGCTGCTCACGCGCAGAGGCGATACGGTCGCGGCTCGGGGCATTCCCGGCCGGAACAGATTTTTTTCTGTTTTCAACCGCAGGAGGCGCCAGAAATGTGACAGACACAAGCATCCCGTCGGAGTCTGTCTTTACCGACAGAAGCTGCTGCTTTTCCCAATAGGCCAACGCGCGCTGGATGTCCTTTTCCGTGTGTTCCAGAACATCCGCGATGGAAGACAGGGAAATCTCCCTGCCTGAGTCGGCGCAGCGCAGCAGATAAAGATAGACTTTTACAAATTCTCCGTTGGCATGCGGCATGTATTGGTCAATAAATGAATTCTGGACGATCGTCATCCTTTCCGGTGTACCGGAAAATATTCTCATCAGGCTCACTCCCCGTTTATCCCTTGCTTAAAATGATACTGTCAGTATAACATACTGCGGGCAAAAAGAGAACAGGGATATTTTCAGAAGCACACAGGATTTTGTCCACGCGCTGTCCATACGTCAGTCTTCTCTTTGCACACCTGCAAATGTGGACAGTGTGGATAAAAAGTTGACAATAACCGGAGAGGAGCATAGAAAATGTAGAAAA
>DVHT01000159.1 GCA_018711885.1 Candidatus Choladousia intestinipullorum | reverse complement strand
ATGGATTGTACCCGAAACAGAAAATGCTCGGGCAGATCATCGTGACGACGATCTTTATTGTCTACGTCTGGAACATGGACGCTTCCTGTCTGGAGTTTCTGGTGCCGTTTTCCGGCGGCATGGTGCTTTCCGGTGATACGGTGCGCATCATTGCTGTCCCGATCGCGTATTTTGCGATCATCGGAACGGTCAACGGTGTGAATTTTACAGACGGCCTGGACGGTCTTGCGACCGGAGTTACGACAATGGTGGCGGTGTTCTTTACGCTTGCTTCTCTTGTGCTCGGAGGCGGGATCGAGCCTCTTACGGCAGCGGTTACAGGCGCCCTGCTCGGTTTTCTGCTGTTCAATGTCTACCCCGCAAAAGTCTTTATGGGCGATACCGGCTCTCTGGCACTCGGCGGATTTGTGGCCGGCGCGGCGTACGTGCTGAAAATGCCGCTGTTTATTCCGATCGTGGGTCTGATCTATCTGGTGGAAGTGCTTTCGGTCATCATACAGGTCACTTATTTCAAAAAGACAGGCGGAAAAAGATTTTTCAAAATGGCTCCGATCCATCACCACTTTGAACTGTGCGGATGGTCGGAGACGAGAGTGGTGACTGTATTTACGGTAATCACGGCATTTCTCTGCCTGCTTGCGCTTGCGGGGATCGGCTGAAAATGATGCGGCGTACAAAAGCGGAAGATACGGCAGTACGTGCCTGGGAGGAATAAAAAATGGAACTGAAGGGAAAAAAGGTCCTGGTCTTTGGCGCCGGGATCAGCGGGATCGGTGCAGCCAGGCTGCTGCTTGACGCATCGGCAGAAGTAATATTATATGATGGAAATAAGGATTTAAGCGAAGCGGATATCCGGAACAGACTTCCGGAGAACCAGGGACTTACAGTAATCCTGGGAAGCCTTGAACGGGAAATAATCGATACACTGGACCTTGTGGTCTTAAGTCCCGGCGTGCCGACAGACCTTCCGGTTGTGGAGGAGTTTAAAAAAAGCGGCATTCTCCTCTGGGGAGAGGTGGAGCTGGCATGGGAGTGCGGAAAAGGCGACGTGCTCGCGATCACGGGGACGAACGGAAAGACGACGACGACCAGTCTGCTGGGAGAGATCATTGCAGCATGGAAGGACGAGACGTATGTAGTGGGAAATATCGGGAATCCGTATACGGAAGCCGCGCCGAAGATGACGGAAGATGCAGTTACGGTTGCGGAGATCAGCAGTTTCCAGCTGGAGACCATTGATACGTTCGCACCGAAGGTCAGTGCGATCCTGAATATTACGCCGGATCATCTGAACCGTCATCACACGATGGAGGAGTACATACGTGTAAAAGAGCTGATCACAAAAAATCAGGGGCCTGAGGATACGTGTGTGCTGAATTATGAAGATGACATCCTGCGCGATTTCGGCAGGACACTGCAGACAAAGGTTCTTTATTTCAGCAGCCTGCATAAACTGAAAGAGGGCATGTATCTGGACGGCGGCAGGATCTGCTACAGCGACGGGAAGCGCGAGACGGAGATCTGTTCTGTCCGGGAGCTGAACCTTCCGGGCCGTCACAACCATGAGAATGTCATGGCAGCGTCTGCGATGGCGCTTGCATACGGTGTTCCGCTTTCGATCATCCGCAGAGTGGTAAAAGAATTCAAGGCGGTGGAGCACAGGATCGAATATGTGACGGAAAAGCACGGCGTTGTATATTACAATGATTCAAAAGGGACAAATCCGGACGCCGCGATCAAGGGGATCCAGGCAATGGACCGCCCGACGCTGCTGATCGGCGGAGGGTACGATAAAGATTCCTCTTACAAGGAGTGGATCGAATCGTTTGACGGAAAGGTGAAATACCTTGTATTGATCGGACAGACGAAGGATAAAATCGCAGAAGCAGCCAGAGAATGCGGGTTTCACAACATCATTCTGGCAGAGACTCTGGAAGAAGCGGTACAGATCTGTGCCGACAGAGCCCAGAGCGGAGACGCAGTGCTGCTTTCGCCGGCATGTGCAAGCTGGGGCATGTTTCCGAACTATGAAGTCAGAGGAAGGCGATTTAAAGAACTGGTACATCAATTATCCTAGGAAGTGATTGATTGCAGTCAAAAACAGGAAAAACGGATGGTCTTCTGCTGGTCATAGTTTTATTTCTGACTGCCTTTGGTATGGTGGTCCTTTACAGTATGAGTGCATATAATGGGCAGGTCCGTTTTGGTGACGCTGCCTATTATTTTAAGAAACAGCTGTTTGCGATGGTGCTCGGGCTTGCGGCGATGTACGCAGTCTCCCGGATTGATTACCATATTCTCTTGAAGTTTTCTGTTCCGGCGTACCTGCTTTCGCTGGCGCTCTCAGGGGCGGTGCTCCTGTTCGGAGATGCGTACAATGGCTCCAGAAGATGGCTTTCCATCGGTCCGCTCTCCTTTCAGCCAGCGGAATATGCAAAGCCGGCGGTAATCCTGCTTCTGGCAGGATTTGTCAGCCGGATGGACAGGAAAAAGAGCGGCCGCATGACGGCGGCAGTCCTTTTGCTGGTGCTGCCGATCGTCGGACTGGTCGGCACAAACAATTTAAGTACGGCAGTGATCATTCTGGGAATTGCGGTGCTGATGATCTTCATTTCGAATCCGAGATACCTGCCGTTTCTCTGGATCATCCTGGCAGGAGGCGGATTTCTCGGTATCTTTTTGAGCCTTGAGTCGTACCGACTGGAACGCCTTGCAATCTGGAGAAATCCGGAATTATATGAAAAAGGCTATCAGACGATGCAGGGCCTCTACGCGATCGGTTCCGGCGGTCTCTTTGGCCGCGGTCTGGGAGGCAGCCTGCAGAAGCTCGGGTTTGTGCCGGAGGCACAGAATGATATGATCTTCGCAGTGATCTGCGAAGAGCTGGGCCTCGTGGGAGCGCTTCTTCTGATGCTCCTGTTTCTCGTCCTCATCTGGCGCTTTATGGTGATCGCGACGCATGCGCCGGATTTGTTCGGTTCGCTGATCGCCGCCGGGATCATGGGACATATCGCGATCCAGGTGATCCTCAATATTGCGGTGGTGACGAATACGATCCCGAATACCGGGATCACCCTGCCCTTCATCAGTTACGGAGGCACTTCTGTGCTGTTTCTTCTCTCCGAGATGGGGCTGGCCCTTTCCGTGAGCAGGTTTTGTACTTATTCACGGTAGCGAAAACAGATCTTCGGCATATACTGAGATATATGGTGTTTTGCGGTGGCGCGCCACCTGTCAGAACGGAAAGCCGGGGAATGGACGTGGATTATCTGGAAATTTCGGGAGGAAGGCCGCTTGGCGGCGAGATTAACGTACAGGGTTCCAAGAACGCAGTGCTCCCGATACTGGCTGCCTGCATACCGGGCGCGGGGGAATGTGTCATTGAAAATTGCCCTCTGATCCGGGATACAGAAGACACATTTCACATTATGAGGGCGCTCGGATACTGCATCAGCCGGACCGGTGATGCTGTCCGCATCACCCCGGCAGATACAGAGACGTACACGGTGGAGCGGATGGAAGCGGTGAGGATCCGTTCTTCCGTCTTGTTTTTAGGCGCACTTCTTGGTAAAATGAAAAAAGCAGTGCTCCCTCTGCCGGGCGGCTGTGCGATCGGCAAGCGCCCGATCGATCTCCATCTGCGCGCTCTGGAGGCGCTCGGAGCCCGGTTTGAGATCGGAGAAACTATCACTGCATGGACAGACGGATTATACGGAACGGAGATCGATCTGGAATTTCCAAGCGTGGGAGCTACGGAAAATACGATCCTGGCAGCTGTCATGGCAAAGGGAGAGACAGTAATACGAAACGCCGCCCGGGAACCGGAGGTCGATGAGCTTTGTGCATTTCTGCGGCAAAGAGGCGCTTCTGTCCGCAGAGAGGCGGACGGCAGTATCTGGGTAGACGGTCAGAAAACACTCGGTCCGGCGGTGTACCGGATGAAGGCGGACCGTATCGTGTCCGGTACGTATCTGCTGGCGGCAGCAGCGGCGGGCGGGCAGGTGCGGCTGATAAATGAATCCGGGGAGACGCTCAGCGCGCTTAGAGCGGTTCTTTCGCAGATGGGAGCTGTGTGCAGCGCAGGGGAAAACGGGATCACGGTCTGCGCAGCGCAGCGGGTACGGCCGGTGCCTTATCTGGAGACGGCTCCGTATCCGGGATTCCCCACAGATCTGCAGTCGCCGCTTCTGGCCGTGCTGGCAGGGGCGGACGGAGAAAGCACAGTCTGTGAGACGATCTTTGAGCGCCGGTTCTGTACGGCAGGGGAGCTTCTGAAGTTCGGAGCGAAGATCGGGACACGGGGCAGATGCGCGCATATTACAGGAGTCCCGAGACTGCACGGCGCTGCAGCTGATGCGCCCGATCTGAGAGGCGGGGCGGCTCTCGTGCTTGCGGCATTGCAGGCAGAAGGCCGGAGCGTGATCCGGAACACAGGATATATTGCACGCGGTTACGAAGATATTGCCCGGGATCTGGCGCTTCTGGGAGCCGATATCCGGTGGGCAGACGATAAGGCAGAGTAAAAAAGATTTAGATAAGGTACGGTGAGAGGATGGGCAGAAGAAGCAGACGGAAAAGAAGGATAGTGAAAATAGGGGTGGTGCTGCTCTTTTTTGCAGCCCTTGCGGCGGCAGCATTTCTTTTTCAGGTCAGGACAGTGACGGTATATGGGAATTCGAGACACTCATCAGAGGAGATCGCGGAGGGGCTTTCGTATGATTTCCTGACGAATAATACACTGTATTTGATGTGGAGATACAAGGACGGAGACATTCCGGATACGCTTCCGTTTTTAGACAGCCTTCATGTGGAGATGAAATCTCCGTTCAGCATAGATGTGCATGTGACAGAAAAAGAGCCGGCTGCTTATATTGACCAGGGCGGGTACGTGTATTTTGACCAGGAAGGCACCGTTCTGGAATTTTCAGATGAGGCCAGGGAGGATCTTCCGCTGATTACGGGAGTGCAGACAGGTGAGGCGACTTTGTACCAGAAGCTGCCTACAGAGAGCAGTGCGCAGCTGCGGACGATCCTCAGCCTGACGGAGCTGCTTGCTTATTATGAGCTGCAGGCTTCCGAAATCCGGTTTGGAGACAACATGGAGATCACGGCATTTATCGATGGCGTCGAGGTCCTGCTCGGCCAGGATGAATATCTGGAAGAGAAGATCGCAAACTTAAACCAGATCATACCGCGGCTGGACGGACAGAGCGGTTCGCTCCATCTGGAAAGTTTCACCGGAAGAAACGAGATGGTATCTTTTACACCGTCAGACGGAGGAGAGACGGTAGCGGATGTGACAGAAGGCCCGTCCGGACAGGAGCAGACCGGGGAGACCGATGCGGGTACGGAAACAGAACAGACGGATGCGGCTTCAGAGGAAGGAACCGTTTCCGGTGGGGAAACGGACGCGCAGGACGCAGACGGAACAGATCCGAATGCGGATACCCAGGAGGAAGGCAGCGCAGAAGAAGAGGACGGCATGACGGGAACGGTCTATCCGATGGTATTTGATTCGTCCGGAACGCTGGTCTACAATGTGCACGTAGAAAACGGCGTCGTTGTGGATTCCAATGGAAATCCTGTCTCCGGCGTTACGGTAAATGAGAACGGAAATGTCGTGGATGCGTATATGAATGAGTTTGATTCTGCGACCGGTGAATGGATCCAGCAGTGAAGTTTTTGAAAATGGTACTTGATAAATTCATAAAATCCTTATATTATAGGATATAGTATGGTGGTAGTGGGGGAAGTATGTCCGAAAGGGGATGCCGAGCTACAAAAAGGAGGAACTACGGTGTTAGAGATTATGTCAAATGAAACCGAATCTGCGGCAAAGATTATTGTGATCGGAGTCGGCGGTGCCGGGAATAATGCAGTAAATAGAATGGTTGAAGATACAATCGGAGGCGTGGAGTTTATCGGGATCAATACGGATAAACAGGCCCTGCTTCTGTGCAAAGCGCCGACTACGATCCAGATAGGCGAGAAAGTTACGAAGGGACTTGGCGCAGGCGCGAAGCCAGAAGTAGGACAGCAGGCAGCCGAAGAGAGCGCCGAGGAGATCCGTCAGGCAGTACAGGGAGCAGATATGGTGTTTGTGACCTGCGGCATGGGCGGCGGTACAGGTACAGGTGCGGCTCCTGTCGTAGCAGGGATTGCAAAAGAGATGGGTATCCTGACGGTAGGCGTTGTCACAAAGCCGTTCAGCTTTGAAGGAAGGACCCGTATGAACAACGCCCTGTCCGGTATCGAAAGACTAAAAGCAAATGTAGATACCCTGATCGTGATCCCGAACGATAAGCTTCTGCAGATCGTAGACCGCAGGACGACGATGCCGGAATCACTGAAAAAGGCAGATGAAGTGCTGCAGCAGGCAGTTCAGGGCATCACGGATCTGATCAACCTGCCGGCTCTGATCAATCTTGACTTTGCCGATGTACAGACTGTCATGATCGACAAGGGCATCGCGCATATCGGTATCGGACAGGCCAAGGGTGATGACAAGGCTCTGGAAGCAGTAAAACAGGCTG
This sequence comes from Candidatus Choladousia intestinipullorum, assembly GCA_018711885.1. Lineage (GTDB taxonomy): Bacteria > Bacillota > Clostridia > Lachnospirales > Lachnospiraceae > Choladousia > Choladousia intestinipullorum. The sequence goes on along the minus strand of DVHT01000159.1, from coordinate 572 downwards.
TATCCAGCCCGCTGCTTGAGACGACGATCGAGGGCGCTACCCATGTCATTATCAATATTTCCGGAGATATTTCTCTTATCGATGCAAATGAGGCGGCCAGCTACGTTCAGGATCTGGCAGGTGAGAACGCAAATATTATTTTCGGCGCTCTGTTCGACGATACATACGCGGACGAAGCAAGCGTTACCGTTATCGCGACAGGACTGGAGGATAAGAGCAGCGTAAAAGAGCAGCCGAAGAGAGGAAACACAGTGCCTGATTTCGGATTTATGAGAAAAGGTACTTCTGCGCCTTCCAACGGAACATCATCGTTTGCAAAGGCTCCGACGACACCGCTGCGCGCTCCGCAGATTAGTTCCATGCGCACACCGGAGAGCAAGGTTCAGGAGAAAGATATCCAGATCCCTGATTTTCTGAAGAGAAGCTGATAGAAGCATAGATTAGAATAAATATAAAAATATAAAAGAGGGTATTTTGCAGGATGGAATGCTTCCTGCGAAATACCCTTTTCTATTTCTATAGCAGTCTTTCAGATACCTGTTTTCTGCCGGCCGGATCAGTCGTCGTACCAG
>DVHT01000158.1 GCA_018711885.1 Candidatus Choladousia intestinipullorum | reverse complement strand
ACGATCATCATGCTGTATTTTTATTTTTCCCTGGGCCGTACCCTGGAGTACACATGGGGAGCATTTAAGTTTAACGTCTACATCCTTTCCGGTATCGTGTTTACTGTCATCGGTGCCTTTCTGCTGTATTTTATCGGGGGATATATCGGATGGTTCAGCACGTATTATATTAATATGTCGATCTTTCTTGCGTTTGCCCTGACGTACCCGGATATGGAAGTGATGCTTTATTTCCTGATTCCGATCAAGATGAAGTGGATGGGACTCATTTACGGATTCTTTATTGTACTTTCTGTGATAGAGGGAAGCTGGGCGGACCGCGTATCAATCCTGATGTCGCTTTTGAACTTCCTGATCTTTTTCGTTATGAGCAGAAACCTGCAGCGGTACAGGCCAAAGGAAGTGCGCCGCCGCAATGAGTTTAAGCGCAATGTGAAAAAGGTGCAGCCAAAGAACGCTACGATTCACAAATGCGCGGTATGCGGCAGGACAGAAAAAGACGGGGATCATCTGGAGTTCCGTTACTGTTCCAAGTGCGACGGCAATTATGAATACTGTCAGGATCATTTATTTACACATCAGCATATTAAAATACCGCATTAATCATCAGGTGGAAATTGCGTAAAGAAAAAGGATTGTGAATATGTCTGAGGCAAAAGAGAAGAGATTTGAATGGAAAAGAGCTGCGGTAGCAATTGCTGTGACCGCAGCTATGCTTATTATAACAGTACTATCAATCGCCGGAGAAGGGACAAATTCCCTGTATCTGGCGGCCGCGTTCCTGCTCAGTTTCGGGGCGGGCGTTTTTGTCTGGCTGAAATTTTCTTACGGAAAAGTCTTATCCATTGTCATGTACCTGCTGATCCCGGCTGCTGCGTTTGCAGCGCTGGAGAATTATACGCATGTGCTTTCGGATCTGACTTTGCCGATCATTGTACTGAACCTTGCGTTCTTTTATCTGCTGTATGCAGCGGCCGCATTTCTGTTCGGAAGCGTCAGAGTTGGTTTTTCGGTCGCGACACTCGTGCCGATGATCTTCGGACTCGCCAATTACTTCGTAGTCAGCTTCCGCTCCTCGCCGATCGTGCCGTGGGATTTTCTCTCAATCGGTACGGCTGTGACGGTGGCGGATAATTATACGTTTACAGTGACATGGAAAACGGGTTTTGTCTTAATGGCGTTTCTCTGGCTGATCCTGGTCGCGTCTAAATCGCGTATGCGTTTTCAGAAGCTGCGGTACCGGCTGGCCGGCTGCGGAGTCAGCATCCTGCTGCTTTGCGGGTACATTGCGGGGATTCAGACGAGCAGCGTCCAGAGCTTTTTCGGAATGGATACGACGCTGTTCACGATGAACGTGCTTTACCGCAACAACGGGATCGCGGCGGCTTTTTTGGGCAATCTCAGATACCTCAATATCGAAGAGCCTGACGGTTACTCCGTAGAAAAAGCGGAAGAGATCGCATCGGAATTTGAGACAGACAAGACAGAGACGGCAGCGGCAGATGTGACGGAATATCCGAACATCATTGTCATCATGGATGAGGCGTTCTCCGACTTATCAGTATGGGGAGAATTTGAAACGAGCGAAGAAGTCATACCGTTCTTTAAGAGCCTGCAGCAGGAAGCGGTCGGCGGAGAACTGTATGTATCTGTAAAGGGCGGCAACACAGCGAACACAGAATTTGAATTTCTGACGGGAAATACGATGGCATTCCTGCCGACCGGCAGCATCCCCTATCAGCAGTACATCAAAGAGGACATGCCTTCCCTTGCAAGCTACCTGAAGACGCTCGGATATAAAACGACGGCCATTCATCCGTACTATGCGTCGGGATGGGACCGCGACGTCGTATATGAGAAGTTCGGGTTTGACCAGTTCCTGAGCATAGAGGCCTTTGACAATCCGCACCGGATGCGCGGATACGTCAGCGACCGTGCGGCGTTTGACAAGATCATTGAACAGTATCAGATCAAAGGGGACGGAAACAGGACATTTATCTTTGAGGTGACGATGCAGAACCACGGCGGCTACAGCAAGGCATCGCCGGATTTTGAATCCTATCTTACTCTGCCGGATGAAACGTCAAAGACTACGAGCGTACTTGCGACGGAAAAATATCTGACTTTGATGAATGAGACAGACCGGGCGCTCCAGGATCTGATCCTGTATTTTGAGGAACAGGAAGAGCCGGTGATTGTCCTGATGTTCGGAGACCATCAGCCTTCTGATTATATCACGAATGTGATCCAGCGTATCTGCGGCGTACAGAGTGAAGACACGATTGATTTTGTACAGCAGGGGTATCGCGTGCCGTTTATGATCTGGAGCAACTACGGGCTGGAGCATGAATACTATGACGGCATCAGTGTCAATTACCTGGCGGGTATCCTGCTTGAGAATGCAAATGTGCCGCTTACCGGATATCAGGAATTCCTGCAGCAGCTGATGGAGACACTTCCGGTCATCAGCGGGACGGCATACCGTGATGCAGAAGGGACGTTTTACAGCCTCTCGGATGACACGTATGCAGATGCTATGAATGATTATAAAATACTCCAGTATAATTATATGGTCGATCAGGAGAACCGGCTCGATTCATTTTTCGGTTAAGTATTGACAATTACGGCTCCAGCAGATATAGTATAAAATATCGCTGAGTTAAAGAAATTGCGCGATCACGTATATGTATACAATGAAGTATACCTCCGGTGGATGGTCTATGCCTGCAGGCAGGCGTATGCCGGTTCGCCGGAGGTATTTCTGAATGAGTATATACGACGTTAGATTTAGAGGAGAGACACGTATGAAAAAAACTTTTGTGACGAAAGAAAAGCTGGAAGAAATCACGGCAAAGTTCCCGACTCCGTTTCATCTGTACGATGAAAAAGGGATCCGGCAGAACGTCAGGGAATTGTATGAGGCATTCTCCTGGAATAAAGGCTATAAAGAATTTTTTGCCGTAAAAGCTACGCCGAACCCGTTTCTGATCAACATACTCCGGGAATACGGATGCGGAACGGATTGCTCCTCCATGACAGAATTGATGCTTTCAGAGGCGCTTGGGATCACAGGCCATGACATTATGTTCTCGTCCAACGATACGCCGAAAAAAGAATTTGCAAAGGCGGCAAAGCTCGGGGCGATCATCAATCTGGACGATATCACGCACATTGAAAAGGTAGAAGAGGCGGTCGGGTATCTGCCGAAAACCATGTCCTGCCGCTACAACCCTGGCGGACTGTTCAAGATCAGCAATGATATCATGGACAGCCCCGGTGATGCGAAGTATGGAATGACGACGGAGCAGATCGAAGAAGCGTTCCGCATTATGAAACAGAAGGGCGTGGAAGAGTTTGGCATTCATGCATTCCTGGCAAGCAACACAGTGACAAATGAGTATTATCCGATGCTTGCAAAGGTCCTTTTTGAGCTCGCCGTAAAGCTTCAGAAAGAGATTGGCGTAAAGATTTCATTCATCAATCTTTCCGGCGGAATCGGTATCCCGTACCGTCCGGATCAGGAAAAGAATGATATTTATGCGATCGGCAGAGGCGTGCGGAACGTATTCGAAGAAGTGCTTGTCCCGGCAGGCATGGGCGATGTCGCTATCTATACGGAGCTTGGAAGATACATGCTCGGCCCGTACGGCTGTCTTGTGACGAGAGCGATCAACGAAAAGCATACGCACAAGGAATACATTGGGGTCGACGCATGTGCAGTGGATCTGATGCGTCCGGCCATGTACGGCGCATACCACCACATTACCGTAATGGGAAAAGAAAACGAGCCCTGCGATCATACGTATGACGTGACAGGTTCGCTCTGCGAGAACAACGATAAATTTGCGATCGACCGCAGGCTTCCGAAAATTGATATGGGAGATCTGCTGGTGATCCACGATACAGGAGCGCATGGCTATTCCATGGGATATAATTATAATGGAAAGCTCCGCTCTGCGGAAATCCTGCTCCGGGAGGATGGAAGCACGCAGATGATACGGCGCGCAGAGACGCCGCGCGATTATTTCGCGACCTTTGATTTCTGCGATATCCTGAAAGATATGAAGTTTGAATAAAGCAAAAATTTAAAAGGAAACACCGGTACAGCGGCGGAAAAAACTGCTTGCATTCGAATGGGATGTGTGATATTATACATTTCGTTCGAATGCGATCAAAACATGCCGCTGTGGCGGAATTGGCAGACGCACTTGACTCAAAATCAAGCGGGTAACACCGTGCCGGTTCGAGTCCGGCCAGCGGCAGTGGAAAGAGTCCGATTTTTCGGGCTCTTTTCTATTTCGTGTTGCATCCCGTGTTGCATAATTTGGCGAAGTAGTCATTTGATTTTTGATTCATTTCACGTTCTTTTTCTCCCATGACGTGGCGGTATACATTTTTTAATACAGCGTCGCTGTTCCAACCACCTCGTTTCATGATGTATGTATACTGAATGGCGTAATTTTTCCAAAGTCATTGATAAAGCAATAACTGCTTGTGAAAACAGCGAAAATGAGGTTTCCGATCATTTTGTTGAGGTCAACAAAACGATAGAAATGCCTAAATCCGCGACCAAAGATATTGTTGACTTTGAACTTTTCCGTTATGCCTGCTATCTTATCGTACAGAACGGTGACTCTCGAAAAAAAATAATCGCCCTTGGTCAGACTTATTTTGCCGTAAAAACGCGCCAACAGGAATTAATAGAGAACTTTGACGATCTCAG
>DVHT01000157.1 GCA_018711885.1 Candidatus Choladousia intestinipullorum | reverse complement strand
AATTCCAATGACTATGGAAGATTGGGCCAAGCGGATAGACAAATTTTTGTTGGCGGATGATAGAGATGTATTGAAGGATGCGGGTAGAATAACGATGGAAATTGCAAAAGAGCATGCAGAATCAGAATTTGAAAAATATCGAATCACTCAAGATCAGTTGTTTGAAAGCGATTTCGACAAACTAATGCAGGAGAGTAGTGAAAAATAATTTGTCGCCATTATCTTGACGCGAAAAGGGCTAAAGGCAATGAAATGTGCACATTCCTATCCTCAACATTTCATCCCTGCAGCTGATACCGGTCAACCTCGTCGCCTACCGGACTCAGTATGGAAGTGTGGATCCGATGGCAGTTGTAGTGCCGGGAATCCTGACAATAGTGATAAATACCAGCTCTTACAGCCCGGCCGCTTCAATCAGTTCAGAGAACGGATAAAAGATCCTGTCGGCAGAGGACAGGTCCTGGATACCGGAGTCTGGATTTTGAAAGCCGAGGCAGGACATGCCGGCTGCCTTGGCCGCTGTGCATCCGTTGCGGGAATCTTCTATGACAAGGCATTCCTGCGGATCAGCATGCAGGCGCCGGGCGGTTTCGAGAAAAACGTCGGGCGCAGGTTTGGGGTTTGGGACGCGTTCGCCGCTGAAGAGGACGTCGAAATACTGGCTGATGGCGAGCTCCTTCATGCAGAACTCGATGTATTCCTGGGGAGACGAAGACGCGACCGCCAGATGAAAGCCCTTACGGTGCAGAAGCGCGACCGTCTCGGGGACTCCGTCGATCCGGGGAATCCCATCGGAAGAGATGACTTTATTTTTAATTTCACGGAACCGTTTCATGATGGAAGAATCGCCCCGGAAATCCCGTCCGTAAGTCTCATAGATGAGACCGCAGAGGTACTCGCCTGTGGAGCCGATACAGCCCTTGTAGCAGTCGTACTCCAATGAGACGCCGCGTTCCTGAAAAAGCTGTTTCCAGACGGCAAAATGCATCGGTTCTGTGTTTACCAGAACACCGTCCATATCAAAAATGATGTATCGTATCATGTCTGTTTCTCCTTGTCTGTATATCGGTGTCGAAAAAATCTGTTTATTATCATACCACAAAACCAGATGAACAGAAAGTGCAGCAGAGAAAATATTTTGTTGTGAAGGAAGCCAAAATGAGGTATAATTATTCTATCAATGCGGATGGAAAAAGGTTTTCATCGGTAAATATGTACAAAAGGACGTGATTATATGAAAAGGGTGGGCTTGTTAACGAGCGGCGGCGACTGCCAGGCATTGAACGCGACGATGCGGGGCGTGGTAAAAGGACTTTCCAGCAATCTGACAGAGCTGGAAGTTTACGGGTTTATGAATGGATACAAGGGTTTGATCTACGGTGATTACCGTCTTCTTACATCGAGAGACTTTTCCGGTATCCTGACAAAGGGAGGAACGATTCTCGGTTCTTCCAGACAGCCGTTCAAATTGATGCGCGAGCCGGATGAGAAAGGGCTTGACAAGGTAGAGGCGATGAAGCAGAATTATTATAAGCTGCGTCTGGACTGCCTTGTGATCCTCGGAGGAAACGGAACACAGAAGACAGCAAACCTGCTCCGCGAAGAAGGCCTGAATATTATCCATCTGCCGAAGACGATCGATAACGATATCTGGGGAACGGATATGACATTCGGATTTTACAGTGCCGTAAATATCGCGACGGACGCGATCGACTGCATCCATACGACGGCTGCGTCTCACAACCGCGTATTTATTGTGGAGGTTATGGGGCATAAGGTAGGATGGCTGACGCTGTATTCCGGCATTGCCGGCGGCGCGGATATCATCCTCATTCCGGAGATTCCATACGATATCAAGAAGGTCATCGAAGCGATCGACCGGCGTACGAAAGCAGGCAAAGGATTTACCGTCATTGCCGTGGCGGAAGGCGCGATCTCGAAGCAGGATGCGAAGCTGAGCAAGAAAGACTACAAAAAGAAACTGGAGCAGAAACAGTATCCGTCAGTTGCTTATGAGCTCGCAGAAGAGATCAAGGCGGCGAACGGACCGGAGGTACGTATTACAGTTCCGGGACATACACAGAGAGGCGGAAGTCCTTGCCCGTATGACCGCGTACTGTCCACAAGGATTGGTGTGACAGCCGCGGATCTGATCCTCCATGATGAGTACGGATATATGGTAGGTATCATAAACGGCAAGATGAAAAAGGTACCGCTCGGAGAAGTAGCAGGTAAATTAAAGACTGTAAATCCAAAGGACCAGATCATCAAAGAAGCAAAACTGATGGGAATCAGTTTCGGCGATTAATAATGGGACGGGGGATGTTGCACGATTGTGCAGCACCCCGTTTTTATTCATTTATTTACAGCAAAAGGACAGACAGGAGTATTATTTCATATGAGTTACACAGCGCTATACCGGAAGTTCAGACCTGATACGTTTGAGGACGTGAAAGGACAGGAGCACATTGTAAAGACATTGAAAAACCAGATCATGGCCGGGAGGATCGGGCATGCGTATCTTTTCTGCGGCACGAGGGGTACGGGAAAAACGTCGATCGCGAAAATATTCGCGAAGGCAGTCAACTGTGAGCGTCCGGCAGACGGAAGCCCGTGCAATGAGTGCGCCTCCTGCCGCGCGATCGCAGCCGGAGCTTCGATGAATGTGATTGAGATCGACGCAGCGTCGAATAACGGCGTCGACAACATCCGGGAGATCCGGGAAGAGGTGGCATATTCTCCGGCGGAAGGCAGATACAAGGTCTATATTATTGATGAAGTGCATATGCTGTCGATCGGAGCGTTCAATGCGCTGCTGAAAACGCTTGAAGAGCCGCCGTCATACGTGATCTTTATTCTGGCGACGACGGAGGCGCATAAGATTCCGGTGACGATCCTTTCCCGATGCCAGCGCTACGACTTCCGGAGGATTTCGCAGGAGACGATCCTGGACCGGCTCAAAGAGCTGATGGAGCAGGAGCAGGTGGAAGCGGAGGAACGGGCGCTTCGGTATATTGCAAAAAAAGGAGACGGTTCCCTGCGAGATTCCTTAAGCCTGCTGGATCAGTGCATCGCCTTTTATCTTGGGGAAAAGCTGACGTACGAGAAAGTGCTTGAAGTGCTCGGTGCTGTGGATACGGAGGTGTTCAGCGATCTTCTGAGAAAAATCCTGAACGAGAATCTGGCAGAAGCGATCAGTACACTGGAAAAGCTGATTATGCAGGGACGGGACCTGACACAGTTTGTCAATGATTTTACCTGGTATATGCGGAATCTGATGCTGGTAAAAGCTTCCGATGAAATGGAAGATATTCTTGACGTATCGGCCGAGAATCTGGACAGGCTGCGGGAAGAGGCAAAGATGATACGCAGCGATACGCTCATGCGGTTCATCCGTATTTTTTCGGAGCTTGCGAACAATATCCGGTACGCGTCAAATAAGAGAGTGCTGCTGGAGCTTGCCCTGATCAAACTTTGCCGGCCGGAGTCGGAGCGTGATGAACTGTCTTTGACAGAGCGGATCCGGAAACTGGAAACAAAGCTTGAACAGATCATGGCGGGGACTGTCCCGCTGAGCGTATCGAAGGATGCGCAGGAGATGATCGGGAGCGCTCCTGTGCGCCTGCAGACGGAGCAGATGACAGATGCGGATCCGGAAGAAGCGTATCAAGCGTATCCCGCCGCAGAATATCCAAAGGCCGCGCCGGAGGATCTTCAGACGGTGCGTTCTATGTGGAAAAGCATTGTCGGAGACACTACGGGGATGTTCCGGGTAGTGCTTTCGGCTGCCGAACCGAAATTTAATGCGCAGGATGCAAATGACACAAAGCTGTATGTCGTATTTGCGGACTTCCTTGCGGAGAGGTATCTCGATAATAAAGAAAAGAAAGAAGAACTGGAGCGCATTATTGCACAGCGCAGCGGAAAACAGGTAGAAGTCAGATTTGTGCTGGCGGCGGATGAAGGGATCCAAAGAGGCCGCCTCTCTGCGATTGATATAGAGGAAAGAATTCACAATTTTATTCATACAGATATAGAAATTGAAGATTAAAACTGGTACAATCAACAGAGCGCGGCAGACCTGTCTTTGGCAGTCCTGTGTGCGTACAGAAAAATGAATGGAGGACCGATCATGGCAAAGCGTGGCGGATTCCCGGGAGGTATGCCGGGAAATATGAATAACCTGATGAAACAGGCACAGAAAATGCAGAAGCAGATGGAGGAGAACCAGAAAGCTCTGGAGGAAAAAGAGTTTACGGCGGCAGCAGGAGGCGGCGCGGTAGAGGTGACGATCTCCGGAAAGAAAGAAGTAGTGAGAGTAAAGCTTTCAGAAGAAGTGGTGGATCCGGATGACATTGAGATGCTGGAGGACCTGATCGCGGCAGCTACGAATGAAGCGCTGCGCCAGGTGGAAGAAGCCGCAGCTTCTGCAATGTCGAAGCTGACAGGCGGTCTGGGAGGCTTCGGGTTCTGATGGACTATTATGGAAGCCAGATGTCAAAGCTGATCGAGCAGCTTTCTTCTCTGCCCGGAATTGGCGGAAAGTCAGCGCAGCGGCTTGCGTTCCATATTGTCCATATGCCCAAAGAGCAGGTGGCGAAGCTGACACAGGCGATCACAGATGCGCGTGAAAACATCCGTTACTGCTGCGAATGCTATACGATGACGGATCAGGAGCGGTGTCCGATCTGCAGCAATCCGAACCGCGATAAGAAAACGATCATGGTAGTCGAGAGTACGAGGGATCTGGCCGCTTATGAAAAGACCGGGAAGTATGAGGGCGTTTACCATGTGCTGCACGGGGCGATATCCCCCATGCTCGGCATCGGGCCGGGCGATATCCGATTAAAGGAGCTGATGCAGCGGCTTCAGGGAGATGTCAATGAGGTGATCATTGCGACGAATTCCAGTCTGGAAGGCGAGACGACAGCGATGTATATCAGCAAACTCATCAAGCCGACCGGGATCAAGGTCAGCCGGATCGCGAGCGGCGTTCCTGTAGGCGGAGATCTGGAATATATTGATGAAGTGACGCTTCTGCGCGCGCTGGAGGGCAGAGTGGAGCTATAACAGCGGGTTCAGACCGAGACAGACGTCCAGGATACAGCCGCAGATCCGGTCTGCCATGGCGGAGACGGTGGAAAGGCGTGCGGTCTGAAGATCGAGAAACGGACGGGTGCTCTCGCTGTTTGCAATACCGGTAATGGCGATATCTCCGACGCCCGGAAGATTTTTGCATACGCCGGCTCCGGGATACAGACATCCCATCCGTAAAAACACAGAGCCGATGTGCTCACATGAACCAAGAGAAGCATCGACGGCAATTACGATACTGCCGTGGTGCTTCTTTTTTATGTGGTCACACGTTTCCGGAAGATTCAGGGCATGTACCGTATGATCGAGCGTACCATATATGGGAAGGCGGTTTCTGCTTTCCTTTGAAAGCATACTTCCGACCATGGGACCGAGACAGTCTCCGATGATCCGGTCTGTACCGATACAAAGAATGACGGGAGTGTCATCGCGGCTGGGGAATGAGTTTAACATAGTCCGAAGGCGGCCGGAACTCAGCGCGGAAATATTCATGGATCGACCTCACATTTTCAGTATTTTTTCTATTGTATCCATGTACCTTATGAAATATACCGCGGAAAAAATTTTCGATTCTGTCCATGAAATGATAAATTCCGCATAAAGTATATGGTAAGGTTATAGGAATACACGAAAAGGAGTGAAGGGAGTATGGGAAAGGAGACGGGGTTGCCGAAGAACATACGTCAGATAGGAGATATTCACGGACAGGAGAAAATTTATCTGGAGGATTACGTGATGACGTATATCCGGAAAAAAGAACCTCAGGAGCAGCAGGGATATCTCGGTATTTTTCTTGGTGAACGCCGTGAAGAGGAAGGCACTGTCTTTGTATTTATCCGGGGAATCCTGGAAGTACCCCAGGAACAGCAGCAGGAAGAGCAGCAGGGAAAACAGGAGCGTTCGCCTAAAGAACGGATCCAGAGAAAAATGGCAGAATACTTTCCGGGATGGGAAGTACAGGGCTGCTGCGTCATCGGCAAATATCCGCCGAAGCAGCTGGAGCAGCTTACGGAATGGATTCCGGATGCAGGAAGACTGATCTATCATCTGCAGGAACAGGAAGAAACACTGTACTGGAAGGCAAAAGGAGAGTACAGGCGGATAAGAGGATATTTTGTATTTTACGAACAGAACCGGAGAATGCAGGAATATCTGGCAGAAGTGTTCAGCGATAAAACAGTGGAAAAGGAAAGTCTGCCGGAGCAGGCCGTAAAATCTTTCCGCGAGAAGATTCGGGAAAAGGGGGAAAAGAAAACAGGAAGTATCTTAAAACTGGCAAGTTCCTTTTTTGCGGTGACGGTACTGATTATCGGAGCGATTGTGGTAAACAGGATCGATCAGATTCGGGATGTGCAGAATGCCGCGGGGGATATGATCCAGATTCCGCAGGCGCCGGGTGAGGGGGGAACCCTGGAAACACAGGAAGAAAATACAGATGCAGTGCGCAGTGTATCAGGTACGGCGAACGAAACAGAGTCCGTGACAGAAACTGAAGATGACGCATGGATGACGGGATCGGATGCATTCTGGGAGGATGTGAGCGCAGAGCTGTCAGAACTGTCGGAGCAGGCAGACAGCACTGCGGCGCAGACGGAAAATTCCGCAGCGCAGCCGGGAACTGAAGTCCAGAGCGGGGATGCAGCGCTGCAGGCTGACGGACCGGTACAGCAGGAAGGAGAACCTGTGGCGCAGGAAACATCCGATACGGCACAGGAAACGGCCCTGCCAGAGACACAGACAGAAAATCGGGAGGAAGAGCCGGCGCAGGAAGCGGCTGTGCGCAGCACGCAGGCTGCCTACGTTATTAAAGAAGGAGATACACTGGCCGGTATCTGCCAGAAGTATTACGGGAATCTGGACCGGATGGCGGAAATCTGTGAGGCAAACAGCATTTCAGACGCCAATATGATCATGCCCGGTCAGAAGATCGTCCTTCCGTAACAGCCGCTTTTCATCGTACCGGTTGCGTTTGGGGTATGTTTCTGTTATGATACTAAGGTATGCAAAAGAAAAAGACATGGAACGAAACGTATTCATAAAAAGCGGGAAAAAATCAAACGACAGGTATGGAATATGAATAAAGATAAATGGAAAAATATACAGGGAAAGCTGTCTGATAAGCTGCAGTTTTTAAAACTGGGAGAAGAACCGGAGCTGGAAGACGAAATTCAGATTGAGGAGGAGACGCTCTTCTCTGATGCGGCGGCCGGGGCAAAGCTGCCGGAGGATGATTTTGAGGCAAAGCTGGCAAGAAACCGGAAATGGGTCTTTCGCCGGCGGATCATCCTTGCGGCAGTTGTTCTGGCAGTGATCGGGGGCTTTGTGCTTTACAACGTTCTGACGACGTTCCGTGATTATGTGATCGTAGATTCTTATGAGAATGAGGTCTCAGCCGGATCGGAGTACGTAGCTGCCGGGAACAGGATCTACCGTTACAGTACGGACGGGATTTCCTGTGTAAGCCGCCGCAACGAGCTGCAGTGGAGTATTACCTACAATATGCAGGCGCCGATCGCCGATGTGTGCGGAGAGACGATGGCGGTGGCAGAGCAGCAGGGGAATCAGGTCTACGTCGTCAACGAGGACGGACTGGTGGGAAATTTTGAGACGCTTCTTCCGATTTTGAAGGTGCGCGTATCAAGGCAGGGCGTAGTCGCAGTTGTCCTTCAGGAAGAAGACGTGTCCTGGGTGAATCTTTACCAGGCGGACGGCACGGCGATCGCAGAAGACAAGACGACCGTGACGGAATCCGGGTATCCTCTGGACATTGATCTTTCTCCGGATGGACAGAAACTGGCAGTATCTTATCTTGGAGTCAAAGAGGGAATGATAAGCAGCGATGTGGTCTTCTATCATTTCGGTTCGGCCGGACAGGCGGAGAACGACTACGTAGTCAGCCGGGAAACGTATACAGATACCGTGATACCGGAGATCTACTTTACAGACAATGCGAGAGCAGTTGCGGTCGCCGATAACGGCTACATGGTGTTCCGGGGCAGCGATGCGCCGGAGCAGTCGGAGATCGTGACGTTTGAGGAAGAGATCCTAAGTACCTTCCACGATGAAGATGCGATTGGATTTCTGTTTGAGAGCCGGGAAGAAGGCTACGCATACCGGATGGAGCTGTATAATTACAGGGGCCGCAGAAGGTTTTCAAAAAATCTTAATTCCGAGTTTGAACGGATCAAGATACAAAACGGACAGATCCTGATGTATAGTGACAGAAGCATTGATATCATTACTTCTTCGGGACAGATGAGGTTTACTTCGGCATATGAAAAGAGTATTGCTGATATATTTTATTTTTCAGAGTTCCGGAAATATCTGGTGATTACGGATGAAGGTTTTGACCGGATACGGATCGGATAATTCAGACGACAGGAGGAGCCAATGAACGTACTTGAGATTGTGATCATTGTTTTTACTCTGGGACTTGCGGTGATGGGCTACAAAAGAGGATTTGTAAGGAAACTGGCTGCGATGCTATCCCTTGTCATTTCTGTCGTATTGGTTTCTATGTTCCTGCCGTACATGACAGAGTTTTTAAAAAACAGCACTCCGGTATATGACTATATCGTAAAAGAGTGTCAGGAAGTGATGGTGGAAAACGCAGCAGGAGCTCTGACATCCGGCAGCGGAAGCTATGAGGATCTGGGACGCGAGGAAATCAAAAGCCTGATGGAACAGAACGGGTATGACAGTTCTGTCATCGATTCGCTCAGCGACGAGCAGCTTGAGCAGTATAAGCAGCAGTTCGCCGGACAGTATCTGGGTGATTATCTGGAAAATCCGGAAGGACAGGAGCCGGGCAGGATCGAACAGATGGAGCTGATCGAGAACCTTCCTGTACCGGAGGTTTTAAAGGAACTGCTGTTGAACTATAATAATGACGACGGATATTACAGTCTCGGTGTGACCACATTTCAGGATTACGTCGTTCATTTCATTGCAACTGTGATTTTGAATGTGATCTCTTTCATTGCGGCTGTGATCCTGGTGCAGCTTCTCCTCCGGGCAGCGATCGGCGCACTCGATATCCTGTCGCATATCCCTCTGATCGGCGGGCTGAACCGGATTCTTGGTCTTCTGCTCGGACTTCTGCAGGCGCTGTTCTTTATCTGGCTGTTTTTCCTGATCCTTTCCATGGCTTCCGCTACGGAAACAGGACTTCAGCTGATGTCGATGGTGCAGCAGAGCCGGCTGCTGAGCTATCTGTATGACTCAAACCTGTTTCTACAGATCGTGCTGCAGACCGCAGCGATGTTCCTGTAAAATAGCAATATGTCTGAACAGATATAATGATTTGAAAAAAGTTGAAAAAAGGTGTTGACAAAAGCAGGAGCGGATGGTAATATATAACTCGCTGCTGAGGAAAACGGCAGCGGCGAGATAAAAAAACTTGAAAAAAGTTAAAAAAGTTGTTGACAAAGCAGGAGAGCTGTGATAAGATATCAGAGTTGCTCCGGTAGGGAGACAACGAAGAGAACCTTGATAACTGAACAGTAAAACAACCTTGAAAATTCTTGAAAAGTTTTATTCATGACAGCGGAAGAGATTCTGCTGGATTCAAGGAACTGACCTTTAAAAACAGTAAAGGAAAGATAGCTGACGTTATCTGACCGGATTGAACAAAGTGAGAAACGATTTAGCAGCTCGCATTTCTGTGAAATGCTCGCTCGCGCGAAACGCGCGATGGCTGCAACGGACCGCCTGTAAGCAGGCAAGCCTGCACAGCCGGACGAAGCATCCGCCCCGCTAAATCGTAACGCGCACATTTTATCAGAGAGTTTGATCCTGGCTCAGGATGAACGCT
>DVHT01000156.1 GCA_018711885.1 Candidatus Choladousia intestinipullorum | reverse complement strand
GCTGTAATGCAGAATGATATTGAAAAAGTGATTGCTGCGATTGACTATATTGAGGCACATTTATCAGAAAAGCTGGATCTGGAGATTGTTGCAGAGGCGGTACATTATTCCAAATATTATCTGCACCGCATTTTCACACGCACAGCAGGCCTGACGATCCATGACTATGTGCAGCGCAGGCAGCTTACGGAAGCTGCGAAACTGCTTGTTTTTTCGGACAGGCCAATAACGGAAATTGCCCGGATTGCCGGGTATGAGAGCCAGCAGGCGTTCACTTCTGCTTTCAAGGCAATGTATAAAAAATCACCTGGACAGTATCGGGACAAGGAAGAATTTTACCCGCTGCAGCTGAAGTATGTATTGACCAGACACCCCGTGGTATCCGATATCGACTGGAAACAGGAGATTCGTTTTGCAAAAGCAGAGGATATTCCGAAGTGGCTTGATCTTGTCAGGATGGTGGTGGACGGTTTTCCCTGTTTAGAGGAAGAACAGTACAGAGAGCAGCTTCAGAAGTATATCAGGGATAACCGGGCGCTGATCTTGACAGACGGAGAGCTGGCGGTCGGCGCTATGGGATTTACCCCGGAAACGGGAAGCATTGACTTTTTCGGCGTACATCCCCAATACAGAAAGCGGGGAATCGCACAGGCTTTTTTGCAAAAAGCATTTTCCCTGTTGACTGACGGCACTGAAATTTCTGTTACGACCTTCCGAGAGGGCGACAAAGCAGACCCCGGCTATCGCGATGTTTTCAAACAGTTAGGATTTGCAGAAGCGGAACTTCTGGTTGAGTATGGGTATCCGACACAGCGCTTCGTCCTTCCAATGAATGATCCGGAGGATACCGCAGATGAATGATGCAAAGATCAACCCGCTGTCACGGGATATTACGATCGGGTCTCTGCTGCGGTTTGCTCTGCCGACAATCGTTACCATGCTTTTCATGGGGCTTTATACGATAGGCGACACGATTTTTGTGTCACACTTTGTAGATACAAATGCTCTGTCCGCGATGAACATCGTCACCCCGGTGATTCACATTATTGTAGGGCTTGCTACAATGCTGGCTACTGGCGGAAGCGCAGTCGTTGCCCGGAAAATGGGCGCAGGAAAAGAAAAGGAAGCTTCACAGGACTTTACCTTGATCGTGTTCTTCGGCATTGCACTTGGGGCCGCCATTGCTTTGGCAGGAAGCGTCTTTATTGATGAACTGATCCTGGGGTTGGGAGCAAGTGAACTGTTGTTTCCATACTGCAGGGACTACCTGCTGATCCTGCTTGTTTTTACCCCGGCAAGTATGCTGCAGGTGCTGTTTCAGAACCTGGTCATCACTGCCGGTCGTCCTGGATTTGGCATGGCCCTTTCGATCGGCGCAGGAGCGGTCAATGTATTCCTCGATTATATTTTTATGGTGCCATTCAATATGGGGATCAGAGGCTCCGCTCTTGGAACGGGCATAGGGTACTTGATTCCGGCGGTGGCAGGCTTTGTCTTTTTCCTCGCAGGAAAAGGAAATATGCGGTTTGAGAAACCTGTCTTCCGACCGGGGGTGTTAATAGAGAGCTGCGGAAATGGCTGTTCTGAAATGGTAAGCCAGGCTGCGTCAGCAGTCACGACCTTTTTGTTCAATACAGTTATGATCCGGCTGCTCGGGGAAGACGGGGTCGCGGCAGTCACAATTATCATATATACACAGTTTCTTTTGAACGCTTTATACACAGGCTTTTCTATGGGTGTGGCTCCGATCATCAGCTACAATCACGGCAGCCGGGATTTTGAAAAACTGAAAAAAGTATTTCGTATCTGCCTGCGCTTTCTTGCGGCGGTATCGGCCCTCGTTTTTATGGTTTCCATGACGGCAGGCTCATGGCTGATCCGTATTTTTTCTCCGGTTGGAACGGCTGTTTATGACATTGCAAGAGAGGGTTTTTTCATATTTTCCTTCAGCTTTCTGTTCTGCGGATTCAATCTTTTTGCTTCCTCTGCGTTTACTGCGCTTTCGAACGGGAAAATATCTGCTTTTCTATCATTTCTGCGGACGTTTGGCTTTATTACCCTGCTTTTGCTTCTGCTGCCGAAAGCGATTGGAGTAACAGGCGTCTGGCTTGCGGTTCCGATCGCAGAATCTGCAACGATGATGACTGCAGTATTCTTGATGAGACAGAACAACAGAAAATACAATTGTTTTCACCGGGCAAATAAAATATAATGATAAATAATATGAGAGACATGAGTGCAGGTTTAGACGGAAATCCGCCAGAAAAATCGTTCTGGTTTTATCATCGCGTCAGCAAATGAAAGGAGCGTCAGAGCATGGCATTTGATTATAAAAAGGAATACAAGAGTCGATTGGCCTTTTGTACGGCATTGCGTTTACGGTCAAGATGAGCAAAAAGAGCAATTATCAGATGGATGGCTATTTTGACTATGTTGTGCCGCCGCTGGAAGGCTTTTGGTGGCAGAACGGCGTAAAGGGGATCGACTATGCCCACAAAGAGAAATTTGAGTGGATATCCGTGATCCGGCTGCCGGATTTTGTGACAGAAAAGGATTTTGAATGGGCTGTCGCAGAAGCGTCGGAAAAAAAGAAGAAGGACTTTTCAAAGGTGGAATTTCTGACGTATGATGAAGGCTTGTGTGTGCAGTGCATGCATATCGGGTCCTATGACGATGAGCCTGCCACAGTTTCGCTCATGCATGAATTTATGGAGGAACAGGGATATGTGCTGGATATCACCGACCAGCGTTTCCACCATGAAATTTATCTGAGCGATGCAAGACGGGTGGCACCGGAAAGGCGGAAAACCGTGATCCGGCATCCGGTCAGGAAAGCATGACGAGGTGAGAGCCTGTGATTTTAAGCGCGAGCAGAAGAACAGATATACCGAATTACTATTCGGAGTGGTTTATCAACCGGGTGAAAGAAGGATTTTTGTACGTCAGAAATCCTGTGAGTGTTCATCAGATCAGCAGGATCAATTTGTCTCCGTCATTCGTGGACTGCATTGTGTTCTGGACGAAAAATCCTCTGCCGATGATGGACAAGCTGGACGATCTGCAGAGCTACCCGTACTATTTCCAGTTTACTCTTACCGGCTATGGAAAAGAGATTGAGCCGAATCTGCCGGATAAAAGAAAGACGATGATTCCTGCTTTCCGGGAGTTATCCCGAAAGATCGGAAAGGAGCGGGTCATTTGGAGGTATGATCCGATCATATTTACCGACCGGTATACGGAAGAGTACCACAGAAAGGCGTTTCAGGCCATCGCGGAATCTTTGTGCGGATATACGGAGCAGGTCGTGATAAGTTTCGTGGATCTGTACGCGAAAACAAAGAAGAATATGCAGGGAACGCATATGGTCAGTGTGAGTCAGCGCAGGATGGAAGAATTTGCCTCAGAATTATCGCGCATTGCAAGAACAAACAATATGAGGATAGCGGCGTGCGCAGAGGAACTTGATCTGTCTGCCTGCGGGATTGAGCGCAGCAGCTGCATCGATCAACAGCTGATCGAGCGGCTGATTGGCTGCAGGATTGATGCGCAAAAGGACAAAAATCAGAGAGGGGAATGCAGATGCATTGAGAGCGTGGAAGTAGGCGCTTATCACACATGCAGGAGCGGCTGCCGGTATTGTTATGCCAATGATTCGGCGGGCAGAGTGAAGGAAAACTGCCGGCTGTATCATCCGGAATCGCCCCTGCTGTGCGGTGTGATATCCGACAAGGATATCATAACAGAACGCAGGATGAAATCTCTGAAAATAGAACAGATGAATCTGTTTGATCTCGTAAATGAGTAAAAGACCGCAGCATGTATAAACTGCCTCCGGAAGGAAATGTTATAGGAAAAAGAACATGGAGGCAGAAAATGGAATCAATATGGAGCAAAACGTGTGAAAGAGAGAAACGGCCGGCTCTGGAGGGCGATATTACGGCGGATGCAGCTGTGATCGGAGGCGGTATGGCGGGCATCCTGACCGCATGGAAGCTGAAGGAGGCCGGAGTGCATGCAGTCGTTCTGGAAGCAGACAGGACCGGAGGCGGACAGACGCAGAACACTACTGCCAAAATTACATCACAGCACGGGATGTTCTGCCGCACTTTTACGGAGAAAAAGGGAGAAGAGACGGCGAGACGGTACGTACAGGCGAATCAGGTTGCAGTGGAAGAATATAAAAGACTCATCCGGGAGGAAAACATCGAATGTGACCTGAAAGAGAGCGACGCTTACGTCTATTCTTCGGACGGGGACAAGCTGAGAACGGAGACGGAAGCTGCACAGCGGCTGGGAATCGACGCGGAGTTTCGGGAGCATCTTGAAATTCCGGTTTCCTGTGCCGGCGCGGTGTGTTTTCACGGACAGGCGGAGTTTCATCCGCTGAAGTTTATCACAGCACTGTCCGGACGCCTGACCGTATATGAGGATACTCCGGTGACAGGAGTAGAAGAAAAACTGGTAAAGACGGCCTGCGGAAGTGTGAGAGCGGACAAGATCGTCTTTGCCGCACATTTTCCGTTCCTTAAATTTCCAGGACTGTATTTTGCCCGGATGCATCAGGAGCGCTCCTATGTGCTCGCTCTGGAAAATGCAGGAAGTCTGGACGGAATGTATATAGGAGACGGCAGGGATACTCTTTCCTTCCGCCAGTATGACAAATATATTCTGCTGGGCGGGCAGGCGCACCGTACCGGGGAAAACAAAGAGGGCGGCCGCTATGAAAAACTGAAACAGGCTGCAGGGAGGCTGTATCCGGAAAGCCGTCCTGCAGCCTGCTGGTCTGCTCAGGACTGTATCACGGCGGACGGTATCCCATTTATCGGGCAGTACGCTGCCAGCCGTCCGGACTGGTTTATAGCGACGGGATTTCAGAAGTGGGGAATGAGCTCTGCGATGGTATCTGCCATGCTGCTCAGGGATCTGATCTGCGGAAGGGAGAACCCGTATGCAGAAGTATTTGCCCCGGCCAGATTCTCAGTGAAAGAAATCCCGCAGCTCATGAAGGACGGAGGAAAAGCGGTAAAAGGACTGGCAAAACGAGTCTTTCATATCCCTGCTGAGACGGCGGCGGCGCTTGAGCGGAATCATGGAGCCGTCGTCGAGACGCCGCAGGGAAAGGCAGGAGTCTATAAAACGGAGGACGGAACGGTCTGCCAGGTGGATCTTGTCTGCCCGCATATGGGGTGCGAACTGGCCTGGAATCCGGATGAACGCTCCTGGGACTGCCCCTGCCACGGTTCCCGGTTTGACTGTGAGGGAAATTTGAAAGATGGACCGGCACAGGAGGGAATCAGGAATGCGTGATTATTTTTATGGCTGGTACTTTCGCTGCCAGGGAAAAGAGGGCAGTATTGCAGTGATCCCGGCTGTGCATCTGTCAGCGGAAAAACGTTCCTGCTCGATTCAGGTCATTACGCAGCAGGAGAGTCTGTACAGAGAATTTCCGATTTCCCGGTTTCGGATCGACCGGAAAAGAGAAGTCATGCAGATTGGGGAAAATCTGTTTTCAGGAAAAGGGATTCGTCTGAGCTTTGAGACGGAAACGGCAGGTCAGGTGAGCGGTATTCTCCGGTTCGGGGAATTTGCAGAACCGGGATACGATATCATGGGACCGTTTACGCTCCTTCCTGGAATGGAATGCAGACACGCGGTTTACAGTATGAAACATACCGTGAATGGGGAACTGAGAGTGGGGCAGCAGAAGCTGTCTTTTCAGAATGCAGACGGATATATGGAGGGTGCGGGAAAATATTGCCTGCGGGGCAGAGTATACCTGGACGTACGGAGAGCAGGTGCTGCTGCATATCGTGACAGACAGGGCTGCGGCAGAGTGCGATGCAAAATTTTCGAAGATAACGGCTACCAATTCCTAGTGTATTTTGATAAACTGTAGGCAGAAATCAAGACTTGGAAATGAAATTTTGATAAGTCTTGCAGAACAGATGAAAACTGCGAGGTACAGAAATCAATGAAGGAATATGGAGTATTTGACCTGATCGGTCCGCAGATGATCGGACCGTCGAGCTCTCACACAGCGGGCGCGGCCCGGCTTGGCGGAGTCGCCTACCGGCTTGCCAACCGGAAGATAAAAAAGGCGAGAGTGACGTTATACGGCTCCTTTGCAGATACCGGTAAGGGACATGGAACGGATAAGGCAATTGTAGCCGGACTTTTGGGGCTGTCGCCGGATGACAGCAGGCTGCGGGACTCCCTGCAGCTTGCAGCCGAACAGAAGAAAGATATCACGGTAGAATTTTCCGGGCAGAGCATGAATCATCCGAATACGGCAAGGATCGTAGTGGAGGATGAAAAAGGAAGGGTTATCGACCTGCTGGGCGCTTCTGTAGGAGGCGGGAGCATTGAGATCCAAGGGATTAACGGAATGGAAGTTTCCTTTGGCTGTGAGTATCCCACCATTTTGATTTTCCATCGTGACAGGCCGGGTGTGATCAATAAAGTGACAGGAGTTTTGGCAGAAGAGAAGATCAATATTGCGTTTATGCGTGTTTTCCGCAATTCCCGCTGGCAGAATGCCTGCATGATCATTGAGACAGACGGGGAGATCAGGAGCGAACTACTGGAGCATATCCGGAAGGAAGCAGAAGATGTGACGGAGGTGTGCATGCTGTGAGATACGGGTTTCATCATGGAAAAGATCTCTGCGAGATCAGCCGGCGCGAAAACATACCGGTCAGCGAGATCATGCTGCGAAATGAAATGGAAAAGAGCGAACGCTCAAGAGAAGAGATTCTCCGTGAAATGCACAGCAATCTTGTGGTGATGCGGGAGTCAATAAAAAAAGGGCTGGACGAAAACGAAACGCCTCACGGCCTGTTTACGGGAGGCGACGCCGTAAAATTGATGTCATTTGCGAAGCAGAGCAGTATGGGGACGGATATGGCCGAAGTCGTCGCATCCGCTATGGCCGTAGTAGAGTTTAACGCAGCGATGGGGAAGATCGTGGCGGCTCCCACAGCAGGCGCGAGCGGCATTCTTCCGGCAGTGCTGATCGTTTGCGGGGAAAAGAAAGGATTTGATGATGAGAAAATCTGCCGGGGACTGTTTACGGCGGGAGCGATCGGATGTATTATTGCGAAAAATGCATGTATCGCCGGCGCCTCCGGCGGATGTCAGGCTGAGACGGGAAGTGCGGCGGCAATGGCGGCAGGTGCGCTGGCGGAACTTTGCGGCGCAGACGTGTCTGTTGTGCTGGATGCGGCGGCAATGGCCCTGAAAAATATCATGGGGCTCGTCTGCGACCCGGTAGGAGGACTGGTGGAATGTCCCTGCATCAAGCGAAATGCGATCGGTGCGGCAAATGCGATCCTTTCCTGTGATCTTGCGCTTGCCGGAATTAAGAGCCTGATCCCGTTTGATGAAGTAGTGGAGGCAATGCAGCGGGTAGGATGTCAGATGCATTCTGATCTGAAAGAAACTGCCCGCGGAGGTCTGGCGGCGACGCCGACGGCGCAGAAACTGTCAGAGAGACTGATGTGAGAGCAAGGCTTAGTGTTTGCGGCCTTGCTGATCAGATACCGGAGACGAGGATTGATTAGGAGGCGCGAAATGTCATATTTTATTTATCAGTCAAAGAAAATTTATTACACAGAAACAGGTAACGGAAAACCAGTTGTATTTCTGCACGGAAATACTGCATCTTCTAAGATGTTTGAACCGCTTCTGCCTTTGTACGAAGATTATTTCAAAGTAATTCTGGTGGACTTTCTCGGACATGGAAGGTCAGACAGACTCCCGGAATTTCCGGCAGACTTATGGCAGGAAGAAGCAAGACAGACGATCGCCCTGCTGGAGCATCTGAATTGCGGCAGAGCAAGTCTTGCAGGAAGCAGCGGAGGCGCGTGGGCGGCAGTAAATGCAGCTCTGCTCCGCCCGGATCTGGTAGAGAGCGTCGTGGCAGACAGCTTTGACGGGCGGACACTGGCGGATGATTTTATCCGGAATCTGCTCAAAGAACGCGAGGGCGCGAAGCAGGATGAGTATGCAGCCGGGTTTTATCAGTGGTGCCAGGGCGAAGACTGGGAACAGATCGTGGATATGGACACAAAGGCGCTGATCCAGTGCGCAGAAGAAAAAAGGGAGCTGTTTGTTAAGCCGCTGTCAGAATTAAAGGTCCCGCTTTTACTGATGGGAAGTATGAAGGATCAGATGACGAGGAGCGACCTGTCAGATGAGTATGGAGCGATAGCAGCGAAGACAGGAGCAGAAATCTGTCTGTTTGAGAGCGGCGGACATCCTGCGATCCTTTCTAACGCAGAGCGGGCGGCAGAAGTGATACGGAACTTCATCTGTGTAAACCAGCAGCGAAAGCTTAAATGATAAGAGGGGGAAACGCGATGGATTACTGGGCTCATATAAACGGAGAGCGCAAACAGTCCGTGAAGGAGCATTTATATGGCACTGCAGTTTTGGCGCGTGATTTTGCCAGCCGTTTTGGAAAGGGAGAATGGGGATACTGCTGCGGCATGCTGCATGACATAGGGAAGTACTCTCTTGCCTTTCAGGACAAAATTACAAATGGTACGAATAAATGTGTGGATCATTCTACCGCAGGGGCTCAGATCTGTGCACAAAAGGGCGGGCTGTATCCGTTTGTGAGCTACTGCATCGCAGGACATCATGCAGGGCTTCCAGATCATGGAAGCTCTGCTGATTCCGGAAGTGCGCCGACGTTAACAGGAAGAAGAAAAAAGATAATAGAGGATTACAGTGCTTACAAAGCGGAGATTCCGATCCCGGAACTGAAAGAAATCCCGTTCGACCCGCGAAAAGCCGTGGATCCTGATTTCTCATTAAGTGTATTTATCAGAATGCTGTATTCCTGTCTGGTAGATGCAGATTTTCTGGATACGGAAAATTTTATGAAAAACGGGGATACCAGAAGGGAATCAGGAGAAAAACTGGAGGTACTGCTTAAAAAGCTGGAAAACCACATCGCGGACTGGCTGCGGAACGATCACACGGAGACGATCAATGGAAGAAGGAGCGAAATTTTAAGGCATTGTCTGGAAGCCGGCGAAAAAGAGCGCGGTTTGTTCCAGCTGACTGTGCCTACCGGGGGAGGAAAGACAATAGCATCCTTAGCGTTTGCGCTCCGCCATGCCGTGCAGAACCGGATGGAACGCATCATCTTTGTGATCCCATATACAAGTATTATAGAGCAGAATGCGGAAGTGTTCCGGGGCATTTTAGGCGATGAGAACGTACTGGAAAATCACTATAATGTGGATTACGAAAGCTCAGAGGAACTGATACCCATGCAGCTTGCGGCGGAAAACTGGGACAAGCCGGTCGTTGTGACTACAAATGTGCAATTTTTTGAGTCCCTGTTTTCCAATAAATCTTCCAAATGCAGAAAGCTGCATAATATTGCGAACAGTGTGATCATTTTCGATGAAGCGCAGATGCTTCCGGCAGATTACCTGAAGCCATGTATTGCTGTGATAGAAGAGCTTGCAGCCCATTTCCGCTCCAGCATTGTGATGTGTACCGCTACGCAGCCTGCAATCGCTTCTTTTTTCAAAACAAAGATGCCCATTTTGGAACTGTGCCCGAGGGTACAGGAACAATTCCGTTTCTTTGAGAGAGTAACCTTTGAGAACAAAGGGGTTTTGCAAGAGGAGGATCT
>DVHT01000024.1 GCA_018711885.1 Candidatus Choladousia intestinipullorum | reverse complement strand
GCGAGACCCCCCTTTCATAACAGCCGATTAATCAGCAGGAGGGTCTGCCTGGAAGCGGACTGCGCAGTTGCGCCCCGCGGCCTTGGCACGGTAGAGCGCTTCATCAGCTTCATTGATCAGAGACCAGAATTCGTTCTCATTTTGAATTTTCTTTTGTGAATAGCCGACGCTGACTGTGACGCTTTTTCCAGGAACAGAGGACGGGATTGCCCTTTCTTCAATACACTGACACAGCCGTTTGGCAAAGCCGTCTGTGTCAGACGATTCCTGAGAAGGCGGTGTGAGCAGAAAAAGGAACTCTTCCCCGCCAAACCGGACAAGGGTGCCGTCCGGATTCGGAGAATCCAGCGCCTTTGCCACAGTTTTCAGACATTTGTCTCCGGCGACGTGTCCAAAGGTGTCATTATACTGCTTGAAAAAGTCAATGTCGATCATAAAGGCTGCTACCGTCTGTTCTCTGCCGGTTTGGAAGAGACGGCCCGACCATTCATTGAGATGGTTTCTGTTAAACACGCCTGTGAGTGCATCGTGATTCGCCATATAATTCAGCTTTTCCGCCTGCAGCAGGATCTCTCTGTTCTTCTGATCAAGCGCAATGCGGTTCAGAAATTCAAGACGCAGAGTTCTGAACCGCAGGAGGCTCAGAAACAGGCCGATCATTGTGATGCCGAAGGAATTGACGAGATTTCCGTAGCTGTCGCGGTCTTTTGCCAGATGGAACCACAAAAAACCGCTGGAGAGGATAATCTGGCAGAGCACGTAGCAGGGAACTGACAGCCGCGGGTGGATGTAGAGCAGCATGCCGATATAGACGGCTGTCGTCACGTATATACTGAGGTTGTCGGACACACGCTGGTCGTAAAGCGTCAGGCAGGCGGACCAGAGCAGAAGGATTCCTCCGAATGCCGCATATAAGCGCAGCAGACGTATGTGGGAACTGCAGCTTTTGGACTTACGCCAGACTGCACCAAACGCCATACAGATGATACAGGCCAGAGAAATCGTGAAATACAGGCACATGTAGATTCTGCTGGCTCTGGATTCCAGACGAAATTGAGTATAATACAGTGTATAGCAAATATTGTAAATCTGGTAAAGCAATACGAAAACTGCCGCTGCCCAGAAAAATCTTCTGGTTTTTCGTTCCGTTTCTTTGTAAAAGAGCAGCCGCTGTTCATCTGTTAAATCGTTTAAGCGTACCTTTTCTGTTTCTGTCATTTTTTAAATTCACCTTGCATTTTTCCATTTTCGAATGATAAGATGCCGCCATCATTTTTTCTATCTTATCACATTTTTGCATGCTGCCAAAGTTTTTTAAAAAGTACAAACCGGAAATCTCCTGCCGGTCACACTTTTCCCATCCATCCGGCAAGCAGTACGCTGGCGGCGATGCCGGCGAGCGTAGCAAGCAGCGCGCCGCAGAGCGTGTGGCGCGTTTTCCTGATGCCGGCAGTCATAAAATAGATGCTCATTGTGTAAAAAACTGTCTCCGTACAGCACATCATCAGGGAAGCCGTCAGCCCGATGTTGGAATCGGTGCCGTATTCTTTAAAAATATCCAGCAGAAGGCCGGTGGCTGCGCTGGAAGAGAACATCCGAAGGATGCCGAGCGGAACAAGCTCCGCCGGAAAATGGATGATGTCCGCGAGGCTTCCCAGAAGCGTCCCGATAAAATCAAGGAGTCCGGACGCGCGGAGGATCCCGGTGGCGATCATCAGCCCGATCAGCGTAGGGAGGATCCCGGCAACAGTTTTAAGGCCTTCTTTTGCACCGCGGATGAAGCTGTCGTACACAGGGACTTTGGACATCAGGCCGAGCGCTACAATGGTAAAGATAAGGAACGGAATCGTAAGCTGTGAAAGATAAAGGATTAATTTCATAGGCTGCTCCTGATAAGTGCTGTGTCAGTTTGCGAGTTCCCGGCTCAGTTCGCGGCGCAGGATATAGAACGGACAGGGACCGGCCTCCAGCACCATGCGGTGAAATTCCCGGAGAGAGAACTGTTCGCTTTGCACGGCCTTTACATCGTCCCGCAGATCCGAGAAATTCAGATAGCCGACATAATAGTTCAGATAATTGGACGGCGACTGAAGGACGGTCTGGTAAAGGGACTGCGCAGTACCGCTTTCAAATCCCAGTTTTTCAAGGAAGGACGTGACGTCGGAAAGCGAGTATCCGCGGTAGTGAATCCCGATATCGAGCAGCGACGCGAGACCGAGCGTGAAGGAACGGTTTTTCTGATAAAGTGCCGCAAGCTGAGGGTCTTCCTCCCACAGCCCGAAAGAGTACATCTCCACATAGGTCGCCCAGCCTTCCGTATAACCTCCGACATCGAGGAGCGTACGCAGAAGGTCCGGTTTGGTGCTGTTAAAGTAGACAGACTGGTACAGGTGTCCCGGATAACCCTCATGCGCCAGCGTCGTAAACAGATCGATGCCGCTGTAATTGCTGCCCGGATTGATGTAGATCACGTTGTTTTCGTAATCGTCAATAGCCGGCGTCAGATAGAATGCCGGGCTCAGATAATCCTGCAGCGATTTGTGCACGCTTTTAATATTGCACGAGACGGAAGGCAGGAGCGGAAAATCGTCTGTGATCTTTTCGCGGAGTTCACTGAGCATGGCGGCGGGAACAGAAGAAGAACTGCCGTCGGATGCGGCGGTGACAGAAGAGGAGGACTTCTGCGCACCCTGCTGCACCAGGTCACAGATGGCAGAGTAATCTTCGACCATCCGGACTTTGACTGCTTCCTCTATTTCCACGATGGAACGGTCGTCTCCGACTCCGCTTCGGACAAGGTACTGATAATATTCGCGGCCTTCCGGAAAGTAGTAGAGTCCCTGCTGATTTTTGCTGCTGCCTGCATAAGAAGCGATCTTTGTTCCAAGTTCCCGGTACGCAGGGATGACATACCCCTGCAGGATCGCGCTGTTGCGGTTTTTGTAGGCGATTTTTTCATCCGCGGTCAGGTTTGTCACTTCATCTATTTTTTCGTTGAAAATACCGATGAGGTAATTGTCTGCCGGGTCATTGATGAAATCCTCACACTGGCTTACGACCATGGCCGCACAGTCACGGCTCATAAACAGCCCGGCTTCCGCCTTTTCCCGTTCAAAGGCGAGAATACCTGAGAAATAGTCGGGAATCTGGGTCAGCAGCGTCAGATAATCCTCAATATCGCCTTTCGTGCGGAAGGTGTATTCTGCGAGCAGTATGGGGAGCTGCGCCTGAATGCCGAGCGTCGGGCTGAGCGGCTCGTCGTACAGCAGGTATGCGGAGGCGGACAGCTCCGTATCCAGATAATCAGCAAAAATGTCGTAGGTGAGCTGATGTTTTTCGGACAGCTTTTTGTAATCAAACTGATTCAGGACATTCCGGTAGTTTTCAAGTGCTGCGATTGCATTTTGACGCGCTTTCGGGCTGGCGTCTCCAAGAGATACGGAAGAGGTATCAATGCCGTAATCGGCAGGATTTGCGACCGTATAATGCAGATTCAGCGTATTTCCGCTCATCTCGCTTCGGAAGACCTCTTCCGTAAAACGTTCGAACTTTTTATCTTCGGACTGGAAAAAGCCGGGCGGGGAGGTCAGAAAAAGCCTGATGGCGAGAAAAAGAAAAACGGCCCCCATGATCATTACAGCCGCGGGGAACAGACCGGCCCTGCGGGGAGCAGGTTTCGGATCGGAAGATTTACGGTTCAGTCTGGATAACAGATGTTCCATATAGATGCTCCGTAGGATACTCTTAAGACAGTCTATGCAGAAAAGACAGGAACATGATATCCTGTTTCGCAGTGCAGCCGTCAAAACTTGAGGACTGCATGTTTGACAGAAAATCTCCGGTATGGTAATTTAATTTCATGTAGTTTTTTATTTCGTAAGGAGGAACAGAATATTGAGCAGACCAAAGTATTATATGACGACGGCGATCACCTACACGTCAGGGAAGCCGCATATCGGGAATACGTACGAGATCATTCTTGCGGACAGCATTGCACGGTTCCGCAGAGCGCAGGGCTATGACGTCTTTTTCCAGACCGGAACGGATGAGCATGGTCAGAAGATCGAGCTGAAGGCAGCAGAGGCGGGCGTGACTCCAAAAGAATTTGTAGACGGTGTGGCAGACGAGATCAAACGAATCTGGGATCTGATGAACACTTCATACGATAAGTTCATCCGGACGACGGACGAAGAACATGAAAAACAGGTGCAGAAAATTTTCAAAAAGCTGTATGACCAGGGCGATATTTACAAAGGTTCCTATGAGGGACTGTACTGTACGCCGTGTGAGTCATTCTGGACGGAATCCCAGCTGGTGGACGGCAAATGTCCGGACTGCGGCCGCGAAGTAAAACCGGCGAGCGAGGAAGCCTACTTTTTCCGCATGAGCAAAT
>DVHT01000155.1 GCA_018711885.1 Candidatus Choladousia intestinipullorum | reverse complement strand
AATCTGAATGTGTCAGAAACGGCACGCCAGCTCTATATTCACAGGAATACCCTGGTGTACCGGCTCGAGAAACTTCAGAAAAGTACGGGACTGGATATCCGCGTATTTGACGATGCACTTACGTTCAAGATTGCAATGATGGTCGTGAATTATATGAAATATATGGAAGCGAATGAATAAAATACACGGGGGAATAGTTGATTTTTTGAGATTTCAGTTTATAATAGTATTGCAAAGCATAAATATTCAAAACTAAGGAGGATTAACATTATGTTAATGAACATGAAGGAACTGCTTGCTGTAGCAAATGAGCATTATTTTGCAGTGCCGGCATTCAATGTCAGCGATTATTCTATGTTTAGAGGCCTGATGGAGATTACAGAAGAGCTGAATGCCCCGATCATCATTGCGATTCATCCGGATGAATTAAAGCATACAGGAACGGATATGGTAAAAGCGATCATTGAGCGCTCTTATAAATCTACCGTACCGGTAGCGATTCATTTGGATCATGGTGCAAATTACGAGCAGGTACTTCTTGCCATCCAGACAGGTTTTACATCCGTCATGATCGACGGTTCCTCTCTTCCGTTTGAAGAGAATATAGCAATCTGCAAAAAGGTCGTTGATACAGCTCATGCAGTAAATGTTTCTGTAGAGGGCGAGCTGGGTACGATCGGTACAGCAGATACATACGGGGAAGCTGGTTCTGCAGTGATTAAATACACAGATCCGGCAGACGCTGCTAAATTTGTTGCGGAGACAGGCGTTGACTGCCTCGCTATCGCAATCGGAACATGCCACGGCATTTATCCGGAAGGCGTTGATCCGAAGCTGCAGCTTGACCTTCTGAACGATATCAAAGCAGCAGTTTCTGTTCCGCTTGTACTTCACGGCGGAAGCTCAAACCCGGATTCCGAGATCGCTGAGTCTGTAAAGCGCGGCGTTAATAAGATCAATATCTCCAGTGATATCAAGGTTGCTTACTTCAATAAGATGCGTGAAGTGCTTCAGGACAAGAAAGTCCGTGAGCCGAACGTGATTCAGCCGGCCTGCATCGACGCGATGAAGGAAGTTGCTGCTCATAAGATCAGACTGTTCATGGCTGACGGAAAGGCATCCCTCTACTAATCATCACAAAAAGTTTATAAAGATCACAAAAACATATTTACATATCGCAGAAATGTGATATAATAGATCCTGTCAGAGAGAACCGAAGACCGCGCCCCGTCCTGGGACGGAGCAGCCTGAGACTTCTCTTTGGCAGGATCTTTTTATACTGTCTTATTCATTTCATGGAACCGGACGGTTCCGGTCTTTTTACTATCGTTTGATTCAGTTTCAGCCTGACTTCAGGCACATTCAGCAGTTTTGAGAAACATAATTGCAGACAGGGTGCAGGACGGAAAAGGAGGAATGCCGTTATTTGAAAGAAATTCAGCTATTATCACTTTTATGTATCGCGGAAGCAGCGGTGCTTTCGGATGTCTGGAAAGGGAAAATCCCGAACGCGATCACAGCGACGGGTATCGTCTGTGCGCTTGCTTACCAGCTGGCGGAGAATGGCTGTGCAGGCGTGCTGCTCTGGATGGGCGGCGCGGTTCTTCCGGCTCTTCTGTTTTGCGGGTTCTATTATTTTCGCATGATAGGAGCAGGGGATGTAAAGCTTTTGTGTGCATTGGGTGGATTTTTAGGACCTTCTGACTGTCTGGAGTGCATTGCCGTGTCGGTTTTGTCTGGAGGAATCCTCTCTTTGCTGATCATGCTGCGCTGCCGCAGTCTCAGCCGGAGGCTGGCTTATTTTGCTGAATATATCAGCACGTATTCCAGAGAACTGAAATGGAGGCCGTATCTGGAACAGACGCCGCAGGAGGCCAGATTCTGCTTTTCTGTGCCCGTTCTTCTGGGGACTATTTATTATATTGCAGGAGGTTTGATTTGAAAAAGAGTATATTTGCAGTTTGTGATCTGGAGGCATCTTACGCATGCAACCTTATGGATTATCTGAATGAGAAGAAGATGACGCCGTTTGAAGTACAGGCGTTTACGAACGTGGAAAGTCTGCAGAAATTTGCCCGGGAGCATGAAATCGAGATTTTGCTGATCTCTACACGGGCAATGTGCAATGAGATTCGGGAGCTTCCGGTGAACCGGACGATCATCCTCTCGGAAGGCGAGCAGCTTCAGGATCTGGAAGAGTATCCTTTTGTGTATAAGTATCAGTCTTCAGACCAGCTTCTTTCAGAGGTGATGGAATTTTATGCGGCGGACCATCCGCGGCTGGATATCCCGGGCAGTGTCCGCAAGACGAAAATCTACGGGATTTATTCTCCGATCGGCAGGACAAGAAAAACGTCTTTTGCGCTGGCGCTGGGTGAGATACTGGCGGAGACAAAGCAGGTGCTCTATCTGAATTTTGAAGAATTTTCTGGATTTGAAGAGCTTTTTGACATGAAATATCGGGCAGATATTTCAGATCTGATCTATTTTGCGCGCCAGAAAGAAGGCGGACTGATCTACAGGCTGAATTCGATGGTTCAGACCTTCCATGAGCTGCAGTATATTCCGCCGGCACTTTCTCCGGCCGACATCAGAGATGTTTCCGGAAGAGAATGGATCGATTTTCTGCAGGAGGTTATAGCATTTTGCGATTATGATATCATCATTCTGGATCTGAGCGAACAGATGGATGAGATGTTCCAGATCCTGCAGCTCTGTGACCGGATTTATACGCCGGTACAGGACGATCTGATCTCACGGGCCAAGCTTGTTCAGTATGAGAAGCTGATGAAGATGCTTGAACTGGAGGAAGTATTGGAAAAAACAAGAAAGATCAAACTTCCCGTACAGCCGCTGCAGAAGGAGAACGGTGATCTGACGCAGCAGCTCGTCTGGGGCGAGATGGGAAATTACGTCAGACGGCTTTTGTGGGAGGAGGAGTAGAGATTGGAAGAATCCCGCTTTGTATTTCTGCGCCGGAAACTGATGGAGAGACTTGAGGAATACAGGGAGGTAAAGGACGAAGAGATTTATCAGACGATCGACGAACTGATCCTGCAGACAGGACTGGAATGCTATATCAGGCTGTCAGAGCGCAATGAGCTGCGCACAGAGCTGTTCAACTCCGTCAGGCGTCTCGACATTCTGCAGGAGCTTCTCGATGATGACAGCGTGACGGAAATTATGGTGAACGGAATAGAAGGGATTTTTCTGGAGCGGGAGGGCAGGCTGAAGATATGGGAGAAACGGTTCTTTTCGCGCGAGCGGCTGGAGGATATCGCACAGCAGATCGTAGGAAAGTGCAACCGTATTGTCAATGAATCGAGCCCGATTGTCGATGCGCGGCTTGAGAACGGAGCGAGGGTCAATATCGTCATGCCGCCGGTCGCGCTCAATGGGCCGGTGATCACAATCCGGAGATTTCCGGACCGGCCGGTTTCTATGGAGCAGCTGATCGAATGGGGGACTGTCTCGCATGAGGCAGCCGCGTTTTTAGAGAAGCTTGTCTGTGCAGGATACAATATTTTTATTTCGGGCGGGACGGGATCAGGAAAAACGACATTTTTAAACGCGCTTTCCAGCTATATCCCGAAGGATGAGCGCATTATAACGATTGAAGACAATGCGGAGCTGCAGATACAGGGAGTAAAAAATCTGGTCCGTCTTGAAGCGCGCGGCGCAAATGCAGAAGGGGAAAAAGCAGTTACGATACGCGATCTGATCAAGTCCAGTCTTCGAATGCGCCCTGACCGGATCCTGATAGGAGAAGTCAGAGGCAGCGAGGCGATCGATCTGCTTCAGGCGCTCAATACAGGACATGACGGATCTCTCAGCACCGGTCATGCGAACAGCCCGGAGGATATGCTTGCAAGGCTTGAGACAATGGTACTGATGGGGCTGGAGATCCCTTTGACGGCGGTGCGAAGGCAGATTTCATCCGGAATAGATGTAATCGTACATCTGGGGCGCCTCAGAGACAAGACCAGAAAAGTCCTGCAGATTCTGGAGATTCTCGGCTACAGCACACAGACCGGTGAGATTGCGACTCAGGTCCTGTATGAATTTGAGGAGGAGGGCGAAGACGATTGCGGAGTCATAAAAGGAAGCCTGATCAGACGGAATGCATTGCAAAGGCAGCAGAAGCTGCAGCGGGCGGGTCTTTTCGTATAAAGCGGGGAATGAAAGAGACGAATACCGGGCAGATCCGGCAGGATTATTCTGTCTACCGGCTCTGCCAAAAAGAGCGGATCTGGACCGTGGCAGCGTACCTGCTGCTGGATGCACTCGTGAGTCACCTGTTTTTTGCATCCTGGATGGCATTTGCCGTTCTGCTTCCGGGTGTTATATGGTTTGTGAAAGAGCGGAAACGTACCCTGCAGAAAAAACGGGCAGGCGTGATGAAAAAGCAGTTTCTGGATGCGATCCAGATGATGGCGTCTGCGATGCAGGCGGGATATTCCGCCGAGAATGCTGTAAAAGAGGCGCTGAAAGAACTGGAGAAGGTATATGAGCAGGGCGAGATCATCATTCAGGAATTCCGTTTGATCAGTGCCCAGCTTGATATGAGCAGAACGCTTGAATCTCTGTTTCTTGATTTCGGGAAACGAAGCGCAGACGAAGATATCAGAAGTTTTGCAGAGGTACTGCAGACAGCGAGGCGTTCAGGAGGAGATTTGCTGGCTGTCATAAGAAACACGGTC
>DVHT01000154.1 GCA_018711885.1 Candidatus Choladousia intestinipullorum | reverse complement strand
ATATTTCATAATAATTATGGAGAATTAGATATGCGTATATTATTGATTGAAGATGATCTCTCGCTCTGCCGTTCCCTGTCTCTTTCGCTGGAACAGCAGGGGTTTTCGGTAACGGTATGCAATGACGGGGAAGACGGGCTGTTCTGCCTGCTGGAAAACAGCCATGATCTCGTCCTCCTGGACCGGATGCTTCCCGGAATGGATGGGATGGAGGTGCTGAAGCGCGCAAGGCAGGCGCACTGTACCGTGCCCGTAATCTTTCTGACCGCGCTCGGCAGCCTGGACGAACGGATCACAGGACTCGACTGCGGGGCCGACGATTACATTGTCAAACCGTTTGCGTTTGAAGAACTGATGGCCCGGATCCGCTGTATCTGCCGCCGTCCGCAGAGACTGGCAGAGGACGGCCGGCTTACGTTTGGAGATCTTTCCTACGATCCGCAGCAGAATCTCCTGCAGTGCGGCTCCGGCTCCTGTACGCTTTCCAAGCGGGAGGGTGCGCTCTTTACTCTCTTTTTAAATAATCCGGATCAGACCATCCCGCGCCATACGATCCTGAACCGCGTATGGGGCCCGGAAAGCGAGATTGAAGAGGGCAATCTCGACAACTACATCCACTTTATCCGCCGCCGTCTGAAGTCCGTCGGAAGCCGCACGGAGCTCAAGACCGTCCGCGGAGTCGGATACCGGCTGACCGCAGAGAACACAGCCGCAGGAGGTACGTTATGATACACAAGCTCCATCTTCAGCTCACGGCCCTGTGTACGGCCATTACGGGGATCATTCTCGCTGTCCTGACTGTTATCTGCCTGTTTATTTCAGAATCCGGGATACGGACGCAGGAATCCTCCGCTTTTACGACCAACCTGAATACCATGTACCAGAATCTGGAAGTACAGACGTCTCTGTCGCACAACTGGATCCGGCAGATGGAGTACCATTACCAGTTCGCGGTCCGGATCCTCGATAATGGATCGCCGCTGTTCTTTCAGGACCTTGAAGGGGATGCGCAGACAGACACACTGCTTACCAAAGTCATCGAGACAGCTGCCTCCGGACACGGAATCGATCTGAAAAACACCTCCGTCCAGAATCATTTAAGGCAGCAGGCAGAGTTTACCATCCGGGACGAAAACGGAGAACTGTACGACGCCTCTGCCGCCCTGCTGCCAAGGGCGGGCGGCGTCCTTGGCGTAGCCGTCCTTCATCCTCTGACTTCCATGAATGAGCAGATCATCCGGCAGCGGATCTTGTTTCTGCTGGCCGACCTCGCGGCAGTCTGCGTACTTCTCATCTTTTTCTGGTTTTTTACCGGACGGATGATACGCCCCCTTCAGGAGAACAGAAAAAAACAGATGCAATTCGTTGCATCTGCTTCTCATGAGCTGCGTTCCCCTCTCACCGTGATCCTCAGCAATGTAGACGCCGTAAAAAACGGGATTATGGAAAACGACAGTTCTTTTCTTCAGACGATCGACTCGGAAGGACGCCGTATGTCACGGCTGGTCGGCGATATGCTCCAGCTCGCCAGCGCCGACAACCATAACTGGAGCATCCATCCGTCAAAGACAGAACTGGACACGCTCCTTTTGCAGACCTGGGAAAACTTTGAGTCCCTTTCTTTTGCCCGCGGGCTTCGATGGGAGATCGAACTTCCCGAAGAGCCGGTCCCTGCCGTCGTCTGTGACGCGGAACGGATCCGCCAGCTTCTCTCCATCCTGATCGACAATGCCTTCAGCTATACGCCGAAGGGAGGACGCGTCTGCCTGTCGCTTCGCATCACCGCGCCGCAAAGCGCTGACACGCCGCGCCGCCCGGGCAGGCGCAGCCTGACTTCTTCCTGGCTGCCCGCACATTCCAGGACATCGGTCTGCATCAGCGTCAGCGACAACGGTCCCGGTATCCCGGACAGTCAGAAACAGGCTGTATTTGAACGGTTCCACCGCCTCGACCGGGCGCGCCGCGATAAGTCGCACTTCGGTCTCGGGCTCTGTATCGCCCAGGAGATCGTCCGGCTCCACCACGGCCGGCTCATCCTCACCGATACGCCGGGCGGCGGCGCCACCTTTACGGTTATTTTTGATCCCTCGTCGGTACTGCACAGTACCTGATCATTCCTTTTCCTCCATTACGCTTAAGTATGCAGGACGGATGATCTTGCCCATGCCGATCTGCTCCTCAATCCGGTGTGCGCTCCACCCGACGATTCGCGCGATCGCGAAGATCGGTGTATACAGCTCCACCGGAATGTCGAG
This sequence comes from Candidatus Choladousia intestinipullorum, assembly GCA_018711885.1. GTDB lineage: Bacteria > Bacillota > Clostridia > Lachnospirales > Lachnospiraceae > Choladousia > Choladousia intestinipullorum. The sequence continues at coordinate 14,823 of DVHT01000154.1, read as the reverse complement.
CATCTGGTATACAAATCCGCTGTAAAAATCGACGTTCGGGCTTACGCCTTTGAAAATCTTGCGTTTCTTTGCGATCACCTTCGGCGCGATCTCTTCGATGTTATTGTAGAGCGCCATATCTCTGTCGCAGTGCTTATCAGTCGCCAGCATCTCTACAAATTTCTTGAAGATCCTCTCTCTCGGGTCTGACAGGGAATATACCGCATGTCCCATACCGTAGATCAGGCCCTTCTTATCGAATACTTCTCCTTCCAGCATCTTTGTCAGATATGCTTCGATCTCATCTTTATCGTTATAGTCATGCACGTGGGTCCGGATATCCTCCATCATCTCCATTACCTTGATATTTGCTCCGCCGTGCTTCGGTCCCTTCAGAGAAGACATCGCAGCGGCGATTGCCGAATACGTGTCAGAACCGGAGGAAGTAACGACGCGCGTCGTAAAGGTGGAGTTGTTTCCGCCGCCGTGCTCCATGTGAAGCATCAGGGCAACGTCGAGAACGTGCGCTTCGATGGAAGTATATTCTTTGTTCGGGCGCAGCATCATCAGCAGGTTCTCCGCCGCAGACAGGTTCGGATCCGGTCTGTGGATGTACATGCTGTCATTTCTCTCGTAGTGGTTGTACGCATGATAGCCGTATACGGCAAGCATCGGGAAAATACTGATCAGCTGGATACACTGGCGCAGACTGTTTGCAAGATCTGTATTCGTAGCGTCGTCATCGTACGATGCCAGTGTCAGGATACTCCTCGTCATGGAATTCATGATATCTTTCGTCGGAGCTTTCATAATGACGTCGCGCGTGAAATTCGTCGGAAGATTTCTTGCCGCTGCCAGGATCTGCCTGAATTCCAGAAGCTCGTCCTCGTTCGGCTTTTCGCCAAATAAAAGGAGATACGCCGTAGATTCAAATCCGAATCCGCTCTTTCCCAGTTCGCGCACAAGGCTTTCAATCGAATACCCTCTGTACCACAGTTCTCCGTCACACGGAGTCTTCACACCGTCAACGTCTTTAAACGAAGTGATCTTGGATATGTTGGTCAGTCCTGTGAGGACGCCTTTTCCGGCTTTGTCTCTCAGTCCGCGGTTTACCCCGTATTCTTCAAACAGATGATCGGAAATCGTATCATTCCTCCGGCAGATATCCTGCTGCTTCTGTGCATAGCGAATCATGTTCTCTTCATATTTCATATGCCCCATCTCCTTTTCTATTATTTTACTGTCTGGTTTTCGATTGCCTGCTCCATGTTCCGGGCTATTTTTATAGCCACCTCCCTGAGCAGGCGTTTTTCTTCTTCTGTCACTCCCTCAAAAATAATGGCAGTCATCTCTGTCCACATTTTGCTGATATCCTCGACGAGTACATCCGCCTCCCGGGTCAGCTTAAAATGCACACAGCGCCTGTCACGCTCGTCCGGCACTCCCTGCAGAAGGTTCATCGACTGCAGCCGTTCCACCGACTGCGAAATATGACCTTTGGTAAACTCATACTTTTCCCTGATATCCCTGGAAGTATCCCTGTCCCCGCAGCCATGCAGATAATGCAAGATCTCTATATCGATCTTCCTCAGTCCGTATTTTTCACGGATCGGTGTGATCCTGCCGGATAATAATTGCTTAAAGTGATTCCCATGCAGCAATATTTCCATTGAACGTTCCATACTGCCCTCACAAACCGGATCACCGGCCCTCCTTTGTGATTGGTTTATTTTTAAACCAATATATCATATCTTCCGCTTTTTGGCAAGTCCTCTATTATTTACAAATTATCTGATAAATGATATACTAAATTTTAACATTAAGTATATGCATAAACAGGGGGAGGTATTTTATGCGAAAGATTTACAAAAAGCTTCTGACGTTCTTACCGGTGCTGTTTCTGGCTCTCACCCTTTCAGCGCCGATTTCGTCCTCGGCTGCCTCGCAGCCCGCGAAGATCACAAGCTGCAAGCTTGTCTCTTCCGATAAAGTACGGGTGACGGTTTCCATCCCGAATCCCAAAAAAATCCGGGGCAAGAAATGCCATTTGTTTGCACTTTCTCTGTCAAATTCAAAAATAACGAGCAGCATGAAGCCGGTACAGTCAAAAAAGAAGGCGAAAAACATGACCTTCAACGTGCCGCTGAAGGCATCCAAGGCTAAGAGCCGGCTGTATACGAGGTTCGTGCTTGCACAGAAAAATTCCAACGGTACATACTCTGTGATCAGCAATGCGAAATACGTATCAAACCCGAAAAAAATTGCGGAGAACCGGTATGCATTTCCGACAGCTGCTTCAAAAAAGGGTCTTCAGGTCAATGCTGACATGCTGGAAGATGCTGCGGAGCTGAACGTAAATCACTCTTTGATCAATATTGTATTTACCGATCTGATCGCATCCGCAGGCGAACAGAATGAAGCTTCCTCTATCCCGTATACTTATCACGGGAAGACCTACTGGTTCCGCAGGGGTACTGTCGCGAACTACGACCGCCAGCTTACGTCGCTTTATGAAAATGACACCGTTGTAAGCGCGGTCCTGCTGCTTGGCTGGAGGGATGATCTGACTCATCTGATCTACCCGTCGGGCAGAGAGCGCGGCCACAGCTTTTACGCATGGAACACGGCGGACAAGACAGCCCGCGAACAGCTGCAGGCTACGATTTCTTTCCTCGCCGCCCGCTATGCCTCATCCGGCGCCGAATACGGCCGCATCGCAAACTGGATCGTGGGAAATGAAGTCAATAATTACAAGGTTTACAATTATGCAGGTCAGAAAACGCTGAGCCAGTACGCAAAAATATACGCAAACGCCTTCCGGCTGACGTACAATACCGTTGCCAGCATTTACTCCAAGGCGCGCGTCTATATCTCTCTGGACCACCTCTGGAATACCAATACGGTAAACGGAACGTACGCGGCCAGAAAGATGCTGGATGCATTTGCCTCTGCATTGAAAAGCCAGGGGAATATCCCGTGGAATCTGGCCTACCACCCGTACAGCTCTCCTCTGACAGAGCCGAGGTTCTGGGCGAATACGAACGGGCAGATCACCAATTCCGTGAAATCCCCGGTCATTAATATGGGAAACATCGGTATCCTCACAAAATATATCCGCAAAAACTACGGTTCCGATACGCGCATTATCCTCTCTGAGCAGGGATATACCTCCGTCCAGGGAGGCCGTAATGTCGAAAAGGAACAGTCTGCCGCGATCGCATACAGCTACTATCTGACGGAGTCTGACAGCATGATTGATTCCTTTATCATGAACCGTCACGTCGATCACAATGTCGAAGTCGCGCAGGGACTGAACCTCGGTCTCTGGACGACAGATACAAGCTCCGGCAGACAGGAGTGGGCAGGTGAAAAGAAGGATTCCTGGAATGTCTTTAAGTATATGGACACCAACCTTTCGGAACAGGTGACCACACCGCTGCTCTCCGTGATCGGGATCAACAAATGGTCCGATGTGATCCCCGGATTTAACAAGAACCTGTACAGCAAGACGTCCGTTTCGTCCTCTGCTCTTTTGCAGGTAGGCGCATATCAGGGAACTGCTTCTATCTCCTCCGGCTGGAAACCGTATGGAGCTGCTTCCGGTATGACGGCCCCGGATGCCGGTACGATCCGCACCACGCGCGACAGCAGCCGCAACCGAAGCAGCCTCTGGGGATTCTCGCAGAAGTTCAGTAATACCGTGAACTTCAAGAAGCATCCCGTATTCTATACGACGCTCCGCGTAAACGGAGCGCAGTCCGGACAGGTGCTCGTGAAGCTGCGCTTCTACAGCGGCAAGAATATCCTGGAGAGCTCCCGCGTCATACAGACCGGAACCTCCGTCAATCTCGGAGTATCTCTTGCGAACTGGAAGTACCGGAAGTCTGTATCAAAGATCGAGGTACTCGTCGAACCGGTCAGCGGAGGATGGAGCAAAAATGCCAGTCTGATGATGACACTTCCGGTCAGAGGACAGTAACGCTCAGTAAGAACGGCACTGCCGTCCGTTCCCGTCAATGCGGTAATCGCTCCAGTATACCATCCGGGATACGGGAACCAGTTCATACCCCTGCTCCTGCAGGCTTATGATGACCGGCTCAAGCGCCTGTGTGATATAATCGGCTCCATTATGCATCCGTATGATGGAGCCGTTTTTCTTTCCGTCCGGCTGCGACACTTTTCGGAGGATTGAGTCGATTCCGTAGTTTTTCCAGTCTTCGGTATCAATCTCCCACTGTACCGGCAGATAACCGGAGAGCTCCACCGTTTTCAGCAGCTCCTCTCCATATGCGCCGTACGGGGCGCGGAATAAATTCATTTCCAATCCGGTCAGCTCCTGTACCGCCATATGTACCTGCTGGATTTCCTGCTGAATCTGGCTTCTGTCAAGCACGCTCATATCAACATGGTTCCGGCCGTGGTTTCCGAGGTCATGCCCGGCCGCAGCGATCTTTTTTACCTCTTCCGGATATTTTCCGACCCATGTTCCCGTCACAAAAAAAGTCGCCTTTACGCCGTATTTCTCCAGAATATTCAGGATCGTCTGTGTATTTTCATTGCTCAGGTCTACATCAAATGTCAGCGCTGCTTTCTTTTGCTCCGTCTCCACACTGCAGACCGGCGTCAGGACCTCCTGCGCTGTGCTGCTCACTGCGATACTCTTCTGTTCTGTCACAAGCGCCCCGATAAAAAATACGAGGGAACACAGGCACACCAGCCCAAGTCCCCTTAATTTGTACCACACGATCGGAATTTCTTTTTCTTCCATCTCTTATCCGCCCCGTTCTTTCTTATGTAACTATATGAATTGTGAAATGATATCATGACAGAGAACCTCTGCCGGAACATTTTACAAATTCTTTTCCTGCCTCTTAAGAATCTATTCATTTTTTCCGAGGAAGCATATGGTAAAATCGTCATAACAGGAAACGCAAAAGAAAGGCAGGGGTTTACATGAAAAAACAGAAAATCCGCGGTATTCTGGCCGCAGTCACATTTGGTATCCTTTCCGTATTCACGCTGACCGCACAGGCAGCTTCCGAGAGATGGACGAGCACGACCTCCAGAGACGCAGACAACAATATCTGCGTCAGCTTCCGGGACGTACAGGTGCTTCTGCCGGAAAGCTGGTCCGGCATCTGTCAGATGGGCACATCCGAAAACAGCGCCGCGTTCTATCAGACGAAGTCGCGGCAGCTCTGGACCGATGAGCTTGGATATGCAAACGGCGGATGGCTGTTCAGCATCAATTTCTCGCAGGATGACAGCTATACCGACAATCCGAGCTATATGACGATCGGCTATACGCCGGAAGGCACCTACTACGCGACCTTTCCGACCGATCTGCAGGCTTATACGGATGACTCAGAAGCCTACAATGAGTTTATCTCCATGTCGAACGATATCGCATGGATCAAATCTCACATTACGCTGACCGCAGAGGGCAGCACAGCAGCCTCCGACGGAGACTATATTTTCCCGCAGAGCTCGAGCGCTTATTTAAGCCAGAGCGACCTCGACGGAATGAATGCGGATCAGATACAGATGGCGATCAACGAAATCTATGCCCGCCATAACCGCAAATTCGTCATCCAGAGCATCCAGGACTATTTTAATTCAAAATCATGGTACAGCGGAACGGTCGAAGCCGAAGATTTTGACGTGAGCGTGATGAATGAATATGAGGGCGCCAACATCGCCCTGATGGTAGAACGGCTGAACAGCGTATCCTCCTCCAGCCAGACCGCCGCAGAGCAGAGCGGCGGAACAGCAGACGCGTACGGAATGATCATCGAAAGCGGCGACGGATACTTCCGCCTCCGTCTGGAAGACGGAAGCATCGTCCAGCTCTGGTATGACGGCGCAAAGCTTGGCGATATGGGACTGAATGCAGACGCCTTTACAGTCGGAGCGATCGCAAGCGTTATTTACGATACAGAATCGTATGAAGCAGTGAATATACTGGTGTGGTAAAAGAAAGCCTTCCCGCCCTGCACACTGTGCAGCTTTGGGAAGGCTTTCACTTTGTCTTTTATGCGTTATTCTTTTCTGCTTTACGCTGGATTGCTTTTACAATCTCCATGATCGGGATGATCAGGATTGCCAGAGCAAGGGCGATCGCATACTCGCTGAGGCTGATCGTCGTAAACTGGAATGCCTTTGCGATAAACGGAACTTCGATTACTACTGTCGTCAGTATCAGAGAGATGACCATTGCACCATACAGGTACTTGTTATGGCTCGGCAGTTTGAAAATCGAGCCGCGGCGGCTTCTCATATTCAGAGAATGGCAGATCTCTACCATGGACAGTGTCAGGAATGCCATCGTCGTGCCATCCGGGCTGTTTACGAATTCCCAAACGCCGCTCTCCATATAATGGCCGATCAGGTAGGAAGTCATGACGAGTATCGTTACGATCAGGCCCTGGAAGAATACGTCGAATCCCATACCGCCGGCGAAGATGCCTTCCTTCGGGTCACGCGGTTTTCGTTTCATGATGTCGGCTTCGCTCTTTTCCATTCCGAGCGCCAGCGCCGGGAAACAGTCTGTGATCAGGTTGATCCAGAGCAGATGCACCGGCTCCAGGATCGTAAATCCGATCAGGGTCGCGAAGAAGATCGCAAGCACTTCGGCCAGATTGGAGGCCAGCAGGAACTGGATCGCTTTCCGGATGTTCGCGTAAATACGGCGGCCTTCCTCTACAGCGGATACGATCGTCGCAAAGTTGTCATCGGCCAGTACCATATCCGCCACATTTTTCGTCACGTCTGTTCCTGTGATCCCCATGCCTACGCCGATGTCCGCGCTCTTGATGGAAGGTGCGTCATTGACGCCGTCGCCGGTCATGGCTGTGATCATGCCTTTCGCTTTCCAGCCATTTACGATACGTACTTTATGCTCCGGCTGTACACGGGCGTATACCGAAAATTCTTCGATGCGGCGGTTAAATTCTTCGTCGCTCAGCTCATCCAGCTGCGCTCCGGTGATCGCCTGCTCCGGCCCGGAAATAATGCCGAGCTCCATACCGATCGCCACAGCCGTATCTTTGTGGTCGCCGGTGATCATGATTGGCCGGATTCCGGCTTCGCGACATTCTACGATCGCATCCTTGACCTCCGGGCGGACCGGATCGATCATACCGGAAAGTCCGATATAAGTCAGATCCTGCTCCAGAAATTCCGGCTCTGTATTGGACGGATCCTCATCCCACTCTCTGCGGGCGGCGCAGAGCACACGCAGCGCTTTATCTGCCATCGCCTTATTCGACGCCAGGATCGATGCTCTTAGTTCTTCCGTCATCGGCATCTTCTGTCTGTCTTTCCAGACGTACGTACACCGCTTTAACACTTCATCCGGCGCACCCTTCGTATACTGGATAATCTTATGGTCTTTCGTCTCGTGGACGGTAGACATCATCTTACGCATTGAATCGAACGGAGCCTCTCCCACGCGCGGGTACTCCTCTTTTAACTGTGTCTTGCTGTATCCGTTCTTTGCCGCATCATTGACAAGCGCACATTCCGTCGGTTCCCCGACCGCCTGTCCTGCTTCCGCATCCCACTCTGCGTCGCAGCAGAGAGCCATGCCGATCTCCAGCTCCTTCTCATCGTCCGCGACATGCTGTACGACCGTCATCTTGTTCTGTGTCAGCGTACCCGTCTTATCCGAGCAGATGATCTGGGTACATCCGAGCGTTTCTACTGCTGTCAGTTTTCGGATAATGGCATTGCGTCTCGACATATTCGTAACGCCGATCGACAGTACGATCGTCACGACTGCTGCAAGACCCTCCGGGATCGCAGCTACCGCCAGGGATACTGCTACCATAAAGGTGTCGAGGATCGCGTCAGCGCTGAATCCTGCTCTCATAAGGCCTACTGCGAAGATCACCACGCAGATGCCGATCACCAGGACGGTCAGGATCTTGCTGAGCTGGTTCAGCTTGCGCTGCAGCGGCGTCGCTTCGTCCTTCGCCTGTGCCAGGGCAGATGCGATCTTACCCATTTCCGTATTCATTCCTGTTCCCGTGATCACGGCCCTGCCGCGCCCATATACCACGGTCGATCCCATGTAGACCATGTTTTTGCGGTCGCCGAGCGGGACATCCTTTTCGTTTTCAAGCTGGAGCAGGTTCACGATCTTATTGACCGGAACGGATTCTCCTGTCAGTGCAGCCTCTTCAATCTTCATGCTGGCACATTCAATAATACGTCCGTCCGCCGGAACGGCATCCCCGGCCTCCAGAAGAACAACATCTCCCGGCACCAGCTCTTCACTCTTTAATGTGACTACTTTGCCGTCACGCATTACCTTGCTCGTAGCTGCCGCGATCTCCTGCAGCGCTTCGATCGCTGCCTCCGCTTTGCTCTCCTGCACGACACCGAGCACTGCGTTAATGATGACCACGGCCATGATAATGATAACGTCTGCAAAAGACTCTCCTTCATAAAACGCCGTGATACCGGAAATAACAGCTGCCACGATCAGAATAATGATCATCGGGTCGGCCAGCTCATTTAAAAACCGTTTCAGCAGAGAATCCTTCTTCCCTTCTTCCAGGCGGTTCCTCCCGACTTGTGCGAGCCGCTTTTCAGCTTCCGCAGAAGTCAGTCCCTCTTCTGAAGACTTTTGTTCTTTTAATACGTCTTCATAACTTTCCAGATATTCTTTCATGTCTCCTCCTGTCTGAACATTTCCCCGTCCGCGCTGCATTTCCATCCGCCAGACGCTGGAACTGTTCTTTTTTTCAAAGCCGCCGGCTTTATACGTTTTTTATCATACCATTTGCCGGCAGTCATGGCAACGGGTAATCTCCTATCCGCTGCACTTATGGAGGCTTATGCCGGATCCTGATCCGGTCTGTTTTATCTCTTTCCACAGCATTCTCCTTTCCGGCGCCGGGCCCGCACAAAATCTGTCAAAACAGCGGGAAGCCTCCTTTTATCGAAAAAAAAGACCTACCCGCAGGATTTTCCCTGCAGATAAGTCTCGTTGTTTCATACAAAACCAGGCATCTGTGCCATGAATGTTGATTCTGTCACACCAAAGGCGCCAACTACTCCCCTATACTTCTGTTTATTTATATGATTGGAATTATATTACTCTACTTTTAAAAAAAACACAAGAGATTTATACTTTTTTAACTTTTATGTTACTCTGCGCGCTCCTCCATTGTCTCCAGCAGAAAACTGACCGGGCGGAAACCGTCATTGCAGGAGATCATGGCGGATCTTTTGTTCTTCATCCATCCGTCATAAAAATCTTCCGCTCCGCAGGCGAGCGCCATTACGAACGGCGACATGCTTTCCCATGCGCTGCCGCACAGCCCTTCCGGCTTCTGCCATCCGTTCGCCACGAACACCTGTCCTACTTCCATATTGCAGGCATTCGCGATCGGATTTTCATACTGCTCCATCAAATCGGTATAACACGCCATCCTCATCACTGTGATCTTAACCTTTTTCATCTTTCCCTCCATGCGGCTTCGCCCGTTTCCGCCATTATAACACAGCTTTGTCTTCCAATGCCGGAAAATCCAGTTTTTTTATTGATGCGGCTGCGGCAATTGATTATAATAGGACCGTTGAACATAACGGAAGGAAAATGGAAAAGATGGAACTTGATTATTTCACAATACTGCTGCTCAATATTCCTCTTATGCTGTCTGTTTATCTTGTCAGTCTGGTCCTGACCTCTTCGCTGCTGGACCAGAAGCCGGATAAAAAGAGCACTCTGATTTTTATCATTCCCTGCACGCTCCTGATCGTTTTTCCGGCGTCTCTGTTTTACCGGCTGGATCTGTTTGGCTCCCTGTTCATTTCTCTGATAGAAATCTATCTGGAGACAGCGGCATGGGTCATAGCAGCGAAAGGAATCTTTCATATCCGCTGGCGTCATACCTTTGCCGCTGCCGGACTGTCCGTCTTTTTATGCAGAACGATTTCTTCTTTAAACGGCATCTTTCTGAGCCGGAATTTTGACCTGACCGTTCCCCGGGACCTGGCGGTCTATCTTTTTACGGAAAGTTGCGGCCTCGTACTTCCCGCGCTCTTTATTGTATGGGTCATCCGCAAAAATAAACTGTCGGAGGAGTACCTCAGCGTCCTCGGCGGCGAGGAAAAAGCAAGCTGCTGGTGGCTGCTGTTTTTTGCTCTTCCCGGACTTGATATGATCGTGGTAGAGCTTACCAATGAAAAGGTATACCTCAATAACAGCAATCCGATCGTCTCTGCGCTTCTGCTGCTTTTGATCTACGGAATCCTGAACTATACCTTCCGCTGCAACATACAAAAAGAACGGATCCATCAGCAGATGATAAGCCTGAACCAGCAGAAGCTGTATATTCAGAATCTGGAAACTGTACAGAAAGAAGTCCGGCATTTTCGCCATGATTTTAAAAACATGATGGCAGGGGCAAGCCTTCAGGCGGAAGAAGGAAACCTTGCGGCAGTCCGAAAGTTTATTTCCGGGGTGACGGACGATTTTGAGCGTCAGGTCGGAAAACAGATTTTTCAGATTACCCAGACCGGAAATATCCAGATCACAGAACTGAAGGGGCTCCTGATCCTGAAAATGACAGAGGCGCAGGAAAAGAAACTCCCTTTCAGGCTGGAAGTCCCCAACCCGTTCTGCGATCCCGGAATGAGTGAAAGAGACTTGTGCCGTGCGGTCGGAATCCTTCTTGATAATGCATTGGAAGCCGCAGAGACAGAAGATAACGGAGCAGTTACGGCAATTTTTTATGATGACGGCGAACTCATCCATATCATCATCCGCAACACGGCCGCTGAGACGGTCCCGGTCTCCCGCATATGGGAGGACGGCTATTCTACCAAGGGAAGCAGACGCGGAAACGGACTTCCCAGTTTCCGGCAGATCGTGAACCGCTACGATCAGGCGGCTTCCTGTACCAGACAGGAAAACGGGTTTTTTATACAGGAACTGATCATCAGGAAAACGGGAGGGAAAAGACATGGTTCCAATTTATCTGTGTGACGATGAGCCGGGAATCCGCCGGGCCATCCGCCGGGAGATTGAAAAAGAAATCCTGATTTCCGGATATGACATGGAAATTGCGGCAGAATGCGCCGCTCCGGAAGACGTTCTTTCCTCTTTGCAGAACAACAGACGGCGCGGAATTTACTTTCTGGATGTGGACCTGAAAAATGAGCGGTACACAGGCTTCACCCTGGGGCAGGCCATCCGGCGGGAAGACCCGAGAGGATTCCTGATCTATGTGACGGCTTTTCGGGAACTCGCTTTTGAAACGTTCCGCTATCAGCTGGAAGCGCTGGACTATATTGTAAAAGACGATCCGGAGGAAATGTTTGCAGGAATCCGCAGGTGTCTGGCGTCCGTCGTAGAGCGGCTGCAGAGCGAAAAGGAAGACAGCAGAAAATATTTTACTGTAAAATTTATGGACACGGTACGCCATATCCCCATAGATGATATCCTCTTTTTTGAGACCGGAGCAAAAAGCCACCGGATTATTTTACACGGCCTCAAAGAACGCCTCGATTTTACCGGAAGCATCCAGGAGCTGCAGCAGGATCTCGGACAGCAGTTCCTCCGGATCCACCGGGCTTATCTCGCCAATGTAAACCAGATCAAATATCTGGATGTTAAAGAGCGGAAAGTAATTTTTTCAAATGGAGAAGCATGCTGGTTTTCCCGCAAGGCGAAGCAGGAGCTCCTCCGCCTGAATACCGTTTAGGCATCAAAACTCCTTTTGGGGCAGATATCCTCCGGCGCGTAATCTGATGTGCGATAATAGGGACGAAACAAATACGTCAGACAGCAGGAGGTATGAAAAATGTCAAAAGAAACCAGAATTCAGGATATCGTCAGAAAGGCAGGATATGAACCGGTCGAGAACAGGGCCATTGTCGTGTCTTATGCTCCGGCAAATTTAAGCGATGCGGTCGCAAAATTTTTTGTCCAGAACACCGAGTATTTTGCACTGCAGATCTGCCGGGAAGAGCTGGTATTCGTCCCATACGGCAGGATCTCGTTTGAAATAAAAAAAGAAGTCACTCTCTGTATTCCGTTTTCGCAGATCAGGAGGATCACCGTTGAACCGTCGGGACTGAACTACCGTCTGACCATAGAGACTGCCGAGGACTGTATCGTCTTATCCGTACAGCAAAAGGAGCTGAGTGATTTCCGCAATTCCGGCTATCTTGGAAGTGAACCGAGCCTGAAAGGAAATATTTTCTTTGCGAGAAACTGGCACAAGGCAAACCTCGATGAAACTCTGGCAGAGCTGCAGAAGATCGGAACAGAATGCCCGGCATAAAAAGATCACATGATCCGCGTGACCTCCGGGCTGATCTGTGGTAAAATCTACGGAAGACAAGAACGGGGCCGCTGCAGGATGCGCCCCTAAAGACGGAGGGAACGCGATGAAACGGTATGTGAGTCTGGAAGAGATCTCGGACGGGAAGCTTTATGAGAAAAATGATATGGTAAAAGCCGGATGCAACGGCTGCAGAGGATGCTCCGCCTGCTGCCGCGGTATGGGCAGTTCTGTGATCCTCGATCCGTTCGATTTCTTCCGCCTGACGGCGGAGCTTCCGTTTACCTTCGAAACGCTGATGGAGGATAAGATCGAGCTGAATGTCGTGGACGGAATCGTCCTGCCGAATCTGAAGATGAGTTCCGGAGACGAAGCGTGCGGTTTTCTCGATGAAAACGGCCGCTGCAGCATTCATCCGCAGCGGCCCGGCATCTGCAGGCTGTTTCCGCTCGGCCGCTATTACGGGCTTACGCCAAATGAAGAAGTGGGCGGCAAAACATCCAAAGCTTACACCCGCTTCGCCCGCGGCTTCCGGTATTTTCTGCAGGCGCACGAATGCCCTGCCCCGAATAAGACGAAGGTCAAAGTCTCCCGTTGGGTCGACACTCCGGATCTGGCTCAGTATGAACAGTTCGTCAAGGACTGGCATTATTTTCTCGAGGACGTCCAGACACAGCTTTCGGAAGCGTCCGGAGAGGACGCCAAAACTGTGAGCCTTCTCCTTCTGAAGTTGTTTTACGTCCTGCCGTACGATAAAAATGAATCGTTCTATCCCCAGTTTGCAAAGCGTCTTGCGCGTGCCAGAGCGATGACGGGGATGTGACGGGACTGGGCTGGATTGCTGCATCTTTCGCCGCCGTGCAGCTTCGCGGACTAATCCGTTCCCGGTTTTAACGCTTGCATTTCTCTGCATTTGCCAGTAAAATAAAAGGACATACAGCGAGGGCCAAAGACGATTGGTCTGCAGGAGAAAAATTTCAGATGGAGGTACGGCATGCAGTTATTGAAGGACAGGATCCGCAAAGACGGGAAAGTAAAAGAAGGAAATGTGCTGAAGGTGGACAGTTTCCTGAATCATCAGATGGATACGGCTCTCTTCCGCGAAATGGGAAAAGAATTCAAGCGCCGGTTCGCCGGTGAGGAAATCAACAAGATTCTGACGATCGAGGCCTCAGGGATCGGGATCGCCTGCGTTGTGGCAGAAGAGTTCCACGTACCGGTAGTCTTCGCAAAGAAGACACAGACGAAAAACATCGCAGGAGATGTCTACAAATCGAGAGTGGAGTCCTATACCCACGGACGGATTTATGACATCATTGTTTCCAAGGAATTTCTCGGAAAAGGCGACAAGGTCCTGCTGATCGATGATTTCCTTGCAAACGGAAAAGCGCTGGAAGGGCTTGCAGAGCTGGTGGAAATGTCCGGAGCCGAACTGGTGGGAGCCGGTATCGCGATTGAGAAAGGATTTCAAGTCGGAGGCGATATCATCCGTTCAAGAGGCATTCATCTGGAATCTCTCGCGATCATCGAGAGCATGGACGATAAGACCGGAGAGATCACGTTCCGGGATTAAATAAGAAAAGATTATATAAAAAGAAAAGGCTGCGGAGGGCAAACGTAAATCAGAACGCCTGACGCGGCCTTTCTCTTATCTCCGTTATGGTTCTCTGGCAGGTATTTGAAATCCTGCGCCGGCCGGCATGCCTCATTTTTTTGATATCAGTTCTTTGTACTGTTCCTGCAAAGAATCTCTGGGTTTTATTTTTTTTGCCAAACCGTAATGATAGATATCGATCCAGGCCTGATCATCCTCCATCCAAGAGGCACAGTCCAACGCGCGGTACAGCGCGATCTCTTTATCTGTTTCCAGACACTTAGAGAAAAAGTACCGGATTCCCGTATCTGTCTCTGCCAGCGAAATGCTGATCAGCAGGACCAGTTCGCACAGATTATCATTTTTTTCTCTCCGATAATAGGCAGATGCGCTGTAGTCATTCTTTTTGATGGGTTCAGACCTTCCGTCTTCTATCAATTTTTTTGTCTCTTCGATAGCCATATACTTTACATCACTGGTTTTCAGTTCGCTAAGAAGCGCCAGCTGGTTCATCACATAGAGGCTCGTTCTGCTCAGACCTCCGGTCGAGGACAGAAGGATCGCCTTTTTCAGTTTCTCCCTGTCGTATCCGTTCTGGAAAGTTTTCTTAACCAGAAGGTGAAACAGTTTGGGCTGTTCCCATCTGACTGAAGCGAAGGGATCGTCTGAAGAAAAAAGATAGACGTTGCATCCCTTGCACAGCACGCCGTACAAATCCCATAGACACTGCACTGACTGCTCATAAAATTCGCTCTCCGGCTGGATTTTTTCCAGCTCTTTGATAAAATTCATCACCAGAAAGCGCCATTTAGACCGCTGATTTTTAGGTATGGAGCGGTTCGGAACAAGATAATTCTGCGCATTGGCATTTTCCACAAAAAGACTGATCTGTCTCTTCAGTTCCTCAAAATCCACCGGCTTGCGCCCTCCTGCTTTTTTACTGTCTTCTCCTGA
>DVHT01000153.1 GCA_018711885.1 Candidatus Choladousia intestinipullorum | reverse complement strand
CGAACTTTGGAAAAGGATTGTCTTCAGCATGGCTGTTACAAACACGGATGACCATCTCCGGAACCACGCATTTATTTTAACACAAAATGGGTGGACGCTTTCTCCTCTTTATGATGTAAACCCCGTTCCTTATGGGGACGAACTTTCTCTGAATGTGGACGAGGAAGATAACCGAATCAACATTGATCTTGCAATTCAAACAGCAGTGAAATTTGGCATTCATAAAGTTGAGGCAGAGAAATATGCAAAAAGAATGCTTGAAATTGTAAGGGACAACTGGGCGCAACTGGCAACCGAGTATGGGCTTACGCGCAGGCAAATAGAAGAAATGAAGCCTGCTTTCAGTGCGTGTTACGAATAAGCGGTATTCCTCGCCAGAGGAGAATTTGGAGGCATAACAACCACCCACTGCTCCTGGCGATTGAGGTTTATATAATCATACTTTTCCTTATTGATTGGTTCCAGCAGCAGTCCGATGTCAGTAATCCCTCTGTCCATCCTTTCTTTTACATGATCGGCAGTGGCTGTATACAATTCAAATGTGACAGCCGGATAGCGTTCATGGAAACCGCGGATCAGATCCGGCATGACCTGCACAGCGGCGAAGTAACATTCCTTCCTTGGTCAGAACAATCTTCCTGGTGCCGCGGTCAAACAGTTTGACTCCCATTTCCTCTTCCATTTGTGCTATTTGACGACTCAAAGTGGGCTGGGTAATATGCAGCAGTTCAGCAGCTTTGGTAATACTTTCCCGTGACACAAAAACGGAGCCCCGCACCGTTTGACTGACTGTGCGGCAGCTCCATCCTGCTCTTATCCTGTTTCAGATTTTCTCAGATGATCATTCGTTCGGAAGCTTTCCGAACCGTACTTTAATGTAAGCTTCGATTGCATCCATTGTGCCCTCAAATCCCAGCCGTTCGCTGTTCAGGCAAAGATCGTAATTTCTCGCATCCGTCCATTCCTGTCCCGTATAGTAGCGGTAGAAATCGCTGCGGTACTTATCTGTCTTTTCAATAAACTTCTCGACGTCCTTTCCTGTATAAGCACGCCGCTCTATCGCCTGTTTCACGCAGTATTCTTTTGATGCGTGGACAAAGACGCTGACTCTGCCCGGACAGTCCTTCAGCACATAATCAGCCGCGCGCCCGATAATGACGCAGGATTCGCGCGCTGCCAGTTCACGGATGATCTTAGCCTGATAGTTGAACAGGTTATGGTCACTGACAAACTCTTCGCTGTCCGGCGAGATCAGCTTGCCCTTATACTCTCCTGAACGTTTCCCGAAGAACAAAGGAGTTCTCTTCAGCTTTTCATCCGCCTGATTAAACAGCGCTTCATTGATTCCGCTGTCTTCTGATGCCATCTTGATAATCTCTTTTTCATAGCATTTGATCCCAAGATCCTTTGCCAGCATCTGACCGATCGTCTTTCCGCCGCTGCCAAAATGTCTTGCAATCGTTATGATAACATGCTCCATAAGATTACCTCCCGTTTCTATATTTTCTGGTCATTATTCGCCAAGATAAGCTTTTTTGATCGAATCGTCGTTCATCAGCTTTTCCGCGTCTCCCGACATCACAATGTTTCCTGTCTCAAGCACATACGCGCGGTCCGCGATTGAAAGCGCCTTTTTTGCATTCTGCTCCACGAGAAGCACCGTCGTGCCGCTGGCGCTGACACTTTGGATAATGTCGAAAATCTCATTTACAAGGATTGGCGAGAGTCCCATCGACGGCTCATCCATCAGGATGATGCGCGGATGCGACATCAGCGCGCGCCCCATCGCAAGCATCTGCTGTTCTCCGCCGGAAAGCGTTCCGGCAAGCTGATTTTTACGTTCTTCCAGACGAGGGAAACGTTTGTAGACCGTCTGGAGCGTTGCTTCGATCTCATCCTTATCCTTTCTGGTATAAGCGCCCATCTTCAAATTCTGGTAGACCGAAAGCTGCGCGAACACACGCCGGCCTTCCGGCACATGCGCCATGCCGAGGCTTACGATTTTATGGGCCGGGATCTTTGTAATATCCTTTCCCTCAAATAAAACCGTTCCTTTTTTGGGTGAAAGAAGACCCGTGATCGTATGCAGGATCGTCGTCTTTCCCGCACCGTTCGCTCCGATCAAAGCGATGACTTCACCTTCATTTACTTCGAAGGAAACGCCTTTAATGGCCTGAATCATACCGTAAAACACTTCCAGGTCTTTTACTTCAAGCATTGCCATATTCCATTTCCTCCTATTCTCCAAGATATGCAGTGATCACCTGCGGATTTGAAAGCACATCTGAAGTTTTTCCCTGGCACAGGACTTCTCCGAAGTTCAGTACCGTCAGTTCTTCACAGATACCGGACACCAGCTTCATATCGTGCTCGATCAGCAGGATCGTCATATCAAAATTGTCACGGACAAAATGGATGGTCTCCATCAGTTCCTTTGTCTCATTCGGGTTCATACCGGCAGCCGGCTCATCCAGAAGCAAAAGCTTCGGCTCTGTCGCAAGCGCTCTCGCGATTTCCAGCTTCCGCTGTTTTCCATAAGGAAGATTGGAAGCCAGATAATCTGCCTCTTTATCAAGATCAAACACCTTCAAAAGCTCCAGGGCTTTTTCATTCATCTCCCTCTCCACTCTCCGGTAGGAAGGCATGCGGAAAATCCCTGCGAGCGTCGAATACTTGTGGTGGTTGTGCAGGCCCGCTTTTACATTATCGAGAACAGACATGTCTTTGAACAGACGGATATTCTGAAATGTCCTCGCAATCCCGGCTTTATTGATCTCAATCGTTGATTTTCCTGTAATATCCGTCCCGTCGAGGACGACCTGGCCCTCATTCGGTTTATAGACACCGGTCAGCAGATTGAATACCGTCGTCTTTCCTGCGCCGTTCGGTCCGATCAGGCCGTACAGTTCACCTTTTTTTATTTTCAGGTCAAATCCGTTGACCGCCCGGAGGCCGCCAAAAGAAATTCCCAGATTCTTTACTTCCAGCATATCTGCCATCTTACCTGCCCTCCTTCGCTGCTTTCCGGAAGAAACGGCCCAGATAGCGTTCCCGCCATTCCAGGGCTTTCGGAGCCCAGTTGAAAAGCATCATAGCGATCAACACGATCGCATAGATCAGCATACGGTAATCCGAGAGGAACCGCAGCATCTCCGGAAGCGCCGTCAGAACGACCGCCGCGATCACGGAGCCGCGGATATTTCCGATACCGCCGAGTACAACGAACACAAGTGCCAGGATCGATGTATTAAAATCAAACTTGGATGCCTGCAGCGTTGCAAGATTATGGGAATACAGCGCGCCGGCCACGCCTGCGAGCGCTGCCGAGACTGTGAACGCCATCAGTTTGTACTTCGTAATATTGATACCGACAGACTCAGCGGCAATCCGGTTGTCACGGATCGCTTTGATCGCACGCCCGTCACGGGAATCAATCAGGTTCAGCACGATAAACAGTGTGATCAGGATCAGGATCACTCCAATCAGAAAGGTGGAGCTCTTCGTCACACCGGAAATTCCCTGCGGTCCGTTCAGGATCATGACTCCGTCCGGCTCCATTCCAAGTGAAAACTGGTCTTTGATGGAAAAATGAAACCCATTGCTGTCCATTCCCACGTAAAACACATTGATCACATTCTTGATAATCTCGCCAAAAGCCAGCGTAACGATCGCCAGATAGTCGCCCCGCAGTCTGAGCACCGGTATTCCGATCAGGATCCCGAAAACGGCTGCTGCTGCCGCGCCGATCAGGATTGCGATAAAAAACCGCAGACCTTCATTTGTAACGGAAGACATCGCCGCCTTGGAAAAGAATGCGCTGGCAAAAGCGCCAATACACATAAATCCTGCATGACCGAGGCTCAGCTCTCCGGAAATACCAACAACCAGGTTCAGCGAAACAGCCAGAATGACGTATACGCACAGAGGAACAAGAAGCCCTCTTAAAAGGCTGGAGAGATTGCCTGTCGCCTCCATGATCTGAACAATGATAAAAGCGATGATCACCATTGCATAAGTAATACAGTTGCTTTTAAAATTCTTACTCAATGTCTTTGTCTTCATCTTCCCACCTACACTTTCTCCTGAATCTGCTTGCCGAACAATCCGGTAGGCTTCACAAGAAGCACGATAATCAGGACCGCAAACACAATCGCATCTGCCAACTGAGAAGAAATATATGCTTTGCCCAGAATCTCAATAATACCAAGCAGGATACCGCCTACCATCGCGCCCGGGATCGAACCGATCCCGCCGAATACGGCTGCCACAAATGCCTTGATTCCGGGCATCGACCCTGTATAAGGTGAAAGAGACGGATACGAAGAACACAAAAGCACTCCTGCGATCGCTGCCAGGCCGGAACCGATCGCAAACGTAAGAGCGATCGTACCGTTCACATTAATTCCCATCAGACGCGCAGCGCCCTTATCCTCGGAAACAGCGAGCATCGCCTGACCTGCTTTCGTCTTATTGATAAACATTGTCAAAACAATCATAATCACGATGCAGCTGATGATCGTCACGATTGTCTCCCCGGTAATGATCAGAGAACCGCCTGCCAGCTTCAGATCCGGCAGTGCAACGACGGACTGGAAATTTTTCGGATTCGAACCGAAGATCAGCAGCACAACATTCTGGAGCAGATAGCTGACTCCGATCGCCGTGATCAGTACGGCCAGAGGAGAAGCCGCCTCGCGCAGCGGGCGGTAAGCAATCCTCTCAATAAGGACACCCAGCACTGTACATACCACAATCGCCGCAAGTACGGCAATATATGGATTGGTACCTACACTCATCATCATAGTCAGGGCAGCGTATCCGCCTACCATGATGACATCACCGTGGGCGAAATTCAGCATCTTGGCAATACCGTAGACCATGGTATAGCCCAGCGCGATTATGGCATATACACTACCGAGGCTGATGCCGTTAATCAAATATGATAAAAAACTCATAAAACACCTCGTAATATTCTAAACAGGGGGTTGCGGATGCAACCCCCTGTTGGGTTTTAATACAGTGGATCCGAAGCTTCCTCTCCGGTATGTTACATTCCCTTATAAACGCCGTCTTCAATCACAACTGCCTTCGGCTCTTTGGACGGTTCGCGGGTCTCATCCCATGTCATGCCTGAACCTGTCAGACCGTCAACAGTAATCTCTGTCATAGCTGTCTTGAGCGCATCACACAGCTCGCTTGCTTCCATATCCGGAGTAGCTCCCGCCTGCTCAAGAGCTGCCTTGATGATATAAACACCGTCATAAGCGTCTGCTGCAAACTGGTTCGGCACTTCGTTATACAGTTCCTGATATTTTGAAACAAAATTCTGTGTCAGCTCATCTTCTGCATCTGCAGAGAACGGTGTCAGAAGCATAACGCCTTCTGCAAGAGCGGTATCAAAACCTTCCACGCTCAGGATACCGTCCATACCGTCTACGCCAAACCACTGCGGAGCAAAATCCATGGCTGCCGCCTGTGTCAGGATGAGAGATGCTTCATTATAATAGATCGGCAGATATACGAGATCTGCGCCTGCGTCTTTTGCTTTCTGGAGCTGAACGGAGAAATCCGTCTTGCTGTCAGCCGTGAAAGCTTCTGCGGATACGATCTCAAACGGCTGGTTGGCCGCTTCTGCCTGGAATGTTGCATAAATACCGGATGAATATACGTCAGAGCTGTCGTAAATTACAGCAACTTTTTCAGCCAGTCCGTGCTCCCCGATATACTGTGCGGATGCAGCACCCTGATCCGGGTCGGAGAAACATACGCGGAAAGCATTGTCCCCCCCTGCGATACATTCTACTGCAGATCCTGACGGTGTGAGAAGAAACAGATTGTCATTAGCCGCTTCAGCGCCTACTGCAATGCAGGGTGCGGAGGTAACTGTACCAAGAAGCATCTGCATTCCCCAGTCTTTCAATGTGTTGTAAGCGTTCACGGATGTCTCCGGATCGTTCTCATCATCCTGCGGATTAAACTCAAGCTGTGCGCCGTTTACGCCGCCTGCTTCATTAATCTCATCAATTGCGATCTGCGCTGCATTCATAACGGCATTTCCGTATGCTGCCGCTGCTCCAGTCATCGGTCCGATCCCGCCGATCTTGAATGTAGCTCCCTCCTCAGCAAATGCAGTTGTGGAGAGCAGCATAGCTGATGCACATGCGACACTTGCGAATTTTACAAATTTTTTCATAATACATACCTCCTTTTTTTTGCCAAAGCCGCTTTCGGCCGGCATTCATATTGAAAATCATACTCACTTCATACCTATTTGTCAAGATGTTTTGCGTATTTTCTGAGTACATTTGTCCGTGCAGCACGGATTTTTCTTTTGATTTAACGCAATAAAGTTTTTTCTTTCTTCAGTTTCCTGACGATGGTCCTGCCCCAGATCTCATACCCCGACCGGTTCAGATGGAGGCGGTCCGCACAGTAAAGAGATTTTTGTAATTTTCCTTCGTTTAAAAGCTGCGGTGCCACATCGATGAAATGCAGGTTCTTTTTTGACCTGCAGTAAGCCTCCACCCGGCGGTTGCACTCGCTTGCTTCATCCCAGACATGCCAGCACCGCGGGTTCGGAGCTACCGATACGTAAAAAATTTTCGTCTTTGGAAGCTCCTTCTGCAGGTTCTGTAGCAGCCGGGTCACTTTCGCCGCAGTCGAAGCTCCGGACTCGCTTCCCCGGCTCCCATGCATGTTGTTATCGCCTGCACAAAAGACAATGGCCTTCGGCCGGTACGGTACGATCAGCGTCTGATACAGCTTCAGCCAGTCGTCTGCCTTGGAACCGGCAATCCCCATATTCAGGACTTCAAGCGGCGCAAGCGTCTCCTGCGCATCTTCCCACCGCTCGATATAAGAGCTTCCTGCCAGGATGACCTTTCCTTTATCTTTTTTCGGCCGGTACATCTGCAGGATCGCCTGCGGACGCCACTGCGCAGAACGGGCATAGACACGGACACGGCAGCGGTATGCCTGCTGCCGGTATTTTGCCGTTATCACGCACGTGCCGGGTTTTTTTGCCTTGATCCGGCCGGATGAATTGACGGATGCGACCGACGGATGCGACGACTTCCATCGCACCGTCTCATCCGCTCCCTCCAGCTTCAGCCTATGCGTCCTGCCGCGCGTCATCAAAAGGCTGGTCTCGCTCAGGGCAACTGCCTGCCCCTGCTCCTGTGCAGCCGCACAGGAAATTTCCTGACCCGGCAGTTTCCCCGCCGCCAGCATCAGAAACAGCAGGGCGAGATACAGCGCTCTCTTATATTTCTTTCTATGATCCATAGTCCGTCTTTAATATGCCTTGCCCCAGTATACCATCTTCTTCGCCGGTTTTCCGCAGCATACACACGTATCGGAAATCTGTTCCTGCTCAAACGGCATACATCTGGAAGTTACGGCAAGCTTTTCTTTGATCTCTTCCTCACACTCGCGGCTTCCGCACCACATTGCCTTGATGAATCCCGGCTTGTTGTTTGCAATCGTGATAAACTCTTCCTTCGTCGCAGCCGTGTAGGTATGTTTCTCGCGGTGTGCTCTTGCGCGCTCCAGCATTTCGCTCTGCATCAGAGAAAGCACCTCTGCCACTTTCTGCGGCAGCTCCGCGATCGCAGCCGTGATCTTTTCCCGTGTATCGCGGCGCACGATGACTGCCTGTCCTGCTTCAATATCTTTCGGTCCAAGCTCGATCCGGACCGGAATTCCCCTCATTTCCTGCTCTGAGAACTTCCATCCCGGACTCTTCTCCGAATCATCCAGTTTTACGCGCAGGCCTGCTGACGCCAGCGCATCCTTCACTTCATTTGCTGCATCCAGCACACCTTCCTGCTGCTGGCGGATCGGGATCACCATCACCTGAGTCGGCGCAATTCTCGGCGGAAGTACGAGTCCGCTGTTGTCCCCGTGGACCATGATGATCGCGCCGATGATTCTCGTCGAGATTCCCCATGAAGTCTGGTGAACGTATTTCAGCGTGTTGTCTTTATCCGCATACTGGATTCCGAATGCTTTCGCAAATCCGTCGCCGAAATTGTGGCTCGTACCGGACTGCAGCGCTTTTCCGTCATGCATCAGTGCTTCAATCGTATACGTAGCTTCTGCTCCCGCGAATTTTTCTTTGTCTGTCTTGCGTCCTTTGATGACCGGGATCGCGAGCACTTCCTCACAGAAGTCCGCGTAGATATTCAGGATCTGGATCGTTCTCTCCTGTGCTTCCTCAGCCGTCGCATGCGCCGTATGGCCTTCCTGCCACAAAAACTCTCTGGAGCGCAAAAACGGTCTTGTCGTCTTTTCCCATCTTACGACGGAACACCACTGATTATACACCTTCGGAAGATCACGGTAAGAGTGGATCTCGTTCGCATAAAAATCACAGAACAGCGTCTCCGATGTCGGTCTGACGCAGAGTCTTTCCTGCAGCGGCTCCATGCCTCCGTGCGTCACCCATGCAACCTCCGGAGCAAACCCTTCCACATGGTCTTTCTCCTTCTGGAGCAGACTTTCCGGGATAAACATCGGCAGATATACATTTTCTACGCCGGAAGCTTTAAACCTTGTATCAAGCTCATGCTGGATGTTCTCCCACAGCGCATAGCCCGCCGGTTTGATGACCATACAGCCTTTTACGCTCGTATAGTCGATCAGCTCCGCCTTCTTTACGACGTTCGTATACCACTGCGCAAAATCTTCTTCCATTGATGTGATTGCTTCTACCAGTTTCTTTTCCTTTGCCATTGTTTCTTTCCTCCTGTACTTTTTCTGTCAGGGACCCTTCTGCCATGCCAAAGCTTTCTGTCAAACAGAAATCAGAAAACGCCGGCATCCCAGTCCCGAAAAGGGACCGGAATACCGGCGGTACCACCCTTCTTAACAGCCAAAGCAGCTGTTCGCTTCATTTTCCGTTAACGCCGTCATACGCCGCAGTTTCCTGCGGATGCTCCAAAGCCGGTTCATCCCCGCTGCCCGAAACCTCGCACCACCCGGTTCCTCTCTGAAAGACGCTCTGAGACTACTGATCTTCTTCATCGCTTAATTACTGCCCATTTTAAGAGAG
>DVHT01000152.1 GCA_018711885.1 Candidatus Choladousia intestinipullorum | reverse complement strand
CAAACGTTGAACCAAGATCAGCCTTCCCGTTCGTCGATATGAATAAAGAAATGGCGGTTATTCCAAAAATAAAACCGGAAAGCACGTTTCCGGTTTTATTTTTATTTTATTTTTTGTTTATAATTATACTGTTTTCTTTATTTTCCGGCCGCTTTCCTCACTGCGCCCGGTAAGCTTCGTACAGCTTTTTGATCTCGCTGATGCTCCTTAAACCGCTCACGGAATCGCTTGCGGAAAGATTTGCCGCAGCGGAAGCCGCTCCGATCTTCAAGGCTTCTGACATCGGAAGCTTTCTGTATACGGAGTACAGGATCCCTGCGCAAAATGCATCACCTGCGCCGACAGCACCGACAATATAGCCTTTTGGAAGTTTCAGAGACGGCACTTCACAGTAAGTTCCGTCTTTTTCCGCCGCTGCCCCCATCTCCGGCGCATGCAGTACACAGCACTTCTGTACACCGTAATTCATGATCTTCCGGCTGATCCGTTCCAGTACGCCCGGAATCAGACTGCCGTTTTCATCCCGCGGCTCTATCCCTGCGATCATCCCGCCTTCAATCTCATTGACGATCAGATAATCGACGTATTTTAAAGAGGGAATCACAAGGCGCTGCATCTCTGCCGCATCGCTTGTGCTCGTGACGTCCATCGCTGTCACAATGCCCTTTTCCTTTAAATCATGAAACGCTCTGGCAAGTGACGTCCCGTATTCTTCATCGCCGGCATTAAAGGCATCCAAAAGTCCGCCGTACCCGAGCAGGACAAGCTCTGCGTCCAGTTCTTCCAGATGCAGATTCGTCTCATCAAACAGGCGGCACGCACCGCGATTATGAAAAAAGGTTCTCTCACCGGTTTCTTTGACCGTCATTACATCCGAAAACGAGGTCATTGCCTGATCGGTTTCCTGAATCAGCGATACATCGATGCCGTATTCCCCGATCTTCTGTCGGAGAAAAGCTCCCATATCATCTTTTCCGGTAAGTCCGATGCTCTTCACTTCAATTGAAGGATCCAGTTTTTTGATCCCTACTGCAGTATTCGCCACACAGCCGCCGATTCCGTATGTAACACTGGAAATATCAGAAAGCATCCCCTTTTGCGGATAATAACTGATCATTTTGATCACATCTGCGACCAGGCTTCCTGCAACTGCTATCCCTGCCATTTCTTTTGCCTCCATATTTTAGTTTACGCTCAGTCCCTTTTTCACAGCAAGCGCAATGGAAACATCGGCTGCATAGTACGGAATCAGAGTTGCCTGCACCGCATGGTAAAGGTCATTCTTTCCGGGCCATACCGTACCGATCACATGGTTGTCCCTGTCCATCTGATGGAACCAGGAGCCATTTACATGGTCGAGCACTTTTTCATCCAGATATTTCATAAACTCTGCATAATCATCGGCATATTTCTGGCTGCCTGTCACACGGTAAAGGACGGCCGACGTATTGATCGCCTCTGCCAGCGTCCAGTGCATCCTGTCATGCACGACAGGATGTCCGCTCCAGTCAGTCGTGTATGCGATTCCCGGGGCTCCGTCCGCGTTCCACGCATCTGAGATTGCCCGGTTAAACAGATTTTCCGCCGCCTCGATGTAGCTGGCCGCTCCTTCTTTATCCTCCCGGTAGGAAGACAGCGCCCACTGCGTGATCAGTCTTGACCATTCGATCCCGTGACCCGGAGTCGCTCCGTACGGCTTGAACGGATCATCCGGACGGTCTTTGTTGCACTCCAGATCCGGCATCCAGTTTTTCGTGTAATGCTCCGGTATCCGCCAGTTGTTGTTCTTTGCCCAGCCGATCACACGGTCAATGATCCTTCCTGACCTTACGCGGTATTTTTCATCTCCTGTGACGTCTGCCGCAGCCAGGAAAGCCTCGACCGTGTGCATGTTGGCATTCAGTCCGCGGTAATCATCCATTACCGTAAATTCTGTATTCCACGTATCACAGGATAATCCTTCTTCTTCGTTCCAGAAACGGAGGTCATACTGCTCCAGTGCATCTTTCAGTAATTCCTCTGCGCCCTCTCTGCCTGCCAGAATTCCGGATGTGGCAGCAAGAATGACAAATGCATGCGCGTAGCACTGTTTCGTCGGGACAATCTCATTCTGCTCCGTCAGTCCCGCGTACCATCCGCCGTTCTTTGCATCATGCAGCTCGCCCGTCAGACCTCTGAGCGCTGCATCGACCAGTTCGAGACTTCCGTCGTATCCGAGGAAATGCGCCATGCTGTATACGTGCGCCATACGGCAGGTCACATACGTTTCACGGTTCTTTTCTTTCCAGGGAGTACCGTCATCGCCGAGATAGTAAGCGCTTCCGCCGGGCGACGGAAATTTCCGGCCGAAATCAAACAGGTCCTTTCTCACTTCCTCCATAAATTTTTTGTTTTCTTCTGTGTCAATCTGATACTTTCTGTCCAAATTGCTCATATACACACCTCTCCATGTTTTGATTTATTATTATCATAACATACAATTTTCTTTTTACAACTGCTTTTTCAGAATTTTCCTCCAAGAATCCCCCATTGTTCCAGCCCCTCCAGCCTGATATATCGCGATTGCATCCGACTCTGCGCTCCTGTCTGTAAAGGCCGGAAACAGAAATCCGCACACTGGAAGTCCCGGCTCATACTCTCCCTGCAGCGGACAGACCGCGCCGATCAGGTACTCAAATACTTCCTCCGACTCCCACAGACGCTCTTTATCCGCTGCTTTTGCCGGAATATCATAGCGATCGTGAAAGACAAAAACGGCATATGGCCGGCCCTTCCCGAACTCCTCCATCACTACATCATAAAACGTATCCATCAGCGCATCGTTTTTCAGTCCGCAGTCCCGCATTGCCATTAACAGCTGCCATATCCCGCCCGGACGTCTCTCCTGCTCTGAAAACCGGTACTTTTTTAACTCTGTATTAGTCCCTGAAAACGGAATTGTTTTCGCTATCATGAGATTCTTCGTCTTTTCGGCCGGTGAAAGTTTCAGAAAATTCGTATTAAAGCTCCCGTCAAACTCCCCGTCCGCATCTACGTAACACCCGGCGATTCTCGTAAAAGACGTCCTGGAAGGCGTCATTCTCCGGGTCAGTTCCAACATATCTTCTCGATTAATCATCCGCTTTTCTCCCCGTAAAAAATCCGGCAGAAGCAAAACAGGAATCCTCCTGCCAAAACTGCGCAGATTGCTGGATTCCTGTGCTTTTTCTTTTTATTTCCGGCTGCCTTATATTACTCTTCAGCGCACCGCACCGATCAGTTCAGAAATATCTTTGACATTCTGACGTTCCATGTATTCTCTGATTCCGTCTATGACGTCAAGCGTTGCGGTCGGATTGCGGAAATTTGCAGTTCCCACTGCTACTGCCGTCGCTCCGGCGAGAATAAATTCAAGCGCGTCTTCCGCCGTCGCAATCCCGCCCATGCCGATGATCGGCACGGACACTGTCTGCGCCGTCTGATATACCATCCTCACTGCCACCGGATGGACCGCCGGTCCCGATACTCCTCCGGTCCGATTCGCGATCGCGAACGTCCTGCGTTCCGTATCAATCTTCATTCCAGTCAGTGTATTGATCATGGAAAGCGCATCTGCGCCCCCGGCTTCCGCTGCACGGGCAATCTCTGTAATGTCGGTCACATTCGGACTGAGTTTCATAATGACCGGCTGCTTTGCATGGCGTTTGATCTCCTGTGTGATCTCCTCTACCGCTTTCGGGTCCTGACCGAACGAAATGCCGCCGCACTTGACGTTCGGACACGAGATATTGATCTCCATCATATCCACACGCGTTTCATCTGCAAGCCGTTCTACGACTTCGCAATAGTCCTCTGTCGTCTTTCCGCATACATTTACGATGACTGCCGTATCGTACTGTTCAAGAAAAGGGAGATCCCTGGAACAAAACGTATCAATCCCCGGGTTCTGCAGGCCGATCGCATTCATCATGCCTCCCCGGATCTCGGCAATGCGCGGAGTCGGATTTCCGGACCACGGCACATTCGCCACGCCCTTTGTAACGACTGCTCCCAGCCTTGAAAGATCCACAAAATCACTGTACTCCATTCCGGAACCGAATGTGCCGGAAGCCGTCATCACCGGATTCTTCAGTTCTATTCCGGCAATTGTTACCTTCATATTATCCATCATTTTCTCCTATCCACCACCGGCTGTCAGCTACAGCTCAATATCCTCGGCGTTAAATACCGGTCCTTCTTTGCAGATGCGTTTATTATGCACCCTGGAATGGTCATCGACCTCTTTGGATCTGCAGACACACGCAAGGCAGGCCCCGATTCCGCAGGCCATCCGCTCTTCCATGGATATCCAGCACTCTATCCCCTGTTCTTTTGCATACTCTTTGACCGCGCGCAGCATCGGAGTCGGCCCGCACGCACAGATCACGTCAGCCGTAAGGCCGTTCTCTCTGATACAGTCGAGCACCGTCCCCTTCGTACCTGCGCTTCCGTCTTCTGTGGCAACATACAAAGTACCGTTTTGTCCGAGCTCTTCTGTGAGGAAACGTTCACTGCGGTATCCGGCGATGACCTGTACCTCTCCTTCCGCCTCTTTTGCAAGCTGGACCATAGGCGGAATCCCGATCCCGCCTCCGATCAGAAAGATCTTTCTGCCTTTTTTGCACCGGTCCAGAGGGAATCCGTTCCCCAGCGGGCCAAGGATGTCGATCTTGTCTCCCTTTTGATATGAGGAAAACTCTTCCGTCCCTTTTCCTGCGATGCGGTAAACAATCCTTATGGCGTGTTTCTCTTTATCCGTCTCACAAATACTGATCGGGCGCGGGAGCATCCGGCCGGAGTCGTTGCTGTACACGGAAATGAACTGTCCCGGAACTGCTGCATTCGCGATCCGGTCGTTCTCGATCCACATACTGAATATCTGATGCGCGATCTCTTCCTGTGAAAGGATCACTGCATTTTCTCTGAATTTTTCTGCCATTCTCTTTTCCTTGCTTTCCTGTTTTCTACGTATCTCTTCCTGTATCCGTCTCTCCGCCTGCAGAAACGGGGTTCAGAACTCAGCGGTTTCCAAGTGCGCTTCCGATATCCTCGATCATATCGATCACTGCCTGACGGCTCGCCTTTGCAAAATCCACCGCACTGAATGATGCGTATTTCTCCTGCTTGTATGCGGCGATAATACCGCGGGAAGAGTTGACGATCGCACCGAGTCCATCCTCATTAAAGTAATGGACGAGATCGGCAGCCTTTCCTCCCTGTGCGCCGTAACCCGGCACGAGAATGAAGGATTTCGGCATAATCTTGCGCAGCACTTTTCCCATCTCGGGATACGTAGCTCCAACGACAGCGCCGATATAGCTGTAATCCTCTCCCATACAGGACTGCGCCCACTCCGCCACTTTTTCTCCGACCAGTTCATACAGCGGCTTTCCATCGACAATTCGGTCCTGGAACTCTCCGCTGGAAGGATTCGATGTCTTAACCAGGATAAACAGTCCCTTCTTTTCCTCTTTGCACACATCGATAAACGGCTTAATTCCATCTGTTCCCAGATACGGATTTACCGTAGCAAAATCTTCTCCAAACGGCGTGAGCAGGTTTGCCCCCACCTTCACTTTTCCGAGATGCGCCGTCGCATATGCTGCGGAAGTCGAGCCGATGTCACCGCGCTTTACATCTCCGATCACCACAAGTCCTTTTTCTTTACAGTAGTCCACGGTTTTTTTGAACGTCATAAGCCCCGGGATCCCGAACTGCTCATACATTGCAATCTGCGGCTTCACTGCCGGGATCAGATCATAGATCTCGTCTACGATCGCCTTATTATACTGCCATACTGCTTCTGCCGCACCCTCCAGCGTTTCACCAAACTCGGCAAAAGCCTTCTTCGTGATATGTTCCGGAATAAATCCCATCATCGGGTCCAGTCCCACTACAATAGGTGCATTTGTCTTTCTGATGTTTGTGATCAGTTTCTGAATCATACTTTTCCTCCGTCGTTTTTATTCTGTAAAGCTTTCGCTGTTCCAGCTGTTTTTTCTCCTGAAATACGCTCCCGCATACTTCAGGACTCCATTTACTGCATAAAAGCAGAACAAAAGACATGCTGCCGGCACATGAAATCCTGCATACCGGTATACCTGATAGGTCATCTTCGCCGATTTCAGTTTGCTGCCTGATTTTCCGCTGGCTGTCAGCCGGTATTTCAGCAGCGGCTCATTAATGCCAGCCGCACGTCCGTACTTTTTGAGAATGCCAAGCCATGTGATATAGTCCTCATGGCTGTCCTCATGCATCATCGGAAACTCGCGCGCCACTTCCGTCCGTATCAGAACAGAAGAACAATTGATGCAGTTATGTCCGAGAAGCGAACGGTACGTAATGTTTTTTCGTACCCCGATGATCCTTCCTGTAAGCTCCCCGTCCGCAGTAACAAGCTCGCGCGCCGTCGAGCACAGTACCGCCTTCTCTTTTTCCATACAGGCAAGCTGTTTTTTCAGCTTGTCTTTTTCCCACCAGTCATCGGCGTCAAGGAACGCGACGTACGCTCCGCGCGCAAGAGAAACGCCGCGGTTGCGCGTCGCTGCTGCTCCGAGATTTCTTTCATTTTTTATATAACGCACAGACGGTACATCCCTGTACCGCTCCATCACAGTATCCAGATCATCCGGAGACTGGTCATTTAATACCAGAACCTCTGTTTCCACTTCCTGAGCAAGCGCAGAGTCAATCGCCTGACAGATCGTCTTCGCACAGGCGTAAGCGGGCATGACTACCGATACCAGCACTTGCTGTTTCTGTCTCATCTCACTCATTCCCGGCCCTCTTCTGTCCTCTCTCCTTCTGATCCGGAGTGGTGGCGGCCGTCACCTGCCACTTTTCAACGCCTTCCGTATTCTCTTTCTGGAACAGGATCTTGATCGTCGTGGCAATGAGCTGCAGGTCAAGAAAGAACGAATAATTCTCAATATAGGTCAGATCGAGCTTCAGCTTGTCGTACGGTGTCGTATTGTATTTTCCGTACACCTGGGCATAGCCCGTAAGTCCCGCTTTGACTTTCAGCCGGTAGGGAAATTCCGGGATATCCTTTGTATACTGCGCCGCGATTTCCGGCCGTTCCGGTCTCGGACCGACTAAAGACATATCGCCTTTTATAATGTTCAGCAGCTGCGGCAGCTCATCGAAATGGATGTTGCGCAGCACTTTTCCTACCGGAGTCACACGGCTGTCCCCCTTCATGGCAAGACGCGCCCCATGCTTCTCCGAATCGACACGCATACTTCTGAATTTGTAGACCAGAAAGACTTTTCCGTCCTTCGTCAGACGTTCCTGCTTATACAAAACAGGACCTCCGTCGTAGCACTTGACCAAAACCGCGATCAGAAGAAAGACCGGAGACAGAAGGACAAACATCAGCAACGAACACACGATATCAAAGCAGCGCTTGATAAACTGCTGCTCTACGGTAAGGCCGCAGTTGCGGAACAGCAGAAGCGGCGTATCAAACATGTGTATTTTCTCCGAGCTCATGATCATAATATCGGATATTTTTGGCAGGCAGTAGCACCGCTTATTATTTTCAAAACAACATTTCAAAAAGAGGTTTCTCTCATGCGACGGGATATCCCCGATCATGACTGCACCGTATTTCGGGATCTCCCGTTTGATCTTTTCGACTCCTTCCTTTAAAGAAATCGTCCCTGTAATATTATACTTGTCTCTCCGCGCCTGCATTTTTTTCACCAGTGATTTCGGACTTGCCTGTCCGTAGATCAGCAGGATCTCATGCGGCGGATAGATCTTTGTATAAAGGATACGCATGAAGAAGACCCACAGCACGACCGCGCAGAGGTTAAATACCGTGACATGCACCATCGGCCCGACATACTGCAAAAAACGCCACCGTCCGATCAGCGCCAGCTGCAGATATGCCACTGCATTCACCAGCAAAACTGAAAAAATCTGCGACAGGAGGACATCCAGCACCCGCTGATATCCCACTTTAAATGCAGAAAAAAGTTTTGACACCAAAACAACCATCAGGGCGTACAGCACGATCAGCGCCCAGTGCCCCCAATACCCGTAGCGGCGTCCGATGATCTCACTTACGTGATACTTATTAAACCATGCATATGCAAATGCCCCTGTCTGGACCGCCACGATCAAAACTGAGGCCAGAAACATAATCAATCGTTTATACCGTTCCCTACGTCTCACCTTTTTCACTCCTCTTTGGTTTCAACCATTATAAAACACTTCCTGAAAAATAACAACCTTCTGACCGGAAATGTATTTAAGAAAAAAACATTCCGCCCGCAGAAAAATGACAGAGCCAGCTGATGCTGGCAATGCTGTGCGGTTCTTTTGTAATACCAGTTCAGATATCAGTTCAGCCGTCAGGCCGCAGAAAAACGCCATAGCGTACTGCTGCAGGTAAACCTGCACAGTCCACTCTGACCTTTTTCCAACGGCTGAACTGGCTTAGGAAAATCTTAATATTTTCCTGTATAATCGAACTTGCATTCTAATTCTCCTGTGGCTATAATAAGCTAAGGAAACAAATGGATTCTAAATACAGTTTGGGAGGAAATTATGAAAATTAAACATCTGGTGTCAACTCTTTTGCTGGCAGCCGGGCTTGCTTTTTCCGCTCCTTCTATTGCTCCTGAGATTGGAATTTCCAATATGATGACTACCGTCTCAGCTGCGCAGGAAGGGTGGAACCAGGACAGCAACGGCTGGTATTACCTTCAGAACAATGTGCGCCTGAGAGGTCTGCAGACGATCGGGGGCGCGACCTATTATCTGCGTGCCGACGGATATCGTGTAAGCGGCCCTGTCCGTCTGGGAGAGACGATGTATTTCTTCCATCCGGAAACCGGAAGGCTCTGTACCGGGGGCACCGGCCTGACGCAGTTCCAGAACAACAGCAATATATATTACTATTTTGACGCTTCAGGGAACGGCACGATAGCTGCATCTCAGTGGATCAATATTAATGGAAGATATTATTATGCCGATGAGGCAGGTCAGATCAAACTCGGCACGATCCGGGTCGGCAGAAAGCTTTACCACATCACATCAAGCGGCCGCATGACAAAATATGGCAGGTCAAGTTATGACGGGAAATATTATTATCCCAATTCCAAGGGAGTACTGAAGACGGGTCTCAAAAAGATCGACGGGAAAACGTATTATTTCAGCCCGCTGACCGGCCAGCGCCAGACAGGCTTCGTCACCATCGGGGACGATACGTATTTCTTTGCAAGGAAAAACGGCGTCGCAAAGAAGGGCTGGGCAAAGATCAAGGACAGCAGCGGCGTCAAACGGCGTTACTATTTCGATTCCAGCGGGCATCGCGTGACAGGTCTGAAAACGATCAACGGCAAGAAATATTACCTTGATCCGAAGGCGGACGGCGCACGCGCTGAAAACGGATGGTACAAGATTGGAAAACATTTCTACTACTTTAATGCAAAAGGCGTGATGGATACCGGATTCATCACGGTAAACGGCAAAACGTATTATACGGATTCCAAAGGCATCCGCAAAAAAGGATGGCAGACGATTAACGGCCGTAAATATTTCATGAGTAAAAAAACAGCGGTCATGAAGACCGGCTGGTTCGATTACAAAGGCGAACGGTACTATTTGAACCCGGTAAAGACTTCCTCTACCTACGGTGCTGCGAAAGTCGGATGGGTACAGATCAAGGGAAGCTGGTACTACTTTGATACAGACGGTACGATGCGTACAGGATGGCTGCTTGACAATCTGAAATATTACTATTTTGACAAGGATACCGGCAAGATGCTGAAAGGCCGCCAGACGATCGACGGAAAGGTATATAATTTCGGTACGAGCGGCGGATTCAGCGCCGAAGTTTCCGGAGAATGGCGCATTGAGGTAAACAGGAAAAAATCTTTCGTCGCAGTCTACAGAGGCAGCACTCCGGTGAAAGCGTTCGTCTGCTCGACCGCACGCGACGGAGTCAGCACTCCGGCGGGTACCTTCCGTATTCTGGATAAACTCCGCTGGCATGAATTGATCGGTCCGTCATGGGGACAGTACTGTTCACACATCACGAGTGATATCCTGTTCCACTCCGTACCGAACACAAGACCGTATGACAATCATTCTCTGAATGCCTCCGCATACAACATGCTGGGACAGCCCGCATCTGCAGGATGCATCCGTCTGACTGTGGAACATGCAAAATGGCTGTACGACAATGTTCCGGTCGGCACAAAGGTCATCATCAGCGATACCGTAGCAACACCGAAATACATCACGATCGAGCAGGCTCCAAAGATCCCGCTCAATCAGAATTACGATCCGACTGACCCGAATGCTTAAGCCGGGGAGGTCCCGCTTTCAGTCAATACGGTTTCAGCGATAATAAAAAACAGTATTCAAAAAGCTTCCGGAAAGGATTACTTCCCGGAAGCTTTTTTTCATCTTCTTGCTATTTATCACCGTCTGCGGTTTTTTTCTCAAGGAATGCGGCAAGCGCTTTTGACGCTGCCTCTTCATCTGTCCCTGTACAGGCCAGCGTGATCTCGTCTCCTTCCTGAAGACATGCGCTCAGCACTCCCAGAAGACTCTTTGCATTAAATTCCCGGCTGCAATAACGGATCATAATGTTTGACTCATATTCACCCGCTATCCTGCACAGCTCTTTGGCCGGGCGAAGGTGAAGTCCATCCTGTTCCATAATCTTTAATCTTTTTTCTACCAACGCTATCCCTCCGGTCTTTGAGCTCCTGTCTGTCTCGTAATTTTCCTGTCTGTGCGGGACCGGCCTGATATCAGCTGGCGCCTTCGACGACAGGTTTCGTTGCTGTTACAACAAGCTTCACCTCAGAAACCAGTGTATACCCTTCCGGCAATTCTATATTCACCGGTATCTCGTACGTGCCTTCCTCCGCGCAGACACTGAGGTCAATGCTCGCTATGATCTGGCTTTGCTGGATCGGAGCGCTCTCGCCATCCGAATGAATCACCACAGATATCTCATCCGCCGGTGAAAAAGCAAGGTTCATATCGGTCGGACGGTTCAGCACCTCCAGCGCGGACAGCGGAATAGCCAGTGTATGGTCTCCGCTCTGTTCAATCTGCACCGACACTGTGACCGTCGGATCCGCTTCATCCACCAGCTTGAGTTCAGAATACTGTGCAATGATCTCTGTCAGGTCATAGTCCAGAGTGAAACTCTCTGTCGCGCCCTCCACAGAAATCGCATCATTCAGCATGAGTGTTCCGCCAAGCGACTCAAACGCTGCTTCCGTTCCGGCAAGATTTACGCTGTCCGGAACGACAGACACGCCGGCCAGCCGGTATCCGTCCGCCGGAGTTCCGCTGACATTCACTTCTATTGGAATACTCTGTTTTTCCCACAGCGATACATCAACCATCACCGTGTTATCTGACAGGAGCACACCAGTGGAATCCATAATCTGCAGGCGGTCCATCGATACTGGATCACCGTTTTTATCGTATACCTGCAGCTGAGCCGGAAGTCTCTGGTCAGAACTGATATAATTGACGCTTACGGTAGCCACCACCTGGCCAATCCGGTTGATCACGCTTTCCGGTCCTGCGATCTGCACCGTCTTTCCCTGGACAATTTCCATTCTTCCGACTTCATATCCTTCCGCGACATCTCCTGTCGTCGTGATGGTGACTGCAAATTCGCTCTGTTCTTTCTGCTCCAGCTCCACCTTTAAAGAAGAAGGAAGAATTTCAATCCGATCCCACGTCACAGACGGATTGCTGCATGTCACACTCAGCGGAACAGTATTCATCTCAGTGAGATTTTCCATGTCCGCGACCACGGTAAAGGAATCCCGCGTCAGTGTATTCAGTATATTTTCCGGCGCTGTTACCCTGAGCGTTACCGTATCCTCGGAAACAATTCCCATCACCCTGTCGATCTCAGTCACACTGTCCTCATTGATAATATTGATCTTCACCTCGCGGAACAGCCGGGATACAGTAGGATTGTCTATGTTGCTGACAAGAAGCCAGATGAAGAACGCCATGATAAGCGACAGTAATTTCAAACCCAGATTGCCGGTTAATTTACGCTTCATGTTTACTCCTGCCTTTCCAGAATTTAAATTTCTTTGGAGTCACGGATTTGTTCTGAAGCACAACCAGCCGCTCTTTCAGGATCTCAGGAGTGATATTTCTCTGAAGTTCTCCCTTATAAGCAATGGAGACCGCCCCCGTCTCTTCTGAAACGATAATGGTAAAAGAGTCTGTCTCTTCACTGATACCGACTCCGGCCCTGTGCCGCGTTCCCAGCTCTTTACTCAGCATCATGTTGTCAGAAAGCGGAAGATAACAGGTCGCAGAAGTAATCCTGTTCTCTCTGATAATCACTGCCCCGTCATGAAGCGGCGTATTATGTTCAAATATATTGATCAGAAGCTGGCTGCTCACCACAGAATCCAGCACGATCCCGGTCCGTTCGTATTCATCCAGCCGGATATTCTGTTCGATGACGATCAGCGCTCCCGTCTTTGCGCGTCCCATCTCAAACGATGCTTTCACGATCTCATTTACCGTCTTGTCACTGAAACGCTCTGAAACCGTGCGGTTTGTATCAATGATCGGAACCAGCGATGCCACGATCTGCTTTTCTCCCAGCTGCTCCAGCGCCTTTCGCAGTTCCGGCTGGAAAATGACCAGAACTGCAAGGATCACGATATCAATCCCCCGGCTCACAATAAAGATCAATGTATGCATCTGCAGAATATATACCACCATGACAAACGCTGCCAAAACGACGAAACCTTTGAGCAGAGTCCAAGCCTTTGTATCTTTTATCCACAGAAGGACATTGTATACCAGTACGGCTAAAATGAGTATTTCCAGAACATTCGTGAATGTTATTCTTGAAATAGGCCCGGTAAACAGTCTTAAATAACTGTTGAGCCATAATCTCAGCGCACTCATTCTGTATCCTCCTTCTCTGCCTGAATACGTATATTCTGAATTATTATATCACAACTTTTTTTCTGTGCATACCTTCTTTTTTCCTTTTCCCGTACACAAAACTATGAAAAAAGTGTGTCGTATCCCGTCTTCTTTCAGGACTCTGCTGATCTCATCTATCGTGCTGCCGGTCGTATATACGTCATCCACGATAAGAACACGCTCCAGTCCCGTTCGCTGTCTGGACATGACGAAGCTCCCCCGCAGGTTCTTCCTCCTGTCCATTCTTCCAAGCTGCTTCTGCGGCGCTGTCATTTTGACGCACCGTAAAAGACTGCCCTCGTACGCAATCCCCGTACGGCGGCTTAACTCCTCTGCCAGCAGTTCCGCCTGATTATATCCCCTTCTGCGCTTCTTTTTGGGATGCATCGGCACAGGAATGATCGCCTGCGGCCGCCATCGTTCCAGACGGCTTTGCAAAGCCTGTTCCATCGCTTCTGCATAAAACGCAATGTAATCGCGCCGGTTTCCGAATTTCATCCGCACGACCGACTGCACCATCCGTCCCGTGTAGGTAAACGGTGCGGCTCCGCAGTCGAATTCATGCGGATATTTCATACAGTCGTCGCAGTACTCCTTTTCTGCGGACGCTACCGGTTTACCGCATTTCATACAGACCGGGCCGGTAATCCAGGGAAGATGTGCGCTGCAGGAGCTGCAGCATCCATGCTCCCGGAGATGCAGCACCTCATCACAGAGGATGCACCTCGGAGGATACAGAAGTTTCAGCAGACCGGATCCAGCCTGCCTGAGGGGATGTTCTCTTTTTTCTTTCATCTGGCAGTCCCGTTCTCTCCCCGTCTGCCTCTGCGAATGACCTACTGACCGTCAGACAGTTCTTCGATGCGTCTTGCAAGCGCCGTATACCGCTTCTGTTCGGACGTATTTTCGATCATCTGCCGGAACGTAACATCATCTCCTACTACTGTAACACATTTTCTTGCCCGAGTCACTGCCGTATACAGAAGATTTCTGTTCATCAGCATACGCGGCCCGGACAGAAGAGGGATCACAACTGCCGGATACTCGCTTCCCTGCGATTTGTGGATCGTCACTGCATACGCCAGTTCCAGCTCTTCCAGACTGCTGTACGGATATTCCACGATACGCTGTTCGTCAAATTCCACCGTCACCCGCTCCGTCTGCAGATTAATTTCCCGGATAATCCCCATGTCTCCATTAAATACTCCGATACCCTTTTCAACAGGAATCCCGTAGCGCCCTCTGATCTCCCATTCCGTCTGATAATTGTTTTTGATCTGCATGACCTTATCTCCCTCACGGAAGATCGTACCGTTCTGCTCATGCTGGCGTTTCTTTTGTGCCGGAGGGTTCAGATATTCCTGAAGGATCCGGTTCAGACGCTCCACGCCCAGAAGCCCTTTCCGCATCGGTGTCAGAACCTGAATGTCATATGGCTTCGCGTCCACATAGCGCGGCAGTTTTTCGCGGATGAGCTGTATGACAATACTGATAATCACGTTTGCATCAGTTCTGCGGAGGAAGAAAAAGTCTCTGCTCCTGTTATCCAGCGCAACGGGTTCTCCTCTGTTGATCTTATGCGCATTCATCACGATATCGCTTTCCGACGCCTGTCGGAAAATCCTCGTCAGACGGACGACCGGCACTTTCCCGGAATCGATCACATCTTTCAGCACACTACCCGGCCCGACAGATGGAAGCTGGTTGCGGTCGCCTACCATGATCAGACGTGTTCCCACCGTCACCGCATCCAGAAGCGCATGCATCAGATAGATATCAACCATCGACATCTCATCGATAATAATGACATCCGCATCCAGCGGGTTCTGCGCATTCCGCTCGAAACCTCCCGCCTGTTCTTCCTGCAGGCCGGAAATCTCCAACATCCGGTGAATGGTGCGCGCCTCATATCCGGTAGCTTCCGTCATCCGTTTTGCAGCGCGCCCCGTGGGTGCTGCCAGCAGGATCTGAAGCCCTTCTGATTCAAAATAGGAAATCAATGTGTTGATCGTCGTCGTCTTTCCTGTTCCAGGTCCTCCGGTAATGACAAGCAGGCCGCAGCGTACCGCCTCTGTGACGGCTTCTTTCTGCTTTTCGTCCAGAATCGTGCCTGTCTCTTTTTCAATGGATGCAATCTTAGTCAGCACTGCGGACTCATCGACTTCTCCTTTCATGTTTAAGTCGCACAGCATCCGGGCAGTACTCATCTCCACAAAATATGCAGATGCGCTGTAGACCCGCGTCTGGTCTTCCTCCTGTTTGATGACAATCTTGCGTTCGACCGCCAGATCTGTCAGATAATGGTCGATATCAGAAAGCGCTACTCCGAGGAGCTGCTCCGCCTTTTCCATCAGACGTTCCTTCGGCAGGAAGACATTTCCTTCTGCGCCTGCCTGTCCGAGGACATAAAACACAGCGCACTTTACCCGGTATTCCGAGTCTGCCTGCACGCCTGCGCGCATCGCGATCTCATCCGCGATCCGAAAGCCTACGCCGCTTAAATCTTCCGCCAGACGGTAGGGATTTTCCTGTATGACCTTATAAAGTTCAGGCCCATACTGCTGGTAAATCTTTACAGCCAGCGCCGTCGTGATCCCGAATTGCTGAAGAAAGATCATTGCCTTGCGCATGTCCCTTTTTTCGTAGACCTGAGCTGCGATCTCACGTGCCATGCGCTCGCTGATCCCTTTAATCTCTGCCAGCCGTTCCGGCTCTTCTTCTATGATCCGGATGGTATCTCCCGCGAAATGGCGCACAATCCTGGCCGCAAGTGCGACGCCGACCCCTTTGATCGCGCCGGAGCCTAGATACCGCTCCACAGACTCTTCGTCTTCCGGCGCTTTCACCGTATACGATTCAATTTTAAACTGTTCCCCGTAGGATGGATGGGATATGTATTGCCCCTGCAGTTCGACTTTCTCGCCTTCCCCTACGTAAGAAAGCGTGCCGACACAGGTAATCTCCTCCCCGGATGTACTCAGTACCAGCACGGTATACCCGTTGTCGCTGTTGCGGAATATAATGTGGTCTATGTATCCTTCCAGTTTCTCCATCGTCTCTGTAGGACCCCTCTCTTTTCATCAGAATCGGGGACGCAGCGTACGCCCGTCCCCGATCATTTTTCTGTCTGCTGTGTGTTCTATTTTTCAACCGTCTTTCCATTCGCCGCCATCAGCTCAACAAATTTTCCTGTGCCGATTGCTACGACGGTCATCGGATCTTCTGCAGTCATTGTATTAATGCCGGTGCGTGCCTCGATCAGTTCCTCCAGCCCGCTCAGGAGAGCGCCGCCGCCTGTCAGTACGATTCCACGGTCGACGACATCGGCTGCCAGTTCCGGAGGCGTGCGCTCCAGTACGCTGTGGACAGCATCTACGATCTGTCCCGTCACCTCTTTCAGTGCGTCGCGTGTATCCTCCGAAGTCACACGGATGGTTTTGGGCAGGCCCGTTACAATATCACGGCCCTTTACTTCCATCACTTTCGGCTCCGGCTTTTCAAAGGCTGTCCCGATCGTGATCTTGATCTCCTCCGCCGTCTGTTCTCCGATCATCAGTGCGTATTTCTTCCGCACATATTTTACGATAGCGTCATCAAAATCATCCCCGGCAACTTTGATCGACGTGCTCACAACGATCCCATCCAGCGAGATTACTGCGACATCGCACGTACCGCCGCCGATATCTACGATCATATTGCCGCACGGACGCGAGATATCAATACCGGCTCCGATCGCCGCCGCGATCGGCTCTTCAATAATATGGACTTCTCTCGCTCCCGCCTGATACGTCGCATCCTCTACCGCTTTTTTTTCAACCTCCGTGACACTGCTCGGCACACAGATGCTTACACGCGGTTTCCGGAAAGACATCTTGCCGATCGCTTTCTGGATAAAATGCTTCAGCATCTGTTCTGTCACTGTATAATCAGAAATAACGCCTTTTCTCATCGGACGGACAGCTACAATATTCCCCGGAGTCCTGCCGAGCATCAGCCGGGCTTCTTCTCCGATCGCCTTTATCTTATTGGTATCTCTGTCGTACGCAACGACAGACGGCTCCTTCAAAACAACTCCTTTTCCTCTGACATAGACCAGTATGCTGGCTG
Source organism: Candidatus Choladousia intestinipullorum (assembly GCA_018711885.1). Classification (GTDB taxonomy): domain Bacteria; phylum Bacillota; class Clostridia; order Lachnospirales; family Lachnospiraceae; genus Choladousia; species Choladousia intestinipullorum. The sequence continues at coordinate 281 of DVHT01000152.1, read as the reverse complement.
TCCCAAGATCGATTCCGACATCCGTAGCTGCCATATCCATGCTCCTTTCCCGAACAAACTCCTTATTATTGCTTTTCCAGTGTCCGCCACTGCGCGCTCATTGTATCATAGATCACCAGAAATTGGAATTTCTTTTTCTTAATTTGTCTTTTTTAATTTTTTTCCTATTTTTTTTAGAAAGCAGACATATTTTGAACACATTTATCCTTTATAGTATAGCCATATTAGCAAACAGCTAATATATTTCATAACTCACACCTGACAGCCCCCACACGCTGTCA
>DVHT01000151.1 GCA_018711885.1 Candidatus Choladousia intestinipullorum | reverse complement strand
TGCAGTTTGCGGAAACTCAAGTTTTTCTTATGATACTTTGCAAGAAGGAGGTAGATTGATGTTTGGCGAAAGAATTAAAAAGCTGAGGAAATCTTACGGCTTGACTCAAGTAGGACTGGCAGACAAACTTGGTGTGACTAAACAGGCGGTTTCGAATTGGGAAAACAATAATATACTTCCGTCAATAGACATGCTGACACGTATTGCCGCCTTCTTTTCCGTTAGCAGTGATTTTTTACTTGAACTGGATTCAAGACAATTTATAGAGGTCGATGGATTGTCTCCTGAAAAACGATCACATATCCAGCAGTTAGTGAATGATATCAGACGTTTAAAAAAATAGAAAAATAAATAAGGCTGCCGCTAAATGCCTTGTTTTTTTGCGCATTTAACAGCAGCTTACTTTTGTGTTGCCTTTTTTAGGTCAGAGATTGTCATTTGAACGCTTCCGGCGCTTCTATATAATGGTTGATCTCCGCTCCGATAAACAGCAGATACATACTGCTGTACAACCAGAGCATGACGACAACAAGAGTCGTCAGACTGCCGTAAAGCACAGACATGTCTGTCGCATAGTCAAGGTAAATAGAAAACGCATAGGAAAACAGCGCCCACGAAAAAGCCGCAAATACAGCGCCCGGGAACTGGCTTCTCAGCGTTTTCTTTTTATTGGGAAGAAATGTATACATTGCCAGAAAAAGCAGGATCAGGATGATCAGTGCAATGACCGTCGGGAGCAGCAGCATGACGTCTGAATGTTCCTCCAAAAACGGTACGTTCCTTCTGAGATACCGCTGAAACGTATATCCGAATACCAGGATTACCAGACTGATGATCAAGGCCACGATCATGACAAGCGTATAACATGCAGCCCGAAACCGGACGATGAAATAATTTCTCGTCTCCGTGACCCCCTGTATCGAATTCAGCCCGTCTGTCAGTCCCATAATCCCTTTCCCGGCCACCCAGACGGCAATGATCGCCGACCACGACAAAAGCGCCGTGGACTGGCGGTAAATGCTTTCAACAAGGGGCTCCAGCAGCGGTCCCACCTCGAACGGCGTGATCCGTTCGATCGCCGTTACGACGTCTCTCTGGCTGAGCGGCGTGTACTGAATAAGCGTCAGCAGAAGCATCAGTACCGGAAAAACACTCATCATAATAAAAAAAGCTGCTTCCGCCGAATGCGCTCTGACACGGTCTTCCGCCATTTTTCTCATAAACTTGTAGATCAGGTCAATTGCCGTTTTTACTACCTTCATCACTGTCCGCCTTTTATGGATTGCTGATCACACTTACTTGATAATAATACTCTAAGATTTCTTTATAGTCCAGCCCTTCCGATGCCATGCCGGCCGCTCCGTACTGGCTCATGCCATTCCCGTGACCGTACCCGCCGCCTGTAAACCATACCGTCTCGTTGAGCTGATATTCATAGACGCCGCTTTTTGTCTCTGCACCGGCCTCCGTTTCGTCGTTTTTGGATGCACTCTCCTGCCCCTTTGTCTCTCCTGCATTGTCCAGATAAAAATACGCACTGGGCAAAAGCTGCATCCCCGATGTCTGCGTTCCGTCCTGCAGCTGGATCTCTGCCCTGGCAGAGCCTAATAATCTTCTTACGTTATACTCTCCTTCTATCGGATACGACTGCCCGCCGCAGGAAACAGTCATGGACTGGATCTGTCCATCTCCGCGCCGTACGATCGAATCAATCCGAAGGATTTCCCGATCCTTATTACCGGAACTGGAACTTCCGTCAGTGGCAGCTTCCGTTCCGTACTCCGCCTGCAGCGTTTCGGCGATCTCTGCGGCCGGCACCCCCACGGACCAGCGAAGCCACGGAGAATGATATTCTGCCCCTTCCTGCGGAGGGGACGATAAAAACTCGCGGAATTTCTCCTCCTGGTCCAGATCCGTGCGGCCTTTTGACAGGCAGGAAGTCGAATAATACTGGATTTCCTCCAGCGGAAGAATCTCTCCTGCAGTTTCCTTTACTGCTTTTCGGGAACGTTTCGTACTTCTTTGATTGTTATAGACCTGATAAGAAACACTGTCATCTACATCCTCATATGTCGTTCCGTCACGTCTGTTTCTGATACAGTTTACTGCGTACGTCCGCGCACATACTGCCTGCGCCTTTAACGCTTCTTCCGGATAATCAGAAGGCATCTCGCTGGATACCACACTGTATAAGTATTCCTCCAGAGCGATCTCGTTAATCACACTGATCCCTTCTTCTTCTCTTATCAGATACAGCTTTCCTTTATACTGCGGGATGCCGTCTCCCCGTTCAATACTCTCTATGCAAAGTGCCGCCTCATCGTTTCCCTCAAGCATCAGAATTTCTCGCTGCTCAAGTTCGGAAGACTGCACTGTCAGCGTTTCACCTGACGCGTACGCTTTTTCCCGCTGCCCGACCTCCATTGAAAAGCCTTTTTTGCATGAAACGACCACACGCTCATGAACACGGTCCTGAAAATCCGCTCCCATGATTCTTACCAAAATGGTATCCGGGAGCGGTCCATCCAGACCCTCCGCCTTCCGGTCCGGATCAGAACGGGAGTCTGTCTCCTGTCCCACGATCTGACCCTCCCCGCCGGATGTCCTTGCCATAGTTTCCTTCTGCTTTTGGCCGTACTGCGCATACCGGTACAGCAGATATAAAGCGGCAGCAGTCAGAATCACCGCCGCTGCCAGTTGTAGAAAAGGAATTGCTTTCTTCCGCCATCTGCGCTGCACACTATTCCCCCGCAACTTGTCCTTTCTAAAATTATATTATCGGAATGAATACAGCAGAACCAGAACATCAGCTATTTTGTGTTCATCATCCTGCCGGCCGCCTCCAGCTCTTCTTCCGTTACTCCCAGCAGTTCTTTCAGCTGTTCCGATGCAGCGCCGTTTTTTAAGGCATGGCATATCATTTCCAGACGTCCCTTCCTCTGACCTTCTTTTATG
>DVHT01000150.1 GCA_018711885.1 Candidatus Choladousia intestinipullorum | reverse complement strand
GGAAGAGAACTGTGCAGCGCTCGGTGTTGAGTACGTTGAGGCAACCGCTCCGGACCCGACAGGTGATTCCGGTGTATCCGGCGCACAGCAGTTTATCCTTGAAGATGTGCCGGCTAAGATGGAAGAGTATGCAGGAAAGAAAGTTGCTTTCTTCACAACAAACTGCTCTATGCAGGAGCCGCTTCAGGCAGCTGTATTAGACCAGCCGAATGCTTACTATCCGCAGCCGTGCTGTCCGAGCCCGTATCATGGCTTCCCGGCATCTCTCGGACTTGAGATCGCTGTTGGCGGCGATGACACAGAAGCACTCAAGGCTATCGCAGAAAAACTGGCAGAGCATGACGCAGTAGGACGTTACTCAACATGGCCGTCACCGGTAAACATGACGATCGTTGCAGTAGGCGTTGAATATGCGAAGGGCTATATCGAGGGCGAGATCACAGAAAAGAACGATCATGACAAAGTTGTTGAGCTGTTCCAGTCCAAATGCGACGGCGCAATTGTAGAAAACTATGTAAATGCAGACGGAACAACACTTGACAATTACTACACAGTTCTGCTTACTCCGGTAGACTTTAACGATTACCTCAGCTAATCTTTAAAGATCTGCGGATCATAAACAAAAATGAAATGCCGACCCGCTTCACCTGCGTTGAGGCGGGTCATTTTTGGAGTAAAGAAGGAGGAAAGAAATTGGCTGCAGAATACATTCTGGAGATGAAGGATATCACCAAGAAATACGGTGAAAATACTGTTCTGTCCAATGTATCGCTGAAGATCCGTCCGGGTGAAATACATGCGCTGTTGGGTGAAAACGGTGCCGGAAAAAGTACATTGATGAATGTTCTTTTTGGTATGCCCGTGATTCATGAGACCGGAGGTTATTCCGGCGAAGTTTTTATTGACGGAGAAAAGACGGTTATTGCCTCTCCGCATGACGCGATGCTGAAGGGAATTGGTATGGTTCACCAGGAGTTTATGCTTCTGCCCGGATTTACAATTACCGAGAATATTAAATTGAATCGCGAGATTACCAAACCGAATATTATGTCACGTATTTTCGGTTCTAAAATGGAATCACTGGATATGGGAAAGATGGCTTCAGATGCGCGTACCGCCTTGGACAGTGTGGGAATGGATATCAGTGAGTACACAATGGTACAGGGACTGCCGGTAGGTTATATGCAGTTCGTGGAGATCGCACGTGAAATCGATAAAAAGGGTGTGAAAATCCTCGTATTTGACGAGCCTACGGCTGTTCTTACAGAGAGTGAGGCGGCACAGCTGCTGAAAGTAATGAAAGGGATCGCTGCAAAAGGAATTGCGATCATCTTTATCACGCACCGTCTGGATGAAGTTATCAGTGCGGCGGACAACATTACGATTCTCCGTGACGGTCAGTTTATCACATCCTGTCCGACATCGGAGACGAATGCGGTGAAGCTTGCCGAGATGATGATCGGGCGTTCCGGAGGATCCGGTGAATTTTCACTTGTGACGGCAAAACCGCGTGAATTTTCAGATGATACGCCGATTGCCCTGAAGGTCAGCCATCTGGTCGTGGATATGCCGGGCGAGATGGTCAAGGATGTTTCTTTTGAAGTACATCAGGGAGAGATTTTCGGGATCGGAGGTCTGGCCGGACAGGGAAAGATCGGTGTCCCGAACGGTATCATGGGTGTTTATGACGCCGAAGGCGATGTGGAATTCATGGGCCAGAAGGTCAAGCTGAACGACGCCAGAGGCGTGCTGGAAAGCGGTATGGCTATGGTTTCGGAAGACCGCCGGGGGGTCGGCCTTTTGCTGGGCGAGTCGATCGAGGACAATATCGTGTTTAACGCCATGCAGGTCAATGGCGATTATACAAAGAAATTCCTTTGCGCAACACAGAAAGATACGAAAGCGATCCGCAAACATGCGGAGGATATGATAAAAGAACTGGATATCCGCTGTTTCTCGCCGCTGCAGCATACGGGAACGCTTTCCGGCGGCAACCAGCAGAAGGTCTGTATCGCGCGTGCGCTCACGATGAATCCGAAGCTGCTGTTCGTATCAGAACCGACGAGAGGTATCGATATCGGTGCTAAAAAGCTGGTGCTGGAGACGCTTGTGAAGCTGAACAGAGAACTTGGAATGACCGTTGTCATGGTATCTTCCGAGCTGATGGAGCTGCGTTCGATCTGCGATAATATTGCGATCGTCTCGGAAGGCACGGTCGTGGATGTACTGCCGGTAGATGCTTCTGACGCGGACTTCGGTCTCGCTATGTCAGGCATTAAACCGGAACGGGGAGGTGAAGCACATGGGCAAGCTTAAGGTAAAGAAATCACAGAAGATTGCGTGTATTGTGATCGTGATCGTTGCTATTATCTTCGGATGCGTAGGCCTGTACGGTGTGACTTCACGTACCTCGCAGCGAGGACAGGCACTGATCAGTGAGATGAGGCTGCAGGCGATCCTCGATACGGCCGGCACGGGCGCCGTAGACGCTTACGTAGAAGCTGCAAAAGCGGAAGCGACTGCAAAGGTCCGCGAAGAAGGCGGCGGCATGGAAGAAATCCGTGAGGCGACCGCACAGGCGGAAGAAGAAGCGCGTGCACTGGCAGAAGAAGAAGGCATCGGTTCCGTTGATCTGACGTCGATCAATACGGAGCCTTTGGGAGAAGCGCTGAACGTCCTTGCAGAAGCTCAGGAAGCATATTTTGCAGAAGAGGCGGCTGCGCAGGCGCGCTATATTGAAGAGAATGAAGAAGCAGTAGTTTCTGAAGAAGCATCTACGGAAGCTGCTGACGCTTCCGCGGAAGAAGAAATGGCCGTAGAAGGCGACGCCGCTATGGGAGATGACATGGGCGGCGATATGGAGATGATGGAGGAGACCGTCGATCTCTCCGGATTCGAAGCGACAGAAGAGATGCTTGCGCTGCAGGAAGAGGTAGATCAGGCTTATACCGCTCTTTGCGAAGAGATCAAGCTGGTCTTCCCGGCGCTTACGGATGATATTATGGAGGCGCTTAAGCCTACCATTACAAGTCTGGTAGCCCAGCAGGGCGATACGTTTGAGACGCAGTATGACCGCGCGCTTGCCCAGAGCGGTATGAATCCGGGAGCGACTGGTGTGATCATGCGTCAGGGAAAAACGCTTACGACGAGTGCAATCGGTCTTCTGATCCTTGCGCTGACAGTTCTGTTCTACACGCCGCTCGTGAAAAAGCTTGGATTCCCGCGTCTGCTGATCGGACTGTTCTACATACTGTTATGTCTGCTGGCATTTATTTATAATCTGTCATTGCCGGGACAGATCAGCAATACGTTAGTACGTCTCGGTATGAACGGCGTACTCGTACTGGCGATGCTGCCGGGTATCCAGTGCGGTATCAGCCTGAACCTCGGTCTTCCGATCGGTATTATCGGCGGTCTGCTCGGCGGTCTGCTCTGTATTGAGTTCGGCTTGAGCGGATGGGGCGGATTCCTCTTTGCGATCATAGTCGGTCTGGCAATCTCGGCTGTAACGGGATGCCTTTACGGTATGCTGCTGAACCGTCTGAAAGGAAGCGAGATGAGCGTTACCACGTACGTTGGTTTCTCTGTTGTTTCGCTCATGTGTATTGCATGGCTGGTTCTGCCGTTTACGAGCAATATCATGAAATGGCCGCTCGGTAAAGGACTTCGTACCACGATCGGCCTGCAGACGACGTATCTGCATCTGCTGAATGATTTCCTTTCCTTTGATATATTCGGAGTTACGATTCCGACGGGACTTTTGCTGTTCTTTGCGCTGTGCTGCTTCCTTGTATGGCTGTTCATGCGTTCAAAGACCGGTATTGCCATGTCGGCGGCCGGAGCGAACCCGCGTTTTGCAGAGGCGACAGGCATTAATGTAGACAAAATGCGTATTATTGGTACGATGCTTTCTACCATGCTCGGTGCAGTCGGGATCATCGTATATTCACAGAGTTTCGGTTTTATCCAACTGTATCAGGCGCCGCGTATGATGGGCTTCCTGGCAGCTTCCGCGATTCTGCTCGGAGGTGCTACGACTTCCCGCGCGAAAATCAGCCACGTTGTCATTGGTACTTTCCTGTTCCAGGGTGTGCTGACACTGGGTATGCCGGTAGCGAATGCGATTGTTCCGCAGAGTACGATCTCTGAGGTATTCAGAATCATCATTTCTCAGGGTATCATTCTGTATGCTCTGACCAAGTCGGGAGGTGACAGCCGTGGATAAGAGCAAGGTGCGCAATTTTGCGCGAAATAACATCGTAACTATTATGTTTATCGTCCTCTGCGCGGTTTGTATGGTATTTTCGGGATATACGCCTTCCTATGTGATTTATGAACTGTTTGGACGTCTTTCACGAAACATGTTTATCGTACTTTCGCTGATTATCCCGATCGTAGCCGGAATGGGCATCAACTTTGCCATTACGGCCGGAGCAATGGCAGCGCAGATCGCCTGCCTGCTCGTTCTGGAATGGAAGATTCCGGGCATCGGCGGTTTTGCTCTGGCTGCGCTTATGACAGTTCCGCTGGCAACGCTGTTTGGATGGCTGATCGGAAAACTGTTCAATAAGATGAAAGGACAGGAGATGATCGGCGGTCTGGTAATCGGATATTTCGCAAACGGTCTTTACCAGCTGCTGTTCCTGTTTGTGTTTGATAATATCATTCCGATCAATAATCCGGATCTGACTATCAAAGGTTCTACCGGTATTGCAAATACGATGGACCTTTCCAAAGAATACGGATTTGCCTCAGCGCTGGACGGATTGTGGAGACTGCCGTTCCATCGGGCAGTGCTGGTGTTCGCGGCAGTCATCGCAGTGATCCTTGTGGTCGGCTACATGAGAAGCCATCAGAAGAACGCAAAGAAACTCGGCATCCAGATTGCCGCTCTGGCAGTTGTGGCAGTGATCGCACAGCTTCCTCCGGTAAAAGAACTGTTTTCCATGGTAAATATTCCGATGATCACATTCGGATTAGTAGCACTGCTTTGTCTCTTTAATATAGTAATTATGAGGACGAAGCTCGGACAGCAGTTCCGCGCTGTCGGACAGAACGGTACGGTAGCGAACGCTTCCGGTATCAATGTAGACCATGTCCGCGTTATAGCGACCATTTTCTCTATGGTTCTGGCAGGCTGGGGACAGCTGATCTTCGTACAGAACATGGGAGCATTCCAGACATACGGAGCGCACGGACAGGTCGGCCTGTATGCAGGCGCTGCGATCCTGGTAGGCGGTGCATCCGTAGTACGCGCGACGAATGCACAGGCGTTGCTTGGATGTGTACTGTTCCATCTGCTGTTCATCCTTGCACCGGCTGCCGGCAAGAATCTTTTCGGAGATGCGGCGATCGGTGAATACTTCCGTGTATTCCTCTGCTACGGCGTAATCGCTGTCGCTCTGGTGATGCATGCATGGAGTGCAAAAGCAGGCACGAAAAAACGTGCTGCAAAATAAACAGCTTGTTTTGCATTCAATAGGATAAACAAGGGCCGCGCCCGGTACTTGCAGATTGCGTTCTGCGTGCCGGGCGCGGTTTGTCTTTGCTTTGTCTTTATAGAAAATGGATAAAAAACCGCTTGCATTTTTTGGAAGGCTGTATTATAATGATTTCTGTACTTTGTGAGCACAGGTGCAGTGCGCCTATTTTTCTATGCTCAAAAACAGGACAAAGGTGAAAGGAGGATTAACCATGAAGGTTAGATCATCAGTAAAGCCTATCTGTGAGAAGTGTAAGGTTATCAAGAGAAAGGGAAGCATCCGGATTATCTGCGAGAACCCGAAGCACAAACAGAGACAGGGCTAAGCACATACCTGAAAGCATTGTGCGAAAAGAAAACGGCGGAATGACGGTGAATACTCACTCGTCAGTGACAATATACGATGAAATAAACGAGAAACGGAATTCCCCCACTGTTGGAGAACGGAATTCTTTCTATATTATATAGATGGTTTGGGATTTTATTTCGTTGCGATATTGCTTTTAATACCAGTCCAGGATTTTGGCAGTACACGATTCTGTGCGAAACCGCTGTGCGCAGAATGAGCATGCCTTGCAAGGACGGTTTGCCGGAGCGCCATTTCCGGCAGACAGCGCAGGAGTCGAGCTTCGGCGCACGAGAGAGGTCCATGGCTTAATGGAGTGGAAAGGCCGCAGGAGCCTGCGGCTGGGCGGCTATCACTGCCTCAATTAGAAACAATAAAAGAAAATGGAGGAACAATTACATGGCTCGTATTGCTGGTGTAGACTTACCAAGAGAAAAACGTGTAGAAATCGGTTTGACTTATATCTACGGTATTGGTAGAACAAGCTCAAACAAGATTCTGGCTGCAGCGAATGTAAATCCTGATACGCGTGTCAGAGATTTGACAGATGAAGAAGTTGCAAAGATCCGTGACATCATCGATGAACATTACATGGTAGAGGGTGATCTCAGAAGAGATACGGCACTCAACATCAAGAGGCTGCAGGAGATCGGATGCTACAGAGGTATCCGTCACAGAAAAGGACTCCCGGTTCGCGGACAGAAGACAAAGACAAACGCAAGAACAAGAAA
>DVHT01000149.1 GCA_018711885.1 Candidatus Choladousia intestinipullorum | reverse complement strand
GAGCGCGAACTTTGTCATAGGGATTGAAGGAGAGATCATCGAATGTGTCCCGCCGGGAGAGATTGCATATGCGTCCAATTCGATGAACCACCTTTCTGTATCCATTGAGAACTGCCATTTGGATGAAACAGGCCAGTTTACGGAGGAGACGTACGAATCCTGTGTCAGACTCACTGCATATCTGCTGGAGGAATACGGGCTGGAACGGGAGGATATTATCCGCCATTACGACGTGACCGGAAAAGAGTGTCCTCTGTATTACGTGGAACACGAAGATAAATGGGAAGAGTTTCGAGACGATGTGATGGAATACGTGGAGGAGTGCCGCGAGGCAGCCGGGTAAGGAGAACGATGGTCAGAGAGTATTATGAAAAGATCTGCGCAGGAGAACAGGTGAGGACAAATCTCATCGCACTGCGCGACAGTCTGAAAGAGGAAAGAACGAGACGTGAATTTGCATACCTGCTCGGTGGAGATTTCGAAACGCTGACGGAGCTTTTGAAGAATGACGATCCCAAAGTACGCAAGAATGCAGCGCTCATTCTCGGAAAGATGGAATCGGAAGATCTGCTTCCGATTCTTTTTGATGCCTATCAGTCAGAAGAGACAAGATTTATCCGGGCAGATTATCTGAAAGCAATTTCCGGGATGGACTATCGTCCGCTGCTCGGCGCGCTGAAGGAACGGCTCGATACGCTCAGAAATACGGAAGCGGGCGAACAGGAACAGAAACATGTTTCCGGAGAAATGCGCGTGCTGCAGGATATGATATTGAAATATCAGAAAACGGAGCCGCACACCTTTACGGGACGTAAGACGGTCTCGGATATGATCCTTGTGACAAACCGCTGCCAGCGGGAAGCTACGGCCCGGCAGGTACGGCTTGGCAGAGCAATGAGAAAAGGCGGAAGTCACCGGATCGTGATGCTCTCAGGGGGACTGCGTCTGTGTGGCTTCTGTGCGGACGATATTCTTTCCATCCGGACCTGGTCGGAATTGCTGTATCCTGTGCCGGTACCGGCTTTGCCGGCAGATGATCCGGAAGAGATCGGGCGGCTGCTCGCGGGAGATGTGCTGAAAAAAGCGGAGGAACTGCACAGCGGCGAAGCTGCGTTCCGGTTCCGCATCGAGCTGAAGGGCCGTGTGGACCAGAGAAAAAAAGGAACTTTGATCAGAAGGATCGCGCAGTCTCTGGAATGTCAGTCAAACGGAAGACTGGTGAATTCCGTGACAGATTATGAGATGGAGATCCGCCTTCTGGAGCGCAGGGACGGCACTTATTTTCCGGTACTGAAATTCTTTACGATACCGGACCGGCGTTTTTCCTACCGGAAAGAAGTGGTGGCGGCTTCCGTGAATCCGGTAAACGCTGCGCTGGCAGCCCAGCTCGCGCGGCCGTACTTAAAAGAAGGGGCTGCGGTCCTCGATCCATTCTGCGGCGTCGGTACGATGCTGATTGAGCGCAATTATGCGGTGCGTGCCGGAAATATGTACGGAGTGGATCTGTTCGGAGAAGCCATTGAAAAAGCCGGCGTTAACACGAAGATGGCAGGCTGCAGCATTTATTATATCAACAAAGATTTTTTTGAATTTGAACATAAGTACCTGTTTGATGAAATTTTTACCGATATGCCGCAGGTGACGGCGGCGAAGAGCAGCAGGGAAATTGAACTGCTCTATTTTGAATTTTTTGAAAAAGCGCGCCTGATGCTGAAAGAAGACGCAGTGATCATCCTGTATGCGAGCGAACCGCAGTTTGTGGTCTCAAATGTGCGCCGATACAGCGATCTGTGGATCGCGGAAAAATTTGTCTTCAATGAAAAGACAGGAACGTCACTGTTTGTTATCCAGCGTGGAGAGGGCGCGGCCCAGAAAAAAGAAGCGGTCTGAGAAGCTGGGAAAACATACAGGAAGAAAACAGCCATAAGCAATAGGAGGTCAGGTGATGCAGATATGAATAAAAAAGCAGCCGTGCTGTTTCCGGGAATCGGATATACGTGTGAAAAGCCCCTGCTGTATTATGCAGGCAGGATTGCGGCGGGGCTCGGTTATGAGATCATAAGCGTTCCGTACGGAAATTTTGAAAAAAATATCAGGGGCGACAAAGAGAAAATGGAACAGACCTTTTACAATGCATTAGGCCAGGCGGAAGAACTGCTGAAGGATATTCCGTGGGAGGCGTATGATGATATTCTGTTCATTTCCAAAAGTGTCGGTACGATCGTATCATCTGCTTATGCAAAAAAGCGGGGGATTTCGGTGAGAAATATTCTCCTCACGCCGCTTGAACAGACATTTTTGTTTGCCAAAAGAGACTGCATTGCTTTTCACGGGACGGCTGATCCGTGGGCCGGGACGGAATCAATTGCCGCTGCCTGCGGAAAATCGGACATTCCGCTGTATCTTACGGAGGGCGCGAATCATTCGCTTGAGACGGGAGACGTCCAGACTGATCTGGAAAATATGAAACAGATCATGGCTCAGATCGCGGCGTTTATCAGGCAGGCATAAAGGAGCGGAAGCAGGGATGGCACTGTATGCGATGGGAGATTTTCATCTGTCATTTTCCGTGGATAAGCCTATGGATGTATTCGGCAGAGTGTGGAAAAATCACGAAAAAAAGATTGAAAAATATTGCAGGAAGCGGATCCATCCGGAGGATACATTTGTGATCACGGGGGATCATTCCTGGGGGAAGAATCTGGCTGAGTGCGAGAAGGATCTGGCATTTATAGAGGCGCTGCCGGGAAGGAAGATTCTTCTGCGCGGCAATCACGATATGTTCTGGGACGCCAAGAAGACGTCTGTTTTAAACGAACGGTTTGCCGGCCGGCTGGAATTTCTGCAGAATAATTTTTATACCTACAAAGATTATGCACTGGTCGGCACAAAAGGATACTGTTATGAAGGGAAAGATTCGATCGAGCATTTCCTGAAAATACGGGAAAGGGAGACGGAGCGGCTGAGGATTTCCCTGGAAATGGCGGCAGGAGCAGGCTATCAAAAGTATATTATGTTTCTTCATTATCCGCCGACGACGATCGGGGAGCAGGAAAGTCCTTTTACAGAGATGGCGGAGGCGTACGGCGTATCCAAGGTGATCTATTCCCACTGCCATGGAAGAGACAGGTACGATGACAGCTTGAAAGGATACGTCAATGGGATCGAGTACAGACTGGTATCGGGAGATTACCTGAATTTCAGGCCGGAACTGATTTTGGAGTAAGACATTACAGCAGGTTGCAAAAAGGAGAACAGATGAAAAAGAATAAGAAACGGAAGAAATGGTTCAGGGAATTTTCGGATGCGCTTTCCATGGAGTTAAGAGAGCACAGAAGTTCTTTTATGGTATATTTTATCCTTCGTATACTGGTGATCCTGGTGCTGGTCCTGCAGGTCCTGAACCGGAATTATGAAAATGTATTTCTATGTATTTTGACTTTGTTTTTGCTCATTGTCCCGAGCATGGTCCAGGTGACGTTCCGGGTAGAACTGCCGACGACACTGGAAATCATCATTCTTGTGTTTATTTTTGCGGCGGAGATATTGGGAGAGATCAGTGAGTTTTACCTGGTATTTCCGTTCTGGGATACGGTGCTGCACACGATGAACGGTTTTCTTGCAGCGGCGATCGGGTTATCTATGGTAGATTTTCTGAACCGCAATCCGAAGACAGTCTTTCATCTGTCTCCTCTGTTCACTGCGATCGTGGCATTCTGCTTTTCCATGACGATCGGCGTCGTATGGGAATTTTTTGAATTCGGCATGGATATGCTGATCGGGTACGACATGCAGAAAGATACCGTCATCCAGACGATCAATTCAGTGGCGCTGAACCCATCCGGAAGGAATGTGGTCTACAGCATCAAAGATATCACGGAGACTGTTGTGAACGGAGAAAATCTGGGGATCAACGGATATCTGGATATCGGACTTCTCGATACGATGGAGGATCTGATCGTCAATTTCATCGGGGCGTTTATTTTTTCTGTGATCGGTTATTTTTATGTGAAGAGCCGAGGCAAAAACGTGGCCGCAAGATTTGTCCCGCACAGAAAGCGGGTGGACAGGGATTACCTGAGTATTGTCGAACGCCAGGCAAAGGAAGACAGAAAATGACATCTGATGGGAAGGAGGCCCGCGCATGTATAACATTCAGTTGGAAACGTTTCTTGTTGTTGCAGATATGGGAAGCTTTAATAAGGCAGCGGAAGCGCTGTATATTACCGCGCCTGCCGTCACAAAGCAGATCAATCTTCTGGAAAAAGATCTGGGCCTTTCACTGTTTATCCGGACACACCGCGGGCTGATCCTGACGGAGGCGGGCAAATCCCTCTATAAAGATGCGAAATATATCATCCAGTACTGCAAAGAATCGGTACAGCGGGCGAAAAAGGCCATGCAGGAAAAAGACAATGTCATACGGATCGGGACTTCTCCGATGACGCCTGCCGAGCCGCTGATGGGAGTCTGGGCACAGGTCCAGAAAAAGGACCCGGACATGAAGTTCCAGATGATCCCTTTCATGAACAGCCAGGAAAATGCAAGAGAGATCTTGAAAAATCTTGGTGTCAACATTGATGTAGTCGCCGGTATTTTTGACGAGACGATGCTGAAGCTGCGGCAGTGTGAGGGGATGGAGCTTTCGAGACAGCGTCTGTGCTGCGCCGTTTCTATTCACCACAGGCTGGCGTCAAAAGAACTGCTGACGGTGCAGGACCTGCATGGAGAGAACTTTTTAATGATGCACCGCGGATGGAGCAATTACGTGGATGAGTTAAGGGACGATATCTGGAAAAATCATCCGCAGATCCACGTAGTCGATTTTGATATTTACAGTGTGGATGTGTTCAATCAATGTGAGAACAGCGACGACGTTCTCATGGTGGTGGAAAACTGGAAAAATGTACACCCGCTCTTAAAGGTGATACCGGTCGTCTGGAAGTATACGATTCCGTTCGGGCTTCTCTATTCGCCCAACCCTTCCGGGCTGGTAAAAAAATTTTTAAAAGCAGTAAAGGCTGTGACGGCGGATACAGTATAAAGCGAAAGGTAATAACTGCAAAACTAATGGAGACTTCTTTGGAGGTCTCTTTTTTTTATAATCATGTCAGAAATGATGCAGGAAAATGCAGATAAAACGTGCGCAGGAGGAGACGGCAGAGTGAGAAATTTTATCTATG
>DVHT01000148.1 GCA_018711885.1 Candidatus Choladousia intestinipullorum | reverse complement strand
ACCTGCAGCAATCAAAAGAAGGATTACAGTAAATGCCGCAATTCGCTTCTTGTTCTTCACTCCGATCGATCCTTTCATATCCATATAAAAACACGGCCCTGCCTGCTTTGCGGAGTGCAGGCAAAAGCCGTGTCTGTGTACAGATTCACTTGCGGAATGTCATCTGTACGTATCTTCAGCATGTCAGTTTTGCGGAGACTGATCATTGCCAAAGAACAAGGAGGTATTTTGTGTATTTTATTGCCTCGAGACAACATTCCATTTCATTTGACCATCCGTTTCCCCGTCACGGAATCAACAGCCATACGGCTGCGTGGAGTGTTCAGCTTTACCGGAAGCTCATCTCTCATACCAAGCAGGTTTCCTGACTCACAGCTCGCTGCTTGCTCCTCCTTCTCGCGCCGTATTGGGTACGCAATGGTTCTCCGGAGCTCGCTCCCTGTATACAGTGGCCGGACCGTTCAGGCATCTCACCTGATTCCCTCTTCAGATCTTCTTCTGCACTTGATATGGCAATTCATAAATTACACGCTAAAACTATAGCACATTTTTCGCTGAACGTCAACTAATAATAACAGCCGTTCTGTTTCTGCCATTCGCAGATGAGATCAACATTCTGGAGCTCCGTGTCGCTGATATACGTGTACAGCATATCGTTTGCCGAGGAAGACGGGCAGTATGATTTTGCCTGTTCGTACCACTCTTTTCCCTCAAACTGGTCATATGCCTCTTTTGCAGCACCGCCCTGTTCCGGTGAAAACGTATAGCCGTAACGTGCCAGTATCTCATTGATTGCAAGCTGCGAGCGGTAATGCCGCTCTTCTACCGTTTCTGCATCAAGCAGCAAAAGATCACTGTCAGTCAGAAGCGCCGTGCTGCTGTGCGGAAAAATAAAATCCGAAGCCGGGGCCTGGATTCCGCCGATCACCGTGATCATCTCCTGACCGGACCCGGACGCACTGCCTTCTGTCTGTGCGCTGCCGTCCGCCGTTTTGTTTGCTGCCGCATCGAGGATCTCCTGTGTCACAAGCGCCTGCTGCTGTCCGGCCGCATAGGATGCTACGTTATACGGAGCGATATTGACATACATGCCATCCTCCTGTTTCCAGTATTCCATAATGTCAAAACATCCCCGGATGCTTTCTTCCGTGATATTTTCTACCTGTCCTATGATTTCTTTCCGATAAGCCTCCACGACTGCTTCCTGCGCCGTCGCCTCATCACAGCCCAGTATTTCTCCCATCGTAAGCTCCGCTCCCGTGCGCAGATCAAACGTAGTGCCGACCGGAAATCCGTATCCATGCGCTCCGCCGCTGTAGCTGTAATAATCCTGCCGTACAGAGAGAATATCCCCTTCCAGATAGATACCAGAGCACTTTACTTCAAAACACAGGCTGTCTGCAGCAGCCGAATTAAACTCCAGGATGTCCTGATATACAGCTTCCATGTTCTGGGCTTCTTCCTGCACCGTTTTGACTGCCTCATCTTTAAAATACCTGTTTATCTGTTCCACAATGCTCTGGTCATACCCGTCGATCCCTGTCACTACCGGATACTCAAATGAGACAAACTGCCCGGATGTTTCTGTGGCTGTCGTCACCTGATACACACCGGCGTATGTCTGTTCCTGCGCATTTACCGTCCCTGCTCCCATATGCGCCCTGGGGATAACGGCCGCCGAAACTGCCGCAATCAGCACAGCGGCAAACATTTTCTTTTTTAAACTTTTCTGCTTCATCTTTTCCTCATTGTTCTGACGGGCTTATCGCGCAAAAAGGATGCTGCACATTCCCGGAAAGCACTTCCGAAATGCTGCGCAGCATCCCCGTCATCTGATGTTTAGATTCCTGCTTTCTTCGCAGCAGCTTCTACAACATGGCTTACAAGTACAGAAGTCGTCACGCTTCCGACACCGCCCGGTACCGGAGTGATTGCATCAACGATCGGCTCTACTGCCGCGTAATCTACATCGCCGCAGAGCTTTCCTTCTGCATTTACATTGATACCTACATCAATAATCACCTGTCCCGGCTTTACATACTCAGCGCCTACAACGCCTGCACGTCCTGCCGCTACAATGATGATATCTGCTTCTCTTGCCACGCTCGGCATATCGACTGTTCTGGTGTGACATACCGTAACCGTCGCGTTCTTCTTGATCAGCATCATGGCAGCCGGTTTTCCGACTACAAGACTTCTTCCGATCACGACTGCTTTCTTTCCGGTGCAGTCAATTCCGTAATGATCAAGAATCTCCATGCATGCCTGCGGTGTACACGGCGGATATCCGATTGCCTTTCCGGTGAATACGCCGGACATGGAACCATCTGTCATACAATCGACGTCCTTTGCCGGATCGAGCGCATTCTCAATCGTGCTCTGATCCAGATGCTTCGGCAGCGGACGGAACAGAAGTACGCCGTGAATGGCGTCGTTCTTATTCACATCGTCGATCACCTTCAGGAGTTCTTCCTGTGATACGTCTGCCGGAAGAAGAATCTTCTCGCAGGCAACGCCAAGAGTCTCACAGCGTTTTGTTGCGCCTCTTTCGTAAGAAATATCACTTTCATTTTCTCCGACACGGATGATTCCCAGCGTCGGCTTTACACCCTTTGCTTCCAGTTCTGCTGCTTTTGCCTTAATTCTCTCATTAAGCGCAGCCGTAACCTCTTTACCAAGTAACTGCTTTGCCATTGCCTTGCCCCTTTCCAGTATTTGCTCTTTTATTTCAGTCGTCCCAGAACGCTTTCAAAAATCTCATCTGCCATCGGCGGATATTTTTCAAGCATCGCATCAGCTTTTGCATTCAGCTCTGCCGCATATTCCCGGTCTGCCATGGATTTTGTATTGATGTATACGTTCAGGCTGGCGCCTTTGAGCGCTGCCTTGCAGAACGCTGCGCCTACTCCTGCATCACTGATCGCAAGCGCAGAACCCTTTGCTGCAAATTCCTTGATGATCTCGATCGCCTCACAGCACTTTTCCATAATTTCCATAGGAACTGCGCAGGCATCTTTCAGCACGATCTCCATCACGCGGGCTTTTTCTGCCTTTTCTTCTTCCGTCGCACGCGGCATTCCATACGCTTTTGCAAGCGGTTCGAATACTTCTGCATCTTTCTCTACAAGAGCGAGCAGTTCTGCCTGAAGCTTATCGCATTTTGCTTTCAGCTCATACATTTCAGCTTCTACATCGGCATACTTCTTTTTTCCTACCGTCAGGCTGCCGACCATATTGCCAAGCGCCGTACCTACCGCTCCCACGAGTGCGGAAGCGCCGCCGCCGCCCGGAACGGGAGCTTTGGAAGCAAGTACTTCTACAAATTCGTTACATGGTACTGTTGAAAAACCCATCGTTATCTCCTCCTTATAAAGTATTTCAGTCAATCAGAACAGTCCGGAGATCTTTCCTGTCTCGTCTACGTCGATCCGCTCTGCCGCCGGTACCTTCGGAAGTCCCGGCATCGTCATGATCTCACCGGTCAGTGCTACGATAAAGCCTGCCCCTGCAGAGATCTTCAGGTTGCGTACCGTTACTTCAAAATCAGTCGGTGCGCCGAGTTTCGTCTGATCGTCTGTCAGCGAATACTGCGTCTTTGCCACACAGATCGGGCAGTTGCCGTATCCAAGTGCTTCCAGCTCTTTCGCCTGCTTCTGTGCATTTGCCGTCAGCACGACTCTCTTGCCGCCGTAGATCTTCTGTACGATCTGGTTCAGCTTGTCTTCGATGCTTCCTTCCAGCTCATAGCTGTAGGTGAAATCGTTCGGCTCCTCTACCAGACGGATCACTTCTTCTGCCAGACGGATGCCGCCTTCGCCGCCTTTTGCCCATACTTCTGACAGCGCTACGTTTACTCCGAGCTCTTTACATTTTCTCTCTACCAGATCCAGCTCT
>DVHT01000147.1 GCA_018711885.1 Candidatus Choladousia intestinipullorum | reverse complement strand
TTTCGAGAAGTTCCCGCGCGGCTTTCCGGCAGATCTCGCCAATCTTCCGTTCAAGCTGGCGGACTCCCGCTTCCTTTGTATAGCCGCTGATGATAAGAGCCAGGGCGGACTTTGTGATCGTCAGCTGCTTTCTGGCAAGGCCATGGCGTTCCAGCTGTTTTTTTACCAGATGTTCTTTTGCAATATGCAGCTTTTCATTCGCCGTATAACTGCTGACTTCGATGATCTCCATCCGGTCCAGCAGGGGACGCGGTATGGTATGAAGGTCATTCGCCGTCGCGATAAAAAGGACCTCTGACAGATCGATCGGAAGCTCGACATAGTGATCCCGGAATCTGCAGTTCTGTTCCGAATCGAGCACCTCCAAAAGCGCGGACGCAGTATCTCCTTTATAATCGCTGCTCACCTTGTCAATCTCGTCCAGCAGCATAAGCGGATTTTTTACTCCCGCCTGCCGCATCCCTGCCGCGATCCTTCCCGGCATCGCTCCCACGTACGTCCGTCTGTGCCCCCGGATCTCGGCCTCATCCCGTACGCCGCCGAGGCTGATGCGCACGTATTTCTTGCCGAGCGCACGCGCGATGGAACGTGCCACCGATGTTTTTCCCGTTCCAGGCGGGCCCGCGAGACATAGGATCGGGCTGTCGCCTTTCTGGTTTAAACTGCGGACCGCAAGGAACTCCAACACGCGCTCCTTGACCTTTTCCAGACCGTAGTGGTCCTGATCCAGAATCCTGGCTGCATTTTTCAAGTCATGGTTGTCCTCTGACGCTTTATCCCACGGAAGATCGAGAAGCGTCTCGATATACCCTCGCAGCACAGAGCTTTCCGCAGAATTATTTCCGATGCTTTTCAGCCTTTCCGTCTCTTTTATGATCTTCTTTTTCACTTCATCCGGAGCACACAGCGATT
Organism: Candidatus Choladousia intestinipullorum; assembly: GCA_018711885.1. Lineage (GTDB taxonomy): Bacteria > Bacillota > Clostridia > Lachnospirales > Lachnospiraceae > Choladousia > Choladousia intestinipullorum. The sequence continues at coordinate 6,539 of DVHT01000147.1, read as the reverse complement.
TCGCTTCTTTCTGATAGTTTTTCACATCAGAAAGAAGTGTATCCTCACCAAGCTCCTCCTGGATCACCTTGATCTGCTCCCGCAGCACGTATTCCCTCTGGTTTTTGTCCACGCGCTCTTTCACACGCTGCGAGATATCATTGCGGATCTGCATGATCTCGATTTCATTTACGATCATCGTGCACAGGAGCTCATACCGCTCCGTCATCGTGCCTGCTTCCAGCAGCTTCTGACGCTGCTGATACGGGAGCGGCAGATGTACACAGACCGCCATCGTCAGTTTTTCAAAATCATTGTTTTCCAGAAGCTGGCGGATCATATCCTTTCCAAACTTTGGATTCAGCTGGCTGTAGCGCTTCAGCAGATCGCCGAGTGCGCGTACCATAGCGGTCCGTTCCAGTTCGCCGAGCGGTATCTGCGGCTCCTCCACCGGTTCCACACGCCCCATCAAGTATCCGTCTGCCTCCGTCACTTCCGTCAGTTTCGCCTTCTGTATCCCTTCCGCCATCACGCGGACCAGCTCTTTCGGAAGCTTTGCTACATTCCGGATCTTTGCGATCACGCCGAGTTCGCATAAATTTTGCAAACCCGGACTGTTATCATCCGGGTTTTTCTGCGTCACTAAAAATATAATCTGTTCCCCTGCCATAGCCGCTTCCACGGCTTTGACAAATTTATCTTTGCTGATATCAAAGTGTAATACCATCGTCGGAAGCACCGTAAGCCCCCGAAGCGGTATCATCGGCATTGTTTTTACAACCTCACTCATACTTTCCCCACTGCCTATGCTGTCTCTTCCATCATGCCTATCCTGCGTTTCTTTCTGCCGACAGGCTCTTCTCTGTGCGTCAGCTCCGGTTCTGCCTCTCCCAGGATCGACTCTTTTGTCACGACACACTTCGTGATCGTATCGTCCGACGGGATCTGATACATGAGGTCCATCATAGCGCTCTCCATGATGGCGCGCAGTCCTCTGGCTCCCGTTTTTCTCTTGATCGTCTTCTCAGCGATCGCCTCGATCGCTTCCGGCGTAAAGGACAGTTCTACATTGTCAAGACCGAAAAGTCCCTGATACTGCTTTACGATCGCATTCTTCGGCTCGGTCAGGATCCGGATCAGGGCGTCTTTATCCAGCTCATCCAGAGACACGACGACCGGCACACGGCCGACAAACTCCGGAATCATACCAAACTTGATAAAATCCTGCGGAAGCGCTTTTTTCAGAATCTCACCGACATTCTTTTTGTTCTTTTCCGCGATCTCGGAATTAAAACCAATCCCCTTTTTGTCCATGCGCGCTTCGATGATCTTGTCGATCCCCTCAAAAGCACCGCCGCAGATAAACAGGATATTGGTCGTATCGATCTGCAGAAGCTCCTGATGCGGATGCTTGCGGCCGCCCTGCGGGGGCACTGATGCCACCGTCCCTTCCAGGATCTTGAGCAGTGCCTGCTGTACACCCTCGCCGGATACATCCCGCGTGATCGAAGCATTCTCCGACTTGCGCGTGATCTTGTCGATCTCATCAATATAAATGATTCCGTATTCCGCCTTTTTTATATCATAATCTGCCGCCTGAATAATCTTCAGCAGAATATTTTCCACATCTTCACCAACGTAGCCGGCTTCTGTCAGCGCCGTCGCATCAGCGATCGCAAACGGCACATTCAAAAGACGCGCCAGAGTCTGCGCCAGCATCGTCTTTCCGGAACCGGTCGGCCCAAGCATAAGAATATTGCTCTTCTGAAGCTCCACATCGAGATATTTTCCGCCCGTGATCCTTTTATAGTGATTGTACACTGCCACGGCCAGAGTCTTCTTCGCCTCATCCTGGCCGATCACGTATTCATCCAGAAACGCTTTGATCTCCATCGGCTTGAGCAGATTGATGCCTGATATTTCTTCTGCGATCTCTTCATCTTCCAGCTCTTCTTCGATAATCTCTGAGCAGATGTCAATACATTCATCGCAAATATAAACTCCGTTTGGTCCTGCGATCAGTTTGCGAACCTGGTCTTCTGTCTTATTGCAGAAGGAACATCTGATTTTTTCTCCGTTTTTACCCGGCATTTTTTCACTCCTTAATTCAACGGCAATAGCCTGTGATTCATATTTCGCGCATCCGTCCGGAAGGTCTCCGCTGCAAAAAGCCCACGCGTTCCTGCAGCAGAACCACAAGTGGGACTGTCACAAATCATCCTTTGCAACAGCCCCATAAGCTTCTTATCTCGGCGCGACAATCTCGTCGATCAGCCCGTAAGCCTTTGCCTCCTCGGCTGTCATCCAATTATCTCTCTCTGTATCTGCCGCGATCACTTCATATGGCTGGCCCGTATTGGCAGCCAGCATCTCATTTAACTTCTTCTTTGTCTGAAGGATTTTATCTGCTACGATCTTAATGTCGGTAGCCTGTCCCTGGGCTCCGCCCGACGGCTGATGGATCATCACTTCGGCGTTCGGAAGGGCAAAACGCTTGCCCTTTGCTCCGCCTGCCAGCAGAAATGCTCCCATACTTGCTGCCATTCCCATACAGATCGTGGATACATCGCATTTTACATAGTGCATCGTATCGTAAATCGCCAGTCCGGCCGACACGGAACCGCCCGGGCTGTTGATATAAAGCTGGATATCTTTATTCGGATCCTCTGACTCCAGGAAAAGAAGCTGGGCAACGATCAGATTTGCGCTGACATCCGTCACTTCCTCTCCAAGGAAAATAATGCGGTCCTTCAGCAATCTGGAATAAATATCGTAAGACCGCTCTCCTCTTCCGGTCTGCTCAATAACCATAGGTACAAGACTCATACCTGCTATCCCTCCTGTCTGCGAAGATATCAAACTGCTTTTCTTACTCTGCTGTCTCTTCCTTTACTGCCTCTACTTCCTTTGCAGCATCGCGGATCATGTCTACAGCAGCCTGGATTGCCAGATCATTCTTCATCTGCTCTCTTTCGGCTTCGCCCATCATCTCTTTGAGCTTATCTGCCTCCATCTTATACTGCTCAGCCATCTTTGCAATCTCTTCATCCACGCGCTCATCGCTGATCTCAATATTCTCTGCCTTTGCGATCGCTTCAAGGACAAGGCTGTTCTGGATTCTCTTCAGTGCTTCCGGCTTCATCTGCTCAAGCATCTGGTCTGCAGTCATTCCTGTAAACTGCATATACTGCTCCATGGAAATTCCCTGAGACTGCATCCTTCTTGCAAAGTCGTCTGTCATGCGGCGTACCTGCTCATTGATCATAGCATCCGGAATCTCCATAGATGCATTCTCAACAGCCTTCTCTACGACTCTGTTCTCTTTGATGCGTTTTGCATCCGCTGTTTTTCTCTCAAGCAGCTTTGCACGGATATCGTCTCTGTATTCTGCCAGCGTATCGAACTCAGATACGTCCTTTGCAAATTCATCGTCTGCTTCCGGAAGCTCTTTTACCTTGATCTCATTCACTTTACATTTGAATACTGCCGCTTTCCCCTTCAGCTCTTCTGCATGGTAGTCCTCCGGGAATGTAACGTTTACTTCTGTTTCTTCACCGATCTTCTTTCCGATCAGCTGCTCTTCAAATCCCGGGATAAAGCTTCCGGAACCGATCGTAAGCGGATAATCCTGGCCCTTGCCGCCGGCGAACGCTTCGCCGTCTACAGATCCTTCAAAGTCGAGTTTGATCATATCTCCGTTTTCTACTGCACGGTCGTCAATGTCGATCATTCTGGAGTTTTTCTCGCGTTCTTTATCTACTTCCTTATCTACTTCTTCTTCGGATACGGCTACCTCTGCTTTTTCTACTTCCAGTCCTTTATATTCGCCGAGTGTCACAGCCGGCTTCAGCGCAACCTCTGCGGTAAAAATGAACGGCTTTCCCTGTTCGATCTGTGTCACACTGATCTCCGGCTGGGATACGATCTCTTCGCCGCACTCATCAACAGCCTTTGCGTATGCTTCAGGAATCGCTGCATTTGCTGCATCTTCGTAGAACATTCCTGCGCCGTACATCTTCTCGATCATCTTACGCGGAGCTTTTCCTTTACGGAAGCCCGGCACCGTGATTCTTGATTTATTTTTCTGATATGCTTTTTCCAGCGCCGCCTCGAAATCGTCTGCGGAAACCTCAATCGTCAGCTTCGCCATATTCTTTTCCAGTTTCTCTACCTGTACACTCATTGTGAAGTACTCCTCCTTAACTTCTGTTTCACAAATATCTGGAACCTCTGTATGCATGTTCACAGCCATTGAACTAGTATAGCACAGGGGCACCGAAAACACCAGCACTTTTTGCCTAAAATCCTGCTAAAAGTGCAACGTTCCGCCTAATGCACATCCCAGATAATCCCTTCTCCGATCGCGTCTGCTGTTTTCTGATCCTTTAACTGGGCCGCAAGAGACAGAGCAAACGGGATTGCAGTGCCCATTCCGCGGCTTGTCGTGATATTCCCCGACACTGCCACCGGCTCGGTTCCCGTCTCGGCTCCGAGAAGCTTTTCCTCAAAGCCCGGATAGCATACCGCCCGTTGTCCTTTTAAAAGGCCAAGTTCTCCGAGCACGCTCGGCGCTGCGCAGATCGCCGCCACTTTTTTTCCGTCCGATACAGCCTTTTTCAAAAGCTCTGCCAGTCCCTGATGCGCTCCGAGATGAAGCGTCCCCGGCATTCCGCCCGGAAGAACAAGCAAAGCTGCGTCTTCCCCGCTGATCTCCTCAAAAAGTTTATCTGCAAACACTGTGATCCCGTGGCTTCCGTGCACCTCTTTTTTACCCGTAACTGATACCGTCTCTGTCTCGATCTGCGCTCTTCGCAGAATATCTACGACCGTCAGTCCCTCGATCTCTTCAAATCCATCTGCAAGAAATACAAATACCTTACTCATCTTTGATTCCTCCGTTCTGCTGATAATTCCTGTACTCTCCGGACCGGCCCGGATCTGCACAGCATGATTCTCCGTCCGTACCAGTTTAACAGAGACTTTCCCGAAAATCAACGTGAAAATCCGGTATCCTGCCCCTTTCACGATCCCGGAAACCGTGTTACACTCTTCCTGAGAGATCAGGCTGATTGACCTGTCAAAATATGAGGAGGATCTTTATCTATGGAAATAGAAAGAAAATTTTTAGTCAAAACACTCCCGGAACATCTGAGCCAGTACCAGAGCCATGCGATCGAACAGGCCTATCTGTGTACAGAGCCCGTCGTGCGCGTCCGCCGTCAGGATGATACGTATTATCTGACCTATAAAGGCAGCGGTCTGATGATCCGTGAAGAATACAATCTTCCGCTCACAAAAGACGCGTATGCACATCTTCTGGAAAAAGCGGACGGAAACGTTCTCACAAAAAGAAGATATCTCGTTCCGCTTTCAGACGGTCTGAAAGCAGAACTGGATATCTTCGAAGGAAAATTTGAGGGCCTTATGCTCGTCGAGGTCGAATTTTCGGATGAAAAGGCGGCACAGACGTTTCATGCACCCGAATGGTTCGGAAAAGAAGTCACTTTTTCCAATGCATTCCACAATTCTGTGCTCAGCGCCTTAGATACATGGGACGCAGGAACCTACTGCAGTTTCTGATGCGCAATCGTCTCACGTATCTTATCGAACAGGGCGGCATCGGCAGCCGGGTCATCCGGACAGGAAATATTCTTTTTGCCCAGATACGCCTCATAAAGGTCCGCCCGCTTCTTTTCTATCTCAAGGATTCCTCTGGCTGCTGCGCGAAGCAGCCCCGACCCGCTCTCCCTGTTTTTCATTCCAAATTCCAGCAAATCCATTCCTGTCTCCTCCTTTTTCTATAATGATATGCAACGTTCCGTGGCGTTTGCAAAAAGAGTATTCAATTTGTTGCATTTCCAGATATTATGAAAAGAAATTGTTATAATATAGAAAATATGGAGGTTCAACAATGAGTTCATTACTTATTTGCAACACAATCCGGGAACTTCGGGAAGGTGCCGGTTATACACAGGCTTATGTCAGCCGCCTTCTGAATATACAAAGGCAGACCTACAGCAATTATGAAAATGCGACGCGTACTCCGCCGCTGGAAATCATCGTGGCGCTGGCAGAGCTGTATCACGTCTCTGTCGACTACCTGATCCGCGGCTCCGACGCTGAACCAGCCAAGGCAGCGGGAACATCATCCGGCAGTTCCCTGCCGCAGAATTCTCCGGCCCACAAGCTTTTCAATGATTTTTCGTCACTGTCCAAAGACGATCAGAAAGAAGTCATCGACTTCGTCCGGTTTAAAAAATCACTTGCAGATAAATAGTCACTGTACATAAATGCACCTTTCTATTTTGCATATATCCATTGATTATTTATATTATAGCAATTTCATTTTCATTAAGCAATGTATTGATTTGCATTTACAATGACACGTTTTGTTTCGTTTTCTTCCTGTACATACTAAACTATAGTAAAGGAGGAAGCGCAATGACCGAAAAACGTGCAAATCAATACCGCCAGCTTGGCCTTACTATAGCTTATTACCGGAAACTCCGCGGACTCACACAGCTTCAGCTTGCAGAATACGCGAATCTGAGCAGGACACA
>DVHT01000023.1 GCA_018711885.1 Candidatus Choladousia intestinipullorum | reverse complement strand
TTTCCCGGTTTTACATGCTGGAACTCGATAATCTGAACAACGCTCCCATCCATCTCCAGAGTAATACCGTTTCTAAAATCGCCTGCTGAAATCATGTTTATTATTCCTCCTTAAATTATCCAAACAGGATTTTATCGAATCACATTATCTGTAATATTTTATCGTATCCAGGCTTATTTTTCAACTGTTTTTTTCTATTATCCGTATCGAAGCTTGACAGCTCCTGTGTCCCTCCATAAAATGAAATTATACACAATGCCGGAAGACAGCCGGACAACGGTTCTTATCCGGACATCAGATATGGAGGAAAACACAGTGATTATCAAAAACGGCACCATACTTTCTCCTGCTACGAAGGAGGAATATCTGTCAGATATCCGTATTGAGGACGGATTGATCCTCGAAACTGGAACGCTCACGCCGCTTCCCGGCGAAGAGGTCATAGACGCTTCCGGATGCTTTGTCGCCCCCGGGCTTGTCGATGTTCACGTACATTTCCGTGATCCGGGATTTACGTGGAAGGAAGACCTGCACACCGGAGCTATGGCGGCGGCGGCAGGCGGATTCACGACGGTCGTCTGCATGGCAAACACCCGTCCGCCTGTCGACAGCCCGGAACTGGTCCGCGAACTAAAAGCCCGCGCCGAACAGGAGCCGGTGCGGATCCAGTTTGCCGCCGCCATCACAAAAGAATTAAAAGGTCTCAGACTTACGGATTTTGAAGCGCTTGCAAGGGCGGGAGCATGCGGATTTACGGATGACGGCATTCCGCTGCTTGATGAAACGCTCGCAAAGGAAGCCATGCTGCAGGCCAGGGCGCTGAACCTTCCGCTTTCTTTTCATGAAGAAGACCCTGCTTTTATTGAAAAAAGCGGTACGAACCGTACCGCTCCGGCGATCGCAGAAGATATCATGGTCGCCCGTGACTGCATGCTCGCGCTTCATACAGGGGCTGCAGTCAATATTCAGCACATCAGCTCGGCCAATTCGGTCGCGCTCGTGCGGCTCGCCAAATCACTCGGCGCGCCGGTATGGGCGGAGGCCACGCCGCACCATTTTTCTCTGACAGAGGAGGCCCTCACGCAGCACGGCACATATGCCAAGATGAATCCGCCGCTTCGGACAGAAGCAGACCGGCAGGCGATCATTGAAGGCTTAAAAGACGGCACGATCGATATGATCGCGACCGACCATGCGCCTCACAGCACGGAAGAAAAACATCAGCCGGACTTTTTCTCCTGCCCGAGCGGTATCATCGGACTGGAGACTGCGCTTGCACTCGGCATCACAAACCTCGTTCGGCCCGGCCATCTGAGCCTGATGCAGCTGATGGAAAAAATGTCCTTCTATCCGGCAAAACTGTATTCCTTGAATGCGCTTGCCCGTCAGGATACCACTATCCCAGCAGAACGTCCGCCGCAGGACACAGACCCGGATTCTGGCAGAAAGACCGGACAAGTGAGAGACGGCGAGGCATCCCGGATGCCCTACGGAACAGTCGCTCCGGGTGCGGCAGCCGACCTGGTCATTTTCGATCCGAACGAATCTTTCCTTGCAGGGAACTATCAGTCCAAATCCGAAAACACGCCGTTTACCGGAATGGAACTTTACGGCAGGGTCAAAATCACCATCTGCCGCGGAAAAATCGTCTGGCATTAAGGAACGGATACTGTCGGGATACGGAGCGGTCAGTTCTCCGTATCCCTCAGTCTTTCGACAACGCTTTCTTTCCCGGTTCTCCCGTATGCGGCAGCCGGCGCGATCACAGCAACCAGGGCAAACAGAGGCAGCAGGATCACAAATGCCAGCCCGTTGTAGCGGTACTCGAAAAACAGGATCACCTGATTGAGCGCATGAAGGATCCCGTAGGAAAGCAGACTCCCTGCCGCGATACTGATCATCCCTGAGATCGCTACGTAATACAGCCCCTCTTCCACAAGCATCTGCCTGATCTGTCTCCGGGTCATTCCAATGCTGTTCAGGATCGCAAGCTCCCGTTTCCGTGCGATAATGCCGGTAAGGACAGAATTGACAAAATTCATCACTCCGATCACAGCAACTACAATGCACAGTGCGACTCCTATCGTCTGGATCACTCCTGTCATCCCCCTGAACTCCTCCATTAAAGATTCTTTTGTGACGCAGCTCATATAGGGATTGACCTGTTCTGTATACTGTTCTACTGTCTCAACAAACGCTTCCTCGGCTTCATCTTCCAGCGTATACGAAACAGCGAACCGATAGCCGTCCGTCCCGCTTCCCGCAATCTCCTGTTTCGGCAGAACGGCCTCCACGCCGTTTACCGGATAAGTGTGTTCATCCATGCTGTACGGAATATCGACGATTGCCATGACTTCATACTCTTTTTCTACAAAGTCCGTATACTCATATCCGACAATCTCTCCCTGCTCATTTTTTATCTCCTGAAGCTCAGCGTCCGGATCAGGAGTCTGGACCGTCACTTTCTCTCCCGGTTCATAGACGAGGCAGTCCTCCGTGTGGTCTCCGACGATCACAGACAGAAGTATATATCCTCCCTGCTCAAATTTTTCCGCGTCGAACGTCCCGGAAAGAACGGTCAGGTTCTGCAGAAGGTCTGTATCATACCCGTATACACTTGTATCAAGACTTCTGTTCTCGATGGCGTAATCCAGCTCAAAGGTCCAATTGCTGTCGTCCTCTCTCAATTTTCCCTGTTCCCGGTACTCCAAAAAACGCGCAAGCGCCGCATCATCCATCCGTACCCTTGTCTGAGACGCCGTCCACATCTCCTGTCTTGACTGGATTCCCGGCTGTTCGTCCAGCCGCGCGATCAGTTCGTCATCAACGACAAAGCCTGCAGCCGGGTTATAGCCGGACGTATAATTTACCGTTCCCACTGTGACATCCCCGATCAGGCGCTGGCTTAAATAGCTGTCAATACGGAAGCTTCCGACCGCGGTCAGTACGACACAGAACAGCGATACACTGAGTGAAAGCGAAAGCAGCACAAATACCGTCTTTTTCTTATTCCGCCCCAGATTGGAAAGCGCCATGCGGTGGACCTTCGCACCGCGTTCCGACTTTTTCTGTTTTTTCCGTTTGACGTTTCCTTCGCTGTAGCGCACCGCCTCAACCGGTGAGACGCTTCCTGCGATCTTTGCCGGCCTGCGGCAGCTGATCAGTACCGTCAGGAGGGAAAACGCAGCCCCGAACAGAATGATCCGGACATCGAAGTGAAGCGATACTTTCATTCCGCCAAGATTCAGAAACGACATGGCAAACGGAAACATGACGCAGCTGATCAGGTAGCCTGCAGCCAATCCCAGCGGAATACCTGCGGCAGAAAGGATCAGCGCCTGACGGCGGATCAGCCGCTTCAGCTGGCGTTTTGTCGTCCCGATCGTCTTCAGCAGCCCGTAAAACCGGATATCATTGACGACCGATATCTGAAAAATATTAAAGATAATCAGATATCCGCTCAGCAGGATAACAGCCAGAGCCGCCAGCAGAAGCGCCGCACTCCCGGCATCGAGGCTTTCCGTCCTGCTTCCCATGTATGCCCAGTTGACTCCGTACTCCAGTTCCGTTCCCGGCTCATAGCCGGCATCTTCTATGATTGAAATTACCGTATCTTCTATTTTCTTATCATTCCGGAAATACAGGCCGACGCTGTAAAGACCGACGCTTTCCTGATCCGGGTGCTCCTCTCCCCACCGGAGAAAATCTTCATCCGTGCGCGCCCCTTTCAGTTCCTCCCAGTATGCTTCCGATACATAGAGCTGCGACGCATGGCTGATCTGGTCGCCTTCATACCAGCCGCTTACCGTAAATGTTTTCCTGATTGTTTCCCCGAAAAACGTAAATTCCAGCGGGATCTGCGCTCCTGTCTCATGAGGCACTCCCAGCTCATCCATGACGATGGTGTCCACCAGGATCTCATTTTCTTTCTGCGGAAGACTTCCCTCCTCCAGCTCAATAAAACTGTTTTCGAGTTCCTGTTCTCCCTGCGGGAAGCGGATCTCCGCGCTCCTTTGAATCACATTTTCAGCCGTACCGATCAAAATATTCCACGTATAGCTGACGACACGCTCATCCGCAGTCACTCGTTCCATTTGCTCCTGCGTCGCCTTTTTCAGACCGGCGTGAAATTTTCCTCCGACTTCCCGCATCGTCTGTTCCTGCGCTACCTGCATCATGCCGATTCCCATAGAGGCAAGTACCGTAAACATCATACACGTCAGCGCCACTGCGATGACAGCAAATCCATTCCGCATCCTGCTGTTCTTCATACTCCTGGAAGAAAGCCTGCGGATGACCTTCTGATTATTATTTCTCATAGCCCTGCCTCCAGATCTTTCCGTCTTCGATGCGGATGATACGGCCGCACATCTGCGCCAGCGCCTCGTTATGTGTGATCATCACGATCGTCTGCCCGAATTGCTCGCCGGTCAGTTTTAACAGTCCCATTACTTCCTGGGAATTGCGCGAGTCCAGGTTTCCGGTCGGTTCATCCGCAAGCAGGATTGCCGGCTTTGCGGCAAGCGCACGCGCGATCGCGACTCTCTGCTGCTGTCCGCCCGAAAGCTGGTTCGGCATCGCAAATCTCCTGCCATAGATTCCAAGCGCTTCCATGACATCCCGCACAAACGTCTTATCCGGCTTCTCTCCGTCCAGTTCCATCGGAAGGACAATGTTTTCATATACATTCAGCACCGGAACAAGATTATAGTTCTGGAACACAAATCCGATGTTCCTTCTCCGGAAAATCGTAAGCTCCGTCTCTTTCAGTTTAAAAATATCCTTTCCGTCGACGATGACACGGCCCTGCGTCGGATAATCCAGCCCTCCCAGCATATGAAGAAGCGTCGATTTTCCGCTCCCGCTCGTCCCGACGACTGCAGCAAATTCCCCTTCTTCCACTGAAAGATTGACGCCGTCGAGCGCTTTTACGATGTTTTCGCCGCTCCCGTAATACTTTTTCAGATCCTCTGTCCTTAAAATCTCCATTTCCGTCCTCCCATCTGACTGCCGTCATTTCTATTTGATATCTTATAGTCTAACCGACGATGCTGACAACAGACTGACGGCGCAAAAGAAAAATCCTGACATTTTTGTCAGGATTGAAACAGGTCAGCCGGAAGGCGCCCGGTTTAAGAGAAAGACAGAAAAGCAGCTTCCTCCGTCTGGTTCTGATTCACATGTGATATACCCTTTTTCCTGCGCAAGGATCACCTGCGCCAGATACAGGCCCAGTCCCGTCCCCGCCTCTTCTTCCGTCCCGCTTCCGCGGTAAAAACGCTGAAAGATCTTATTGTATTCTTCTTTCGGAACTCCGGGACCTTCATCGCGAATGCTGATCTTCGTATAAATCTCCAGCTTCTGCACTGTGATCCTGACAGTAGAACCGCACGGACTGTATTTGACTGCGTTTTCCAGAATGTTTGTAACTGCCTCCGAGGTCCATTTGCGGTTGTGATAAAGCCGGATGTCCCCATCTTCCAACAGCTCTACGGAAATACCTTTTTCCTGCGCTTTTGCATATACGGTGCTGACGCTTTCCGCGAGCGTCTGCCGGATCCCCTGCTCCTTTGCCGTAAACTGCAAAATACCGTTTTCCAGTCTTGAAGTCTTTACAAGCGCCGCGATCAGCCACTGCATTTTCCTCGCCTGTGTTCCGATATGCCCGGCAAACGCGAGGCGTTCCTCCTGTGTCAGGGACGGATCCTGCAAAAGCTCTGCGTCCATCACGACGCCGGAGAGCGGGGTTTTCAGCTGATGTGACAGATCAGAAAGCAGCCCTGCAAGATTTTGCCGGTCTTTTTTTGCCTGCTCTTTCTGCTGTAAAGATTGTCTCAGGATCTTTCTAAGCTGCGCTTCCAGCTTAGATTCCCGCGTCTCGGCGATCGATTCCGCTTCCCATCCGGAATCCTGATACCGTCGCAGCATACGAGACATCCGGAGAATCCGGCTCCGGTAATACAGGAAGCTGATCACAGCGCTCAGGACTCCTGCCGCCGCCAGCGCTCCGAGCACGGCGTACCAAATATCATTCTGGCTCATAACACCAGACCTTCCTTTCCCGCATTCCCATAATTGCAGCGCGTATCCATGCAAAACCGGTCAGGGAGATGCAAAAATATAGCCCATGCCGCGCACGGTTCTGATATAGCGCGGATCGGCTGGGTCGTCCCCGATCTTTCTGCGCAGTCTGCGGATCGCAACCTGCAGGGTATTCTCATCCACGAAGCTGCCTGCACTGTCCCAGACATACTCCAGGATCTGTTCCTTCAGCAAAACCTGTCCGCGGTTTTTCATCAGATAATACAGCAGCCGGAACTCCGTCGTGCTGCACGAGATCTCTTCCCCCTTAAGGTACACCTTCATCGGCCCCGGAACGAGCCGTATCTCGCCGCAGCACAGATCCGGCCGGCTTTCCTCCCTGTCTCTTTCGCGGGAAGCTTTGCTCCTGCGCAGCACCGTGTCAAGCCGCGCTTTCAGTACCGCCAGTGAAAACGGCTTCGTCAGATAATCGTCCGCCCCGCTTAACAGACCCTGTACCTCATCCGTTTCCATATCGCGCGCTGTGAGCATCAGGATCGGAACGGATGACTCTTCCCGGATCCGCCTGCAGAACTCCATGCCGTCTCCGTCCGGCAGGTTCAGATCGAGCAGGACCGCATCCGGTTCCTGTTCCTTTAACAGCCGGTACGCCTGCTTCAAGCTTCCTCCGGAGCATACCTCATATCCGTCCCGCTCCAGTGAAAATGAGATTCCATTTGCCAGTCCTCTGTCATCTTCCACGACTAAAACTTTCATTCTTCACGCTCCAGATTCCTTTGTATTACTGTTCTGCGTCCGCATCCGGCGCCGGTAAAACCAGAGGACGATCTTCTCCAGATAGCGTTTCAGCACGATCTGGATTTCCTCTTTCGGATGGATCGGCTTGACGAGGATCGAGTAGATTCCCGTCCGCCTTGCGCCGTAAACGTCCGTAAAGAGCTGGTCCCCGACAAACAGAGTATGCGCCTCATCCGTATGCATCAGCTCCATTGCCCTCCTGTAATTCTTTACAGACGGTTTGTGGGCGTTTTCTATAAAATGTACCCCGATCTCCCTATTGAACAGTTCTACTCTCGGTCTTTGATTATTGGACAGCAGACAGCAGTCAAACCCCAGCTCCTTCAGATGCGCAAACAGTTTTCTGGCACGTTCATCCGCCGGAGCCCCGTGCGGCACCAGTGTGTTGTCGATATCGAAGATCACGCCTCGGTAGCCTTTTTGATACCACGCGTCAAAATCTATCACATACGCCGAATCGAGATATTCATCCGGATAAAACTTCTGAAATAAACTCATACGATGAAATCCTTTCTGTCTATACTGCGAAATCGAACAGAGAAAGCTGGTTCGACTCCGGAAGCTGGTCTAATATTTTCAGATCGGAGAGCAGGTCTGTCACCGTCCGGCTCACCTTCGTCCTTGCCTGAAAATCGTCCTTTGACAAAAACGGTCCGTCTTTTGCCGCGTCCACGATCGCCGCCGCCGCCTTATCTCCGAGTCCGGAGATTGAGCTGAACGAAGGCATGATCTTGCCGTCTATGACCTGGAACCGCACTGCCTGCGCCCGGTATACGTCGATCGGCATAAATTCAAACCCGCGCGCATACATCTCCAGCACACTTTTCATATCCTTATACGTATCCTGCTCTTTTTTGCTCAGCGTATCCATGCGTTTTTCGTAATCGTGCATATGGAACAGAAGCTTATCTTTTCCAAGACACATCAGCTCATAGTCAAAACCGGAAGCACGGATACTGAAATATGCGGCGTAGTAGGCGAGCGGATAATAGATCTTACAGTATGCGATCCGCCATGCCATCATCACGTATGCCGCCGCATGCGCTTTCGGGAACATGTACTTGATCTTTTTGCACGACCAGATGTACCATTCCGGCACGTCGTGTTTCCGCATTTCCTCTTCCCATTCCGGTTTCAGGCCCTTTCCCTTCCGCACACTCTCCATAATAGTAAAAGACTGTTCACTGTCGAGCCCTTTTCCGATCAGATAGACCATGATATCGTCACGCGTACAGATTGCGGTCGAAATCGTTGCTTTTCCCTCCTGGATCAGCGTCTGCGCGTTGCCGAGCCACACGTCTGTCCCGTGCGCCAGTCCCGCGATACGGACCAGGTCGGAAAAGTGGGTCGGCTTCGTGTCGATCAGCATCTGCATGGCAAATTCTGTACCGAACTCCGGTATGCCGAGCGAGCCGAGCGGTACGCCGCCGAAATCCTCCGGCTTGATGCCGAGCGCCTCTGTGCTGGAAAACAGCGACATGACAGCCGGGTCGTCGAGCGGGATCTTTTTTGCATCGATCCCGGTAAGGTCCTCCAGCATTCGTATCATGGTCGGATCATCGTGTCCGAGTATGTCAAGCTTCAACAGGTTATGGTCGATCGAATGGTAGTCAAAATGCGTCGTCACGATATCCGTCGTCATATCATTCGCCGGGTGCTGGACCGGCGTAAAAGAATAAATCTCTTCGCCGATCGGCAGCACGATGATGCCGCCCGGATGCTGTCCCGTCGTCCTGCGTACGCCGACGCAGCCCTGCACGATCCGGTCGATCTCACAGTTTCGCTTGCGCTGCTCGTGCTCCTCGTAATACTTCTTTACGTAACCGAACGCCGTCTTGTCCGCCAGCGTACCGATCGTCCCGGCGCGGTACGTCTGGCCCGCTCCGAAAATTACTTCCGTATACTTATGTGCCTTACTCTGATATTCGCCGGAAAAGTTCAGGTCAATATCCGGCTCTTTATTTCCCTTGAATCCAAGGAATGTCTCAAACGGAATGTCGAATCCGTCTTTTTTCAGCTTTGTCCCGCACCTCGGACAGTCTTTATCCGGCATATCGCAGCCCGCCATTCCCGCAAATTTTTTTACTTCCTCGGAATCGAAATCACTGTAATGGCAATTCGGGCAGTAATAATGCGGGCTGAGCGGATTGACTTCCGTGATACCTGACATCGTCGCGACAAAAGAGGAGCCGACGGAACCCCGCGATCCGACGAGATATCCGTCGTCGTTCGATTTCCAGACAAGCTTCTGCGCGATGATATACATAACGGCAAATCCGTTTGAAATAATGGAATTCAGTTCCCGTTCCAGACGCTCCGATACAATCTCCGGAAGTTCCTCCCCGTAAATCTCATGCGCCTTTTCATAGCAGAGATTTCTCAGGATCTGGTCGGAATTTTCGATTACCGGCGGACATTTATCGGGCCGCACCGGAGAAATGCGCTCGCACATATCCGCGATCATCACCGTATTGTCAATGACGACCTCCTGCGCCTTTTCCTCGCCCAGATACTCAAATTCTCTCAGCATCTCTTCCGTCGTGCGCAGGTACAGCGGAGCCTGGTCATCGGCATCCTTAAATCCTTTGCTCGCCATGATGATCCGGCGGTAGACTTCATCCTGCGGATCCAGGAAATGGACGTCGCACGTAGCGACAACCGGCTTCGCGTACCGTTCTCCAAGCTCTACGATACGCCGGTTCAGTTCCTTCAGATCCTCGACCGTCTTCCGGTCCTCGCGGTCTTCTTTCGTCATGAACATGTTGTTGCCGAGCGGCTGTATCTCCAGATAATCGTAAAATCCCGCGATCTTTGCCACTTCCTGTTCCGGGCTTCCGCGAAGCAGAGCCTGATACAGTTCGCCCGCCTCGCACGCGGACCCGATGATCAGGCCTTCCCTGTATTTCTGCAGTACGCTCTTCGGCACGCGCGGCCTGCGGCTGTAATACTGCAGATGCGACCATGAGACGAGACGGTAGAGGTTCACACGCCCCACGTCGTTCTTTGCCAGAAGGATCGCATGATACGTCGGCAGTTTCTTGATCTGGCTCTCTGACGACCTGCCGAGCGCATTCAGCTCATCGAGTGTTCGGATCTCCTGTTTTTTCAGCATTTCCAGAAATTTCACGAAAATATTCGCCGTACATGCTGCGTCATCGACCGCCCTGTGGTGATTCTCAAGCGGTACGCCGAGCGCTTTCGCCACCGTATCCAGCTTGAAGCGGTTCAGGTTCGGCAGCAGTACGCGCGCCATCGCCACTGTATCCAGCGCAGTCTTGTCGCATTCCAGCTCCTGCCGCCTGCAGTTCGCCTCGATGAAGCTCATGTCAAATCCCGCGTTGTGGGCGACCATGATGCATCCTTCGCAAAACTGCATAAATTCCGGAAGCACTTTCTCGATCACAGGTGCGTCGAGCACCATATTGTCATTGATCCCGGTCAGCTCTTCGATCCGGAACGGAATCGGCTCCTGCGGGTTGACAAATGTGCTGAAGCGGTCCGTGATCTTCCCGTCCTCTACTTTTACGGCGCCGATCTCGATGATCCTGTTTTTCTCCGGTGAAAATCCGGTCGTCTCCAGGTCAAAAACGACAAAAGACTCCGAAAGGCTCTGCCCCTTCGTATTGACGGCAATCTCTTTTAAATCATCGACTAGGTACGCTTCCATCCCGTAGATCACCTTGAAACTGCTGTCGCCCGGAACGGCATGATTGGCTTCCGGGAATGCCTGCACGGCCCCGTGATCTGTGATGGCAATGGCCGGATGCCCCCAGCTCATTGCCCTGCTGATGATATCCCTGACGTCGGAGACTCCGTCCATGTCGCTCATTTTCGTGTGGCAGTGCAGCTCCACCCGTTTTCTTGCATACGTATCCACGCGCTTCTCACGGAAATCTGCGATTTTTTTCATCCCTCTGACATTTCCGATCGTCAGCTGGCTGTCAAAACGGTCGATCGTCGTGACCCCGGTCAGCATCAGAAACGCGCCGGCTTTTACAGAGTTTGCCAGCTCCGCTCCCTGCTCCATCGAAAGAAACAGCTTGATACCGATGGAATCGGTAAAATCCGTAATACTGAAAATGAACAGCATCTTTTCGTTCCGAAGCTCCCTCGTCTCGACCGAGAGCACCTGTCCGCGTATTGTGACAGCGCCGATCTCTCCGGTGATTGACTCAATCGGAACTACTTCCCCGTCAAAATCGCGTCCGTAGATCACATCCGGGTTATCAGACCGCCTGAGTCCCAGCCCCATCTTTTTCGGCTTTTCTTTTTCTTCTTTCTGATTCTGCGGCTGCGGTTTCCGATCGGCCGGTTTCTTTTCTGCTTCTTTCGCAGTGCTTTCTTTGCTTCCTTCTCCTGCTTTTACAGCAGCGTAATGCTCGGAGATCGCCTGAACCTCCTGCGCAAGCTCCTGTTCCTGCAGCCTGCGTTTTTCATTCTCCTTCGGCGCGACCCGCTGGGTACTGACATGAAAGTTCATGCCGCAGCGCTCACAGAAGATTTTTTCCAATATCGAGAGAAGCTCTTCCTCTTTCCCGTCTGCGATCACCGTATCCGGTATTTTCAGGCACAGTGTCTCCTCATCCGAAAATTCCCGCCCGGACTGCTTCAGCAGGCTGTACAGAAGCGCATTGTAATTCTTCAATTCCAGAAGGATACTGTCCTCGTACACGGACATCAGTCTGCGCGGCGTATACTGACTGGAAAGATGGAATTTTTCAATAATCTTAACCGTCATGACAACGTCAGAAAACAGCTGGTCCGTGATCGCCTGTTCGATCGTCAGAATGTCTTTTTTATAGATCAGTTTTTCACTTTCAATATATACACGCATAAACGTGCGTTCCCGGTTCAAGGTGACACGAGCAACCTGCACAAACTCCAGCAGTCCGTGCAGGCTGTCGTCCAGATCCAGAACCGGGAAAACTTCAAAAAATGGTTTTAGCATTAAATACAGCTCCTGTTATTCGTTCCAGTGCAGCAGTTCCTCCCGCAGTGCGGAGAGCAGCTCCTTCTCCGGTACTTTGCGGACGGCTTCTCCTTTTTTGATCAAAAGGCCCTCGCCCTTGCCGCCTGCGATACCGATATCGGCTTCCTTTGCCTCGCCGGGGCCGTTCACGATACAGCCCATGACCGCCACTTTCAGATCGAGAGGAATGTCCTCCACCATCGCCTCAACCTGATTTGCCAGTCCGATCAGATCGATCTGTGTCCTTCCGCACGTCGGGCAGGACACAATCTCGATCCCGCCTTTTCGAAGGCCAAGTGTCCGCAGGATCAGTTTGGCGGACTTTACCTCCTCGCGCGGGTCACCCGTTAAGGATACGCGGATCGTGTCCCCGATCCCTTCGGATAAAATGATGCCGAGCCCGACAGCAGACTTGATATTGCCGGAAAGCAGAGTCCCTGCTTCTGTGATCCCGACATGGAGCGGATGGTCCGTCTTCTGTACCAGCAGCCTGTGGGCCGCCGCACACAGCATGACGTCGGAGGCCTTGATGCTGATGACGAGATTATCGTATCCCATATCCTCGATCACCGCCGTCTGCTTCAGTGCGCTTTCTACGATCCCTTCCGCCGTCACGCCGCCGTCACGTTCTACGATCTCTTTTTCAAGCGACCCGCTGTTTACTCCGACACGGATCGGAATGCCGCGCTCCCGCGCCGCGTCGACAACGGCCTTCACGCGCTCTCTGCTCCCGATATTGCCGGGATTGATGCGGATCTTGTCGGCGCCCGCCTCGATCGACGCGACTGCCAGCCTGTAATCAAAATGGATATCGGCGACGAGCGGAATGCCGATCTGTTTTTTAATCTCTGTGATCGCGTGCGCTGCCTCCATAGTCGGAACGGCGCACCGGATGATGTCGCATCCGGCTTTCTGAAGCGCCCGGATCTGGGCCGCCGTCGCAGCCGCATCTTCCGTCCTCGTATTTGTCATCGACTGGATCAGGATTGGATTCCCTCCTCCGATGACACGGTCGCCTATCTTTACTGTTTTTGTATGATCGCGGTAGCTCATTGTCTTATCCCTCTTTTCCTGCTGCGGTTAATCTTCTACACGTTCCGCCGGAATGAACACGTGGCTCTTTAACCCTGCCGGCTCCGTCTTCGCCAGACGTTTTGCCTCTTCACAGAAATAATCCTGCGCGCAGAGCAGCGTTTTCCCGCGCTTGTCGATCTTCTCATAGCTTCCGTCCGGCTGCAGGATATGTGCTTTTACGTTGTCGTCAAGCTGGATCTGCAGGATATGGCGGACGCGTTCGCAGATTTCCGGCGATTCGATCGGAAACAGGATCTCGACACGTTTGTCGAGGTTGCGCGGCATCCAGTCGGCGCTCGCCATATAAAATTCCTCGTCTCCGCCGTTCCGGAAATAGAAAATACGCGCATGTTCCAGAAAGTTTCCGACGATGGAGCGCACACGGATGTGTTCGCTGACTTTTGGTATCCCTGTCTTCAGGCAGCAGATCCCGCGCACGATCAGGTCGATCTCGACCCCTGCCGCAGAAGCCTCATACAGAGCCTCGATGATCTCCTTATCGCACAGTGAATTCATCTTCGCTATGATCCGCGCAGGCTCTCCCGCCTTTGCGTGCTCCGTCTCTCTCTGTATCAGACGCATGAACCCGCTGCGCATCCAGATCGGAGCAAGGACCAGACGGTTCCAGCGTTTCGGCTCCGAATATCCGGAAAGCATATTGAACACGGCGGTCGCATCTTCTCCGATCGGTTCGGAACACGTGAGGATCCCGCAGTCCGTATACAGCTTTGCCGTGGAATCATTATAATTACCGGTCCCGAGATGCACATAACGTCTGATTCCGTCTTCTTCACGGCGCACGACCAGAGTGATCTTGCTGTGGGTTTTCAGTCCCAGCAGCCCGTAAATGACGTGGCATCCTGCTTTCTCAAGCATCTTTGCCCATATAATATTGTTTTCCTCATCAAATCTTGCCTTCAATTCCACGAGAACAGACACCTGTTTCCCGTTCTCCGCCGCCTGGGCAAGCGCGGCCACAATCGGCGAATTTCCGCTGACGCGGTACAGCGTCTGCTTGATCGCCAGCACGTCCGGGTCGGCAGCCGCCTGTTTTACGAACTGCACCACCGGTTCAAACGTCATATACGGATGGTGCAGCAGGATATCTCCCTTCCGTATCTGGGTAAAGATATCCTCTTCGTCATTCATCCCCGGCACCGGCTGCGGACGGTACGGTTCATAGCGGTGTTCTTCCATCCCTTCCGTCCCGTAAAGCTTCATCAGGAAGGTCAGGTCGAGCGGACCGCTGATCTCATAAATATCATCGTCTTTTACATGGAATTCAGACCTCAAAATCTTCAGGAGCTTCGGATTCATCTTTTCCTCGATCTCAAGACGGATCACTTCGCCCCACTGGCGCTTTTTCAGCTGCTTCTGGATTTCTTTTAACAGGTCCGCCGCCTCGTCTTCATCGTAGGAAAGGTCTGCGTTCCTCATGATCCGGTACGGATAGGCGCAGACTACATCGTAATTCAGGAACAGCTTATCAATATTCCGTTCGATCAGCTGCTCCAGAAGGATCACACAGACCTTGCTGCCGTCTTCTACCGGAAGACGCACAATCCGGGGGAGCACGGACGGCACCTGAACGGTCGCAAACTCTGCTTTGCCCTTTTCACCTTTTTTTGAAATAAGCGCTCCGATGTTCAGCGTCTTATTGCGCACAAGCGGAAACGGCCGCGACGGATCCATCGCCATCGGCGTCAGAACCGGATAAACATTCTCCTCAAAGTATTTATCGGCGTACTCCATCTGTGCTTCCGTCATCTTTTCATGCTCCGTTACGATTTCAAGGCCTGCCTGCTTCATCTGCGGCAGCAGGGAGCGGTTGTACGTAGAATACTGCATATTTACGAGTTCGTGCGCCTTCTCGGCGATCACCACGAGCTGCTCCTGAGGCGTCATGCCGGCAATATCCTTTTTCGTATACTTCGCATGGACCATATCTTTCAGCGACGCGACACGGATCATGAAAAACTCATCGAGGTTCGAAGAAGTGATGCTCAAAAACTTAAGACGTTCCAGAAGCGGAAGGCTTTTGTCCCTCGCTTCGCTGAGTACCCGGCTGTTAAAGCCCAGCCAGCTGCACTCTCTGTTCGTAAAGTATTCCGGCTTTCCAAAATCAAACTCTGACATGACTGTTCCTCCTAAATCTGCTTTCTCTGTTTAAATACCGGGTGCACATTAAAGATTTCTTCAAAAAACTCCGCCTTTTCATTGAACGTTCCCGCTTCCAGCGTCAGATCCTCCTGACTGGTCACGGTAATCTTCAGGGTACGCTCTTTTAATACGGCCGTTACATTTTTACACTTCTGATGGTGGGTACGGTCAAGCGCGTTGACCATGCGCAGGATCGCGGTCAGCTTTGCGACGATCATATACTGGGAGCGGGTGATCCCCGTCTTTGCCGACAGGTCGTCGTAATACTCAAACGGACTCGTATTGAACTTCACAGTATATGCGATCATCTCCCGTTCCGCATGGGAAAGCCCGATGATCTCCGTCGCCATAATGATATTAAACGCGCATTCCGATACATCCTCCAGGCTGATAAATTTCCCGCAGTTGTGAAGGATCACTGAGATCTGCAGCAGCAGACGCTCCCGTTTTCCCATCCCGTGTACCTTTTTCATCCGGTCAAATACCAGAAGAGCAAGCTCCTCCAGATTTTTTATGTGAGCCTGGCTGCATTTATACCTTTTTGCAATGCTGCGCGCAGCCGCGATGATATCTTCTTCAAAATTGTGGCAGTTTTTCAGATAGCGGTTCTTTACTCCGTAATCGTAGGCCAGACCGTCGCAGAGGCTGTAATCCGGCAGCCATATCGTCTCCGCCCCGAGATTTTCCATCAGACAGCGGGAGAAAATAGCCGACGGCACGATCGGCCCCGTCAGGTCAAACGAAATATTGTATTGTTCTGATATCTGGTCCTGGCTCAGCCCCACAACAAACTCATATACGCTCTGGAACTGCTTTTTTGTCACTGCCGTGATCCGTTTGTCCTGCAGCCGGTACGGCCCCATCAGCTCCAGAAGATTGCCGCCGATCACGATCAGATTCCTGATCTGGCGGTCCTTCTGATAGAGCTTCCCGAAACCGGAAAGTTCATGACCCAGAAGGTCGGTCACAAGTTCTTCAAAATGCTCGCTGTTTTTTACGTAAGGAGCGAGGCGCTCTCTCGTCGTCACGCTCCCGATCCTGATATTCTGTGTCGTGATCAGTTTATCTTTATCAAACAGAGAAATCTGCATGCTGCTTCCGCCGATATCAACGATCGCCGCCGGACTCTGGATGATCTTCTCAAAT
Organism: Candidatus Choladousia intestinipullorum; assembly: GCA_018711885.1. Taxonomy (GTDB): domain Bacteria; phylum Bacillota; class Clostridia; order Lachnospirales; family Lachnospiraceae; genus Choladousia; species Choladousia intestinipullorum. The sequence continues at coordinate 3,835 of DVHT01000023.1, read as the reverse complement.
TCAGCAGAAACAGAGGCGATCGACTTGTAATCGACGAATCTCTGCTCTGAATTGCTCAGCACATCGATCTTAAGCCCTGTCTGCTTTTCAATATAATCCTGTATGATCGGCAGGTTCCTCGATTCGCGGAACGCGCTCGTGGCACATACCTTATGTGCATCTACGCGGTACGATTCCATCACCTGGATAAAGTCCCTTAATACCTGGCAAAGCTCCTCAATGTGCGCGCTGCTGATCCGCCCGTTTTTGTAGACATCCAGTCCAAGCGTCATCCGCACGCTGATACGCTCCACCTCGCGCATCGCTTTCTTGCCGCCCCATTCAAAAATCTTCATCTCCGTGACGGTAGAACCGATACAGATCGCCGCAAAGTATTTTATCGCCATTTTCACCTCTCCTATCTTACCTGGCCCAGCAGGTAATCAATAAACTGCTGCGCCGTCCTTCCGGACAGACCGCCGTGGCTCAGTTCCCATTTATTTGCCTCTAAAAGCAGCTCCTCCTCCGGCATGGCAATGCCGTGGCGGGAGGCCAGCACTTTTACAATGTTCTGAAATTCCTTTTTATTGGGTGAACCGAAATAGATCGTGACTCCGAACCGCGATGCCAGCGACATCTTCTCCTGTATCGTATCGGAGGTATGGATGTCTCCGTCGCGTTCTTCCTGATTATCGCTGAATTTCTCGCGGATCAGGTGACGCCGGTTTGAGGTCGCATAGATCAGGATATTGTCCGGCTTCTTTTCCAGTCCTCCTTCGATCACTGCTTTCAGATACTTATACTCTATTTCAAATTCTTCAAACGAAAGGTCGTCCATGTATATGATAAACCGGTAATTCCTGTTTTTGAGCTGCGCAATGACGTCATTCAGGTCCTGGAACTGATGCTTGTACAGTTCGATGATACGCAGTCCCTGTTCATAATAGCGGTTCAGGATCGCCTTGATGCTCGACGATTTTCCGGTGCCGGCGTCTCCGAACAGCAGGCAGTTGTTCGCTTTCCTTCCCTGCACGAAGGCTTCCGTATTATCGATCAGCTTCTTCTTTGCATTCTCATAGCCGACGAGATCCTCCAGATTCACATGCGCGATATTTTTGATCGGCTGAATCTGCACGCCATTCCCGTCATGGTAGACGCGGAACGCCTTATGCAGCCCGAGTTTCCCCACTCCGAATTCACAGTAAAAGTGCACCATGGCCTGTGTGAACTGTTCCAGGTCTTCCGCCCTCGCCAGCTGCTCACTCAACTCACAGATTCTGTCGCGTATCCGCCTGTTAAACACCCGTCCTGCCGCGCCGGCGCTCCGGTAATTCAGGATCTCTTCGAAAAAACCGGCTCCGAGCGTACGCTCCAGATCGGTAAAATCATAAGCGAAAAACTCCCGGAAAATAGCAAAATCATGTTTTGCCAGATCCAGCAGGCTTCCCTCCCGCACGCCTTTGATCTCACAGGCCGTGCTGAATACGTTTTCATGATTGACGAGCAGGTACGTCAGATACGCGTGCCACAGATTTTTCTCAAATCCGTAATTTCCTGCCAGGTCGATCAGGCCATGCATACATTCGAAAAATTTTACTTTCACCCGTTCCTTGACCGAGTCATCGCGGTAATGATCCATGATCCAGGACATATCCTGCAGGATCCCGCCGTCTTGAAACCCCCGGTAAACAATCAGTTCCTCTGTGCCTGTCATTTGCGCTCTCCTTAGTAATTCCCTAGTATTTTCATATTAATTGCTTCTTCACGTATCCCGCGAAGCGCATTCTTTACCGCGCTGTCGTTTAAATTTCCGTCGAAGTCCACGAAAAAACGGTACTCCCAGTTTCTTCCCGTGATCGGTCTGGACTCGATCCGGTTCATATTCAGGTTGTTGTAGATAAAGTGAGACAGAATGTTATAAAGCGCGCCGCTGTAGTGCGGCACCTCAAAACAAATGCTGATCTTTCCGGCATCCCGCCGGAAGACTCTCTGATTCGTCACGATGATAAATCTCGTCGAGTTCGCCTCATTGTAATAAATATGCTCTTCCAATACCTCCAGGCCAAAAATCCTGGCTGCAAATTTGCTGCCGATGGCCGCCTGAGCGCTGTCCTTTTCTTCCGCTACCTTTTTGGCTGCCCGCGCCGTATTGTCGTACGGAATGATCTGCCATTCTCTGTGCCGGTCAAGATATTCCTCACACTGCGAAAGAGCCTGCTGGTGCGAATAGACACGCCTGATCTGCGAGAGCTCTGTCCCCGGAAGGCCAAGCAGTGCATGCTCGCATTTGATGATCTGCTCCCCGACAATATAATTCTCAAAATTCACGAGCAGATCGTAATTATCCGCGACAATGCCAGCAGAAGAATTTTCGATCGGAAGCACCGCGTAATCAGCGGCTCCCTCTGCGATCGCTTCCATGGCATCCCGCCATTTCTTTACATGGAAGCATTTGACATCCTCGCCGAAATACTCCCGCATCGCCGCATGGCTGTACGCGCCTTCCACGCCCTGATATACGACGCGGATATTCTCCCGCTCAATATCGTCAACCGCGATAAACGGAAGGCGCCCCGACGCACCGTGCTCCGTAAGGAGCTGATACTGCAGTTTTCTGCTCATCGACATGATCTGCTGAAACAGCTCCTGCACGCCATGACGGTTAAACTCATTGGAAGCCATAGCTTTTAACGTCTCCAGCTTCGCATGCTCCCGTTCTTTATCAAATACCTTCCTTCCGTTTTCGATCTTATACTCAGCAACTTCTCCGCTGACCTGCATCCGCTCTTCAAACAGGGCAACGATCTGCTGGTCTATTTTATCAATTTCATTTCTTAATTCCTGTAGCTCTCTCATACTCTTCCTTCTCCGCCTGTACTGCATCCGCTGCCCGCTCCACTTCGCCGAGGAAAGAGAGCGAACCGAACGCGATGATGACGCCGTCTGACCCTGCTGCATCAAAGCACTTTTTCACAGCTTCCGGAATGCTCTCTGCCGGCTCCACGGATGGATTGACGGCAGCGACTGCGCGCGCCAGCTCCTCTGCCGGCAGGGCGCGCGGATTGTCTGGCGTCTCTATCGTATAGATGTGTTCTGCCAGTCCGGCAGTAATTTCTATAATTTTATCATATTCTTTATCAGAAAACACGCCAAAGATATAATATTTTTTTCTGTTTTTAAAATATTTTTCCACAGAGTCTTTCAGACGGAGCGCAGCGTCCGGATTGTGAGCCCCGTCCAGAATAAATATGGGGTCTCTGTGGATCACGGTAAAGCGTCCCTTCCATGCAGTATCAGAAAGCCCGGATCTCACCGCCTCATCCGGGATCTGATATCCCTGTTTTCGAAGCGCGGCGATCCCCTCCAGCGCAAGCGCGGCATTTTCTATCTGATGTGCGCCCGCCAGATGGATCGTCATCTCTTTCATGTCACCGTAGCAAAAACGCTGCTGTTCCAGTGTGCTTTCCTCCACTGCGATCTGTTCCGGCCGTACAAAGGTACACCTGCTGTTCTTTTTATCCGCTTCCGCTTCAATCACGCGCGCCGCCGCCGGGACCTGGCACGCGGAGACGACCGGCACGCCCGGCTTTATGATCCCGGCTTTGTTCCATGCGATCTCTTCTATTGTATTTCCGAGGAATTCCATGTGATCCATACTGATCGACGCAATCATAGTAAGTACCGGAGTCCGGATCACATTGGTGGCGTCTAGCCTGCCTCCCATCCCCGTCTCCAGAATCAGATAATCCACCCGGGCATCCCGGAAAATCAGCAGTCCCATGAGCAGCAGGGTTTCAAAGTAGGTGGGATGCGTATCCCCCTGAGCCATGGCGGTTTTCACCGCTTCCATCACCCG
>DVHT01000146.1 GCA_018711885.1 Candidatus Choladousia intestinipullorum | reverse complement strand
AGAGAGCATATGAACTTTATTCTAGTATACAATGAAGAAAAAAATCCGCGTTCAAGGGATCCGTTTGCTGATGCGGAAGATGGACCGACGCCATCCCGTGTCGCTATCGGGAACTACTTCAGTAAAAAGGCAAAAACTCATTTTATCCGATTTGATCTGGAACAGTTTAAGACCATTTATTTTCGTGACATATTTACCCTTTCTAAAGAAGAGTTTGAAAATTATCTGTCAAATATTTTGTAAAAGTTAAGGAGAATCTGGTATGAAAGTATTAGTAACCGGTGTCGCAGGCCAGCTTGGCCACGACGTGATGAATGAACTTGCAAAGAGAAATTATGAGGGGGTCGGATCTGATATTGCTCCGGCTTACAGCGGGATTCAGGATGGAACGCCTGTCACCGTCATGCCGTATGTGCAGATGGACATCACAGACCGCGGGAAGGTCGACGCTTTGATCTCTGCCGAAAGACCGGATGTTGTCGTTCACTGCGCAGCATGGACAGCAGTTGACATGGCAGAGGATGATGATAAGCTGGAGCTGGTGCGCCGGGTCAATGTAAATGGAACGGAAAATATTGCACTCACGTGTAAAAAGCTCGGATGCAAGATGGTCTATCTCTCTACCGACTATGTATTTAACGGACTTGGAACAGAGCCGTGGGATCCGGATTGCAAAGATTATCAGCCGCTTAATGTGTATGGACAGACGAAGCTGGATGGAGAGCTTGCAGTCTCAGGCAATCTGGACCGGTATTTTATCGTCCGTATTGCGTGGGTATTCGGTGTAAACGGCAAGAATTTCATCAAGACAATGCTGAATCTCGGGAAGACGCATGACAGGATCCGCGTGGTGAACGATCAGATCGGTACGCCGACGTACACGTATGACCTGGCGCGGCTGCTTGTTGATATGATCGAGACAGATAAGTACGGATATTACCATGCGACAAATGAGGGCGGATATATCAGCTGGTATGATTTCACGAAAGAGATCTTCCGCCAGGCAGCTGAGATGGGCCATGAGGAATACCGCGAGGACCGCGTCACCGTAGAAGCAGTGACGACGGAGGAGTACGGCGCTTCCAAGGCAAAACGGCCGTTCAATTCAAGGCTGGATAAGAGTAAGCTTGTGCAGAACGGATTTCAGCCGCTGCCGACGTGGCAGGATGCGCTGAGCCGCTATTTAAAGGAAATTGAGTTTTAAAGAGGTACGTAAATGGGCGCTGTACGGTTTCCGGAAAATGCTCCGGCAGATCGTACAGCGCCCTTTCTTATGCTTTTCCGTCAAAATGAATGACGGTAATGTATTCTTTCTTTCTCTTTATGAGTGCTTCATCGATTTTTTTCTTTAATTCTTTATGCTGGCCCGTCATGGAGTACGGAACGGCCAGATCAAATACGAGTTTCGTCTGTTTTGCGCCTCTTGCAATGCGGAAATCGTGCATGGAAAGCTGCGGGTCAAGTTCATGGATGATTTCCTCTACAATACTGCGCATCTCATTCCATTCTTCATCGTTTTGCACGACTGGATCATAGTGAATGACCAGATGGACATTCAGCTCCTCCAATACGTCGCACTCGATATCATCGATGATATCATGGCAGACGAGCGGATCTTCATCTGCGCTCAGCTCTACGTGGAGCGAGGCAAAGCATTGTCCCGGACCGTAATCATGTACGAGCAGGTCGTGGATTCCCAGTACTTTGTCGTGTGACAGGACCAGCTGGCTGATCCGCTCTACCAGCTCCTGGCTCGCGCGTTTGCCGAGCAGCGGCGATACGGTTTCTCTGGCGATTCCAAAACCGGAATACAGAATAAAAACTGCCACGACAAGTCCGATATAGCCGTCTACATTAATGTGGAAGAAATATTCCGTCAGGCAGCCTGCCAGAACAGCCAGGGATGCGATGACATCATTTCTGCTGTCAACAGAAGTCGCCTCAAGCGTTGTGGATTGGATTCTCCGCCCCAATGAACGGAAAAATGCGGACATCCACAGCTTCATACAGATTGAGACAAGCAGGACAATGAAAACAGCTGCTGAAAACTCTACCGCAGCAGGCGAGAGGATTTTCTGGAATGATGTTTTTGCCAGATCGCCTCCGATCAGGAAGATCAGCGCTGCGATGACGAGCCCTGACAGATATTCATACCGTGCATGCCCGTAAGGGTGGTCGCTGTCTGCAGGCTGCTGCGCCATGCGGAAGCCGAGCAGAGTAACGACAGAAGACGCTGCATCAGACAGATTGTTTACGGCATCCGCAATAATAGATACTGAGCCGGCGATCAGTCCCACTGCCAGTTTCCCGAGAAACAGCAGAACATTGCATACGATCCCGGTCATACCTGCCAGCTTTCCGATGGACAGATGGACGGCGGATGATTTGGTGCTGCGGTAATCTTTGACAAACAGCCGAAGAAGAAGTTCAGTCATAATCAATACCTCCGGATAATGATAAAAATTATACTAAACAGAGCACGGCACGTCAATTCCATTCTTTTGAAAGAGTGAAACTGTCAGCTTTTTTTCTTGACATGCTATGTAATAAATAGTATATTATGTATAGTATATAAAACATAGTATATGACAATACATCATAAAAAAGAACAGGAGGAATCGAAGTGGATGTACAGAGAAAAAAGGGCATCATAGAGGTTTGCGTACTTGCTGTGCTAAAACGCGGTCCATCATATGGCTATCTGATCGTCAGAGAGATGGAGAAATGCGTAGAGGTCTCAGAATCGACTCTTTATCCGATCCTGAAGCGTCTGGAACAGAACGGGAGCCTGAAGACGTACCGGCAGGAATACAATGGAAGAACGAGAAAATATTACCAGCTTACAGAGGAAGGGCAGCGAAAGATCGACGTCTTTCTCGGCGAGTGGGAGGAATTAAAACGCATGTATGAATTTGTGGCGGCACAGAACAAAATTCAGCCGGAGACTGAGACAGATGATCTGGATTCTGGATACAAGGAGGAGAATGAGCAATGAAAAAGGAAGAATATTTGCGGAAACTGAAATTTCAGTTAATGGATCTGCCGGGAGACGACCTGGAGCAGATTGAGGATTTTTACGAAGAACTGATCCTGGACGGAATGGAGCAGGGATATACAGAGGAGGAGATCCTTGCCAAACTGGAACCGGCGGAAGTAGTGGCTGCAAAGATCAGAGCGGAGTACGGAGGACTGGTCGTCTATACGGCAAAAGGGAGCAGCAAGGAGAAAGGGCCGAATGGGTATGAAGCGTCAGAACCGATCCATACAATCCGTGTGGAGACAGAGAATCTGCGGATCCGGGTAAGGACAGTGGAGGAAGGTCCCGTCCGTGTGTTTTTCAAACCGAAAGACGGAGCGGACAGCGTCGCTTTTGAAGAGAAGGACGGAGTGTTTTCTTTCCGTCACAAGATGAAACTGAAAAATCCGCTGCATTTGAACTGGCTGAATCTTTTTCTGGATTTCAACATTCTCGTTCTGGAAATGCCGATGGACTTCGCGGGAAACTTATACTTGAAGACGACGAACGGTACAATCCGTGCAGCCGGACTCGGGAATCTGGCCATGGGGGAGATCAGCAGCAGCAATGGAAAGATCCGGATTGAGAACAGCAGTGTGTGCAGGCTGAACGTTCAGTCAAATAATGCCAAAATAGAGCTTTCCAATGTACGCGGAGAGACACTGGAGGCCGCCGCCGGGAACGGGCTGATCACGGCAAGGGAATGCAGATTTGACAAGAAGTTTTCTCTGCAGACTCAGAACGGAGCAGTGACGGGGCGCAATATCATCGGCGACCATATCATACTGCAGACGAGCAACGGGTTTGTGACAGCCTCTATTATCGGAAATCAGAGCGATTACAATATTACGAGTACGACGAACAACGGGTTTAATAATCTGGAAAATGTTTATGACTCTTCCAGATGCAAGTCACTGCAGGCGAAGACACACAACGGCCGGATCCAGATTGAATTTACAATGTAGTGACAGCCGATATGGTAAAACCTCATAAAATAATATAGTAAAATCTGCCATAGAATACGATCGGGGAATGTGCAATAATGAATTGGCCCTGTGAAAGTATTTCAGGCAGATTTTATTTTTTATGCGA
>DVHT01000022.1 GCA_018711885.1 Candidatus Choladousia intestinipullorum | reverse complement strand
ACCAGCTTCTCACACAGTGGCTGACCAGACTTGGAGTGGATCCTAAGATCGCAGCAGAAGACGCATGCAAAATGGAGCATGTTATCAGCCGCGAAAGCTTTGACGCAATCAAAAGACACGTAAACGGCGCGCTTTAAAGCAACGCCGTTTCCTTTTGTGTGATAAGCCCGAAGACTGATCCTCCGGAATGATTTTCCTATTCTGCTCATAATGTGTAGGAAAGCCTTCAGGAGTATCTCATATGTGTCCCTCTCAGATACGTTTCAGCCAGAACGAAACACTCTCTCCCGCCGTCTCGGAAGATTTTTCTGATATCATCTTCCGCTATCAGTCAGATCCGGAGAGCCTTCTTACAGAGCTTTCACAATACTCCCCTCAGATTGTCGATACACAGTACAGCGTGCTCCACGCGCCACTGTCCGCTCAGCTTGCCACGGTAGAACAGATCGGTTATCCTGCCGTCCCAAAGCTTTTTGCACCGCTTGATACAGTCAGTCTGGAAGAAGCCGGTATCCTTGCTGTGCAGAACCAGCCCTTCCTGAACCTGAAGGGAAGCGGTGTGATTGTGGGATTTCTCGATTCCGGCATCGACTTTACACATCCGGCTTTCCGCAATCCAGACGGAACAACGAGGATCCTACGCATCTGGGATCAGACGGTACAGACAGGACCTGCTCCTGAAGGGCTGCTTTACGGCACGGAATATACGCAGGAAATGATTAACCAGGCTCTTTTTTCTCCTGACCCTGCCTCCGTCATTCCGCACCGCGATACGGACGGACACGGTACAGCCATGGCGGGTATCGCATGCGGCTCTGCCGATCCTCCTTCCGATTTTATTGGCGCCGCTCCTCTCTCTGGCATCCTTGCTGTCAAGCTGAAGTCGGCAAAACAGTATCTGCGCGACTATTTTGTCGTTCCGGAGGACGCTGTCGTTTACCAGGAAACCGATCTGATGCTCGGCGTCCGCTATATGATCGATGTCTCACGCAGACTCAGAATGCCCCTCGTAATCTGCATCACCACAGGCTCCAATCAGGGCGGCCATACAGGAACGACGCCGCTTGAAGAAGTGCTGGCCGCAGGCCAGTTTAATACCGGTGTTTATGCCGTCACCGGAACCGGAAATGAGGTCGGACAGGGACACCACTATCAGGGAAGCGTGTCGCGTACAGAAGATTATGTGGATGCAGAAATAATCATCGAAGAAGAGACCTCCGGCTTTACTCTGGAGTTCTGGGCGGATGCCCCGGAACTGTACAGCATTGGATTCACTTCACCGCTGGGTGAAACGATACAACCAGTACAGCCCCGCAGCGGCGCATCGCACGAATTCCGTTTTCTTCTGGAAAACAGCAGTGTATTTCTTACTTATTCTGTAGTGGAGATGCTGAGCGGATCTGAACTTGCACTGATGCGTTTTGTGAATCCCACTCCCGGCGTATGGCGTATCCGTATTACCGGTGTCTCCATTGCAGGCGGCATGTTTCACATGTGGCTTCCTATTTCAGGTCTTGTAGATCCAAAAATACGTTTTTTTACGCCTAATACAAATGTGACTCTCGTCAATCCTTCCAGCGCGGAACCTGTGATCACTGCCGGAACGTACGATGCCTACAGCAGCAGCATGTACGGCAGCTCCGGACGCGGCTACACCCGAAACGGTATCATAAAGCCGGATTTCGTCTCCCCCGGCGTGCGTCTGACCGCTCCTGCGCCCGGAGGCGTTTATACAACCAGCACCGGCTCCTGCGCCGCCTCCGCCCTGACCGCAGGCGCAGTCGCTTTACTGGCGAAAAGCGGGCTGCTTCTCGACCCGCCCCGGTATTTCACACCGCGGGAGATTAAAAGTCTGATCCAGAGAGGCGCTGTGCGAAGCGAGGAAAACCGTTACCCGAACCGGGAATGGGGCTACGGCATCATGGATATCTACGGTATTTTTGAATCGTTTTTACGATCCTGATCATATTTTCACGCAAGACGTAACACATGAATCCATCCTGCATATGATACACTGTAAATGATAATTTTCGGAGGAATACGAAATGAGTGATTTAACAGCAACTAACTGCGGATGTGGATGCGGAAACGAGTGTTCAAACGGTATCTCCCTTTGCACACTGCTGATCCTCCTCGCTGTATGCGGCGGATGCGGCAATGGTTTTATGGGCGGAAACGGCGGATGCGGCAACGACTGCTGTCTGCTTCTCATCCTTCTTCTGTGCTGCGGCGGCAACAACGGTTTCTTTGGAAACAACGGCTGCGGGTGCTGATCCAACAACAAAGGCGGTGCGCTGTGCACCGCCTTTTTCCATCAGTCTTTTCTTTTCTGCCCCGAACGTTCTTTGTATCGTGTCTTTACCTCCCGTCCGCTTTGCTCTCTCCGCTTTTTATCATCCATCCTTTTAAGACACTCTTCATCCATCTCATAAAAGGCATTTCCATCTATTACAGTCCGCGACATAACGCATACTCTCCTTTCCATTTTTGTATATAGTAACGTATTCGCAGCGGTAAAAAACGTTACGGACAGCCGTAATGCATATTCCGCTCTGCTGTTTCATACATTAAAACAAAAAGATTTGGAGCAAGTATGTTCACCGTATTGGATCAGATCGCCAACCGGAATCATCTTCAGCTCATAAAGGCTGCTATTCCCTACGTCAATGCCTCCAGCCAGAAAACCATCTCTTTGCTGGTGAAAATGATGGAGATACAGAATATCATCCGCTTT
>DVHT01000145.1 GCA_018711885.1 Candidatus Choladousia intestinipullorum | reverse complement strand
GTACAAAATTATTATATGGTATTCACCAAAAGCAAAACAGGGGCCAGAGTGACTCATGCGAGTTGCTCCGGCCCCTGTCTGGAACTGCCTATTTCCCGATAATTCCTTTTGTCTCTTTATGAAATCTTCATCTGCTTCGCTTCTTTTGAATCGGTAATCATTCCTTTGCCAGCTTTGCCGTATTGCCGTTTTTGTTGGGACTTGCATTGATAAACAGAATGCTCATTCTATTTCTTCCTCCTTTTTCCGCATTTCTCATGAAGCCGTATGAGAGAAACCTGTTCTGTTGCTTCTATATAGATAGTAGCACTTCCGCGAAAAAACAGAAGAACAAAATAGTTGGCGGGTTTTAACCAAAAGGTTTTCCCATTCTGCGGAACCGTCCATACCGCTCATCCGTAATCTCTTCCGGTGTCTTCCTGTCATACTGAGACAGAAACGCTTTGATCTCGGCCCGGAGCAGTCCGGCAAGTTCGTCCATATCCTCTTTGTCCGCCGGAGTCTTTTCCGGAATAATCTTTTCAATGATTCCTGCCTCTTTCAGATCCGCCGCCGTAAGCTTCATCACCTCTGCCGCTTCCTTGGCGCGCTTTCCGTCTTTCCAGAGAATCGCCGCAAATCCTTCCGGTGACAAAACGGAATACATTGCATTTTCCAGCATCCAAACTTCATTTGCCATAGCAAGTGCGAGCGCGCCTCCGGATCCTCCTTCGCCGATCACTACAGACAGCACCGGCACCTTAAGGCCGGCCAGTTCAAACAGATTTCTGGCAATCGCCTCGCCCTGTCCGCGCTCTTCTGCCTCTACTCCGCAGAATGCCCCCGGCGTATCCACAAACAGGATGACGGGACGTCCGAATTTTTCCGCCTGCTTCATCAGGCGCAGCGATTTCCGGTATCCCTCCGGGCTCATCATGCCGAAGTTCCGGCGCTTATTCTCTTTCATATTTCTGCCTTTTTGCTGTCCGATGACCGTTACGTAGCGTCCGCCGATCGCGGCGATCCCGCCGGTCACTGCGCGGTCGTCTCCAAAAAGCCGGTCCCCGTGCAGCTCCATAAAGCCGTCAAACAATTTTGCAATATAGTCTGCAGAGTACGGTCTGTCTTTGTCTCTTGCGGCCAGCACGCGGTCCCACGCCGTCTTTTGGGCTGTATCCGTCTCTGAGCTTCTTTCAGTACCGCCTTCTTCTGTGCAGGATGCCAAAGGCGCCGGCGTTTCATCTTTTTCGAAACACGGTTTCTCCGCACGGGCCTCCATGTCTCCTGACGCGCTGCGGATACTGCTCTTTAAAATCACTGCCAGCGTCTTTCTCATCTTTTCTCTCGGCACGATCCGGTCCACGAATCCGTGCTTCTGCAGAAATTCCGCACTCTGAAATCCTTCCGGAAGCCTGCCTCCTATCGTCTGTTTGATGACACGCGCGCCGGCAAATCCAATCATCGCCCCCGGCTCCGCCAGGATCACGTCTCCGAGCATTGCAAAGCTCGCCGTGACTCCTCCGGTCGTCGGATCCGTCAGAACAGACACGTACAGAAGGCCCGCTTCATCATGGCGCTTGAGCGCCTGGGAGGTCTTTGCCATCTGCATCAGTGAAAAAATCCCTTCCTGCATTCTGGCTCCGCCGGAGCAGCAAAACAGAATGACCGGCAGACGTTCTCTCGTCGCACGCTCGATCATCCTCGTAATCTTTTCTCCTACTGCTGTCCCCATACTTCCCATCAGAAAATCGGGCGACATTGCTCCGATCGCAGTCTTCATTCCGGCGATCTTTGCCTGGCCGGTCACGACGGCTTCGCAAAGGCCCGTACTGTCCTGAAGCTTTTCTACTTTTTCCGCATATCCCGGAAACTGCAGCGGGTCTTCCCCCGCCAGTCCGGCATCCCATTCCTGAAAACTTCCCCGGTCTGTGACCATACGGATTCTGGTGTACGGCTCGATCCGAAAATGCTTCCCGCATTTCGGGCAGCAATAGCAGGCATTTCTGGCATCTTCCTCGTACACAAGCGCGCCGCATGCACTGCATTTGCTGAACATGCCGTCCGGCACCTGCGGCTTTCTGCTAAAAAGCCTTCCTTCTTGGCCTGTGCTCCCGCTTTTCTTAAACTGGTCTCTCAGCATACTCTGCACCTTTCTTCCAGTGCGGCATTGATCGCTTTGCTGTCTCCCTCTGCAAACCATTCACTGCCCACCAGATCATAGAGGAAATCGGCGTTTGTCGTGATCCCCTCGATTATGAGTTCTCCAAGTGCGCTGCGCATTTTGCAGATCGCTTCTTTGCGCGTATCCGCATGCACGATGATCTTTGCCAGCATGGAGTCATAAAACGGCGGGATACTGCACCCGTTAAATAGAAGAGAATCGACGCGCACGCCGTTGCCGCCCGGCAGATAAAGCCCCGTGACTGTCCCAGCGCACGGCAGAAATCCGCGCCCGGGATCCTCTGCACTGATGCGGCACTCGATCGCATGTCCCCGCACAGTGACATCTTCCTGCGCATAAGCCAGCTTTTCCCCTGCCGCGATCCGTATCATCTGCTTGATCAGATCGATCCCTGTCACCATCTCTGTGACCGGATGCTCCACCTGGATCCTCGTATTCATTTCCATAAAATAAAAACGGCCGTCGCCGTCCACTAAAAATTCGACCGTGCCTGCACTGTAGTACCCGGCAGCTTTCGCAGCGCGCACTGCTGCGTCTCCCATCTCGCCGCGCAGTTTCTCACCCAGCGATACCGCAGGCGATTCTTCGATCATTTTCTGATGGCGCCGCTGGATCGAACAGTCTCGCTCGCCCAGATGGATCGTATTCCCGAACCGGTCAGCCAGCACCTGCACCTCAATGTGGCGGGCATTCCCCAGATATTTCTCCAGATACATCCGGTCGTCTCCAAACGCCTGTTTCGTCTCATTTTGTGCCATCAGGAACAGTTCCTTAAATTCCCCGGCGTTCTGCGCCACGCGCATTCCTTTTCCGCCGCCGCCTGCAGACGCTTTGATGATCACGGGATATCCGATCTTTTCCGCTTCCTTCTGCGCCTGCTCTGCGTCCGTCAGCGTCTCCTGTGTCCCCGGCACCACCGGTACGCCTGCCGAGATCATCGTCTGGCGCGCCTGTGATTTATCGCCCATTTTTTCAATGCTCTCCGGAGACGGGCCGATAAAGTCAATCCCGCACTGACGGCACATCCGTGCAAACTTCGTATTTTCCGACAGGAATCCAAATCCCGGATGAATAGCCTGTGCGCCTGTGGAGATCGCAGCGCTTAAGATCTGCTCCATATTCAGATAACTCTCTGCAGGACGCGCCGGTCCGATGCAGACACATTCATCTGCAAGCTGCGCGTGCAGCGCCTCCCGGTCTGCCGTGGAACACACGGCTACCGTCGCAATTCCCATCTCCCGGCACGCCCGGATGATCCGGACCGCGATCTCGCCGCGGTTTGCTATCAATAATTTCTGATACATAATCTTCTCCTGCTCCCTGAAAAGGCAGAGGCGCCTACTGGATCATAAACGTCAGCTCCGCCTCTGTACATACCTTTCCGTCTTTATATGCTACCGCTTTTCCGATTCCGACCGGTCCTTTTACCTTGATAAGCTCCGTCTCAAGGGTCAGCACATCGCCCGGCACGACTTTCTGGCGGAACCGCGCTTTATTGATCCCGCCAAAGTAGGCAATCTTTCCTTTGTTTTCCTCACAGGAAAGGATGGCTACTGCACCTACCTGTGCAAGCGCCTCGCAGATCAGCACACCCGGCATAACGGGTTCCTGCGGAAAATGCCCCGCAAAAAACGGTTCGTTGTATGACATGGCCTTGCATCCGACTGCGCGTTTTCCCGGCTCAAGCTCATCGATCCTGTCTACCAGGAGAAACGGCGCGCGGTGCGGCAGAATTTCCATGATTTCTTTTATGTTCAGCATTTTTTACACCTCACTGATCCGTACGAGCGGCTGTCCGTATTCTACCATCTGTCCGTTTGTGACCAGTATCTCACGCACAGTCCCCTCGTATTCCGATTCTATCTCATTCATCAGTTTCATCGCTTCTACGATACCGATTGTCTGTCCTTTTTTCACGGTATCTCCGACTTTGACATACGGTTCTTTGTCTTCTGCCGGAGCGCAGTAAAATGTCCCAACCATAGGAGAAGTAATGATGTTTCCTTCTTCTTTGGAACCTTTCTCAGCGGCCAGGGAACTGTGATCCTCTGCTTCCGGCTGCGTTTCCGGGGCCGCTTTCGAAGTACCGTCTTCATACGGCTGCGGAACGTACGCCTTTTTCTCACTCTTTACCGCCTGTGCCGTTCCCTGCTTTGTGCCTTTGATCTTAATCTTTGTATCTGCGTCTTCGTACTGGAACAGAGACAGCTCCGTACTTTTCACTTTATCTATAATTGTCAGAATTTCATTTAAGCCAAATTCCATCTCATTCCATCCTTCCGTATCATGGCCTGCGTTCGTGTATGCCGTATTGTCCGCCGCACCGCAGCCGCCGTGCTGTGGTATGCCGTACTCGGCGTATCGCAGCCGGCCAGCCTCATTCTGCTTCGTATTTGCGCACCAGCAGGCTTCCGTTATGTCCGCCGAATCCGAGCGAATTGCTGATCGCGGCCGTCACCGTGCGGTTTACGGCCTCTTTCGTATAATTAAGGTCCATCTCCTCTTCTGCTTCTTCGAAGCCCGCCGTCGCATGGATGTAATCCTCCATGACACTTTTCACGCAGACGATAAATTCTGCTGCTCCGGCCGCTCCCAGCATATGTCCCGTCATGGACTTTGTGGAATTGACATTCAGCTTATATGCGTCCTCTCCAAACGCCAGCTTGATCGCTCTCGTCTCGAACAGATCGTTGTGGTGTGTTCCTGTTCCGTGCGCATTGATATACTGGACTTCACTTGCCCCGAGTCCGGCTTCTTCCATCGCAAGCTTCATTGCGCGGGCTGCGCCTTCGCCATCTTCCGCCGGCGAAGTAATGTGGTACGCGTCGCACGTCGCGCCGTAGCCACCGACCTCTGCCAGGATTTTTGCGCCGCGCTCCAGCGCATGTTCCAGCGATTCCAGAATGACAACGCCTGCGCCCTCTCCCATGACAAATCCGCTCCTGTCCTTATCAAACGGAAGAGAAGCTCGCAGCGGATCTGTACTCGTGCTGAGCGCCGTCAGGGCGGAAAAGCCGCCGATGCCAAGCGGGCAGATCGCAGCTTCCGTTCCTCCTGCCACCATCACGTCTGCATCTCCGCACTGGATCGCGCGGAATGCTTCTCCGATGGAATGCGTTCCCGTCGCACAGGCTGTCACTACATTGGTGCATTTTCCTTTCAGTCCAAAATGGATCGCCACATTTCCGGCCGCCATATTCGTGATCATCAGCGGCACGAGAAGCGGCGGAATCCGCTTCGGCCCTTTTTCCAGCAGTTTTTTATGCGCCTCTTCCATGACCTGGAGACTTCCGATCCCGCATCCGACCGATACGCCGATCCTTGTCACATCCTCGTTTTCAAGATCGAGTCCGGACTCCCTGATCGCCTCCGCGGACGCCGCCACTGCGTACTGGCTGAAAAGCTCCATCCGCTTTGCCTCTTTGAAGTCCATCACGGTAAGCGGATCAAAATCATTCACCTGTGCCGCTACTTTTACTTTATAATCTGATGTGTCAAAGCGAGTCAGTTCTCCGATACCGACTTTTTTCTGCTTCAGACTTTCCCAGAATGTATCTACTGTATTTCCAATCGGAGATATTATTCCCATTCCTGTGACTACTACGCGTCTCATCAAATTCCCATTCCTCCGTCAACCTGAATTGTCTGTCCGGTTATGTATGCGGCACGGTCCGACGCCAGAAAGGCTACCGCCTCCGCAATGTCTTTCGGCTGTCCCATCCGTCCGAGCGGGATCTGGGCGAGTACAGCCTCTTTTACCTTTTCCGGGAGCGCCGCCGTCATATCAGTGTCAATATATCCCGGAGCCACAGCGTTTACCGTAACACCGCGCGATGCCAGCTCTTTTGCCAGACATTTTGTCATTCCGATGATCCCGGCTTTTGCAGCGCAGTAGTTCATCTGTCCGGCATTTCCGCGCACGCCTGAGATAGAGGACAGATTGATGATCCTGCCGTACCGTTTTTTCATCATATCCCGTCCGGCGAGCTTCATGCAGAAAAATGCTCCCTTTAAATTCGTATCGATCACCTGCTCAAACTCTTCGCTGCTCATCCGCACCGCCAGATTATCTCTCGTGATCCCTGCATTGTTCACAAGGATATCCACCGTTCCCAATGTTTCTTTCACTTCACGGAACATCCGCTCACAGTCTTCCTGCTTCGATACATCTGCCTGTACCGCAACTGCACGCCGTCCAAGTGCGCGGATCATGCGGACGGTCTCCTCTGCTTTTTCTTTTGAACCGCTGTAGTTGACTGCAACATCCGCGCCGTATCCTGCCAGCTTCAGTGCCGTCTCGCGGCCGATCCCTCTTCCTGCACCCGTCACCAGTGCAATTCTGCCCTCTAACATAAAAGCCTCCGTTTCGTCGTCTTATTTCTTCGTTTAAGCCAGCGCCTCTTTCAGCGCTTTCAGATCCTCTACTGTACCGACATGGAACACACGGACATTCCGGTCGATCTTTTTCACAAAATTGCTCAGCGTCCTGCCCGGCCCGATCTCCACAAACGTATCTACGCCGTCGTTTATCATATATTCCATACTCTGCTGCCAGCGCACCGGTGAATATACCTGCCGTCCGAGCAGGTCCTTCATGCGCTCCGGCTCACTCTCCTCTTTGGCCGTCACATTCGAAATGAACGGGATGGACGGCTCGTTTAGCTCAATCTCCTCCAGAAGTGTGTGGAGCTTCTCGCCCGCACCCTTCAGCATCGGTGAATGGAACGGTCCGTCTACGTGCAGCGGAACGGCGCGCGATGCGCCCGCCTCCAGAAGTTTTCTGGCCGCCTCGTCTACTGCCGCCTTTTCTCCGGAGATCACCTTCTGTCCCGGACAGTTATAATTTGCAACTGTCACGATCCCTTCCGTTTCCTCGCAGATTTCCTCGACCGGGATCTCTTTTCTCGTCATGATCGCAGTCATGCCTCCGCAGCCTCCCGGAACTTCCTCTTCCATAAACGTTCCTCTCTGGCAGACGACCTTCACTGCGTCAGGAAAACTCATCGTCTCCGCCGCGGTCAGAGCGCAGTACTCGCCCAGGCTCAGACCTGCCGTGACATCTGCATGGATTCCTTCATTTTCAACCGCCTTTAAGATTGCGCAGCTCGCAGTCAAAAGCGCCGGCTGCGTATATTTCGTCTCATTGATCTTTTCGTTTTCCGTAAAACAGATTTCTTCTATCGAAAAGCCTGCGGCCTTTGACGCTTCGTCAAATACGCTCCGGCTTTCTTCATACGTATCATAAAATTCCTTCGCCATACCGACGTGCTGAACGCCCTGGCCCGGGAAAATAAACGCTGTCCGTCCCACTTCTGTCCTCCTTATGCCTTCTGCACTGTTTGTACCCTGCTGCTTACCGTACTGCAAATGATGCCATGACCTGCTCCGTCTCCGCCATCAGTTCGTCGAGCATTTCTCTGCAGGTCTGCTGCTTTTTTACCAGTCCGGCAATCTGTCCGGACATCATGGAGCCGTAATCCGCGTCTCCGTCCTGGACCGCTTTTCTCAAAGAACCGAGCGTCATCTGCTCCAGTTCCTCAAAGCTGCATCCTTCCTGTTCTTTTTTCAGATACTCACGGGTCATTTTGTTGCGGAGCTGGCGCACCGGATGTCCCGTCGAGCGTCCTGTAACCGCGGTATCAATATCGCTCGCTTTGATGATCCTGGCCTTATAATTCTCATGGATGACGCATTCTTCCGCCACAAGGAAACGCGTTCCCATCTGTACGCCGCACGCGCCCAGCATCATTGCTGCTGCGATCCCTCTTCCGTCTCCGATGCCTCCTGCCGCCACAACCGGGACAGACACTGCATCTACGACCTGCGGAACGAGCGCCATCGTCGTCGTCTCACCGATATGCCCTCCTGACTCGCAGCCTTCTGCGATCACAGCATCAGCTCCTGCCCTCTGCATCAGCTTTGCGAGCGCCACAGAAGCCACGACCGGCATTACCTTGATCCCTGCTTCCTTCCACTGCTTCATGTACGGTCCCGGATTTCCCGCGCCTGTCGTCACGACCGGCACCTTCTCTTCTGCGACCAGCTGTGCGATCTGTTCTGCGTACGGACTTAACAGCATAATGTTGACGCCGAACGGCTTATCCGTAAGCTCTTTTGCCTTGCGGATCTCATCGCGGACATACTCATACGGCGCGTTCGCTGCGGCGATGATGCCGAGGCCGCCTGCGTTTGAAACGGCTGCCGCCAGCTTATGCTCCGCTACCCAGGCCATTCCGCCCTGAATGACCGGAACTTTGATCCCCAGTAACTTCGTGAGTGCCGTTTCCATCATTACTCAATTCCCTTCTCTTTCAGATAATCAATAACAGCCTGAACCGTAGTCAGGTTCTCAAGGTCTTCTGTCGGAATCTCCACATCATACTCTTCCTCAAGAGCCATGATGAGCTCAAACAGATCCAGGGAATCTGCGCTTAAATCATTCTTAAAATCTGTATCCGGTTTGATATCTGCTTCCTCTACGTGTAACTGCTCTGCAACGATTGAAATTAACTTCTCTAACATATTTTTGTCTCCTT
>DVHT01000144.1 GCA_018711885.1 Candidatus Choladousia intestinipullorum | reverse complement strand
GAAATAAGCCGGTCTGTATCCTGTGTAAATTATTAGAATAAAAAATCAGCTTTCTGTGTTTTGGCATTAGTTCTAAAAAATAATAAAAATATCTTGATTTTTTAGAAATTTTTGCTATACTATATTTGTAACAGTATGATTTGGAAAGGCTGGTAAAAGATGAATATCGGATTTATCGCACACAACAACAAAAAGACCCTGATTGAAAATTTCTGTCTGGCGTATAAATATATTCTGTCAAAACACAGCTTATATGCCACAGAAAGTACCGGCAGACGGATTGAAGAAGTTACCAATCTTAAGGTATACAAGTTTCTTCCCGGAAGTGTCGGGGGCGATAAACAGTTTATTGACATGATCGAACGGAATTGTATGGATATGGTCATCTTTTTCTACAACCCTGTATTAACCAGTCCAAATGCACCTGACATTTTTGCGATCTCACGCTGCTGCGACGAGTACAACATCCCGATCGCGACCAACATTGCGACGGCAGAATCTCTTGTGCTCGGACTTGCACGGGGCGACCTCGACTGGAGGCTCCATATCCGTTCATCCGATTTTTAGTCAGACTGTAAAGCACGGCAAAAGGAATATTGCAGACGCACCGCCATGAATCCGCGGCGCTGTTCTGGTAATATTCCTTTTTCAGTTTACAGGTTCAGATTTCCGTCCTGATTCTTTACCAGCATTTCAAAATGCTTTTTCAGATCCCGGTTCTCCTCTTTTTCCAGTCCGGCATCTTCTTCCAATATCTCATTGACTGCTTCATTTGCCTGCGCAAGGATTTTCGCGTCAGAATAAATATCTGCCAGGGCAAAATCAAGCATCCCGCTCTGACGCACCCCGAACAGGTCGCCCGGTCCGCGCAGCTGCATATCGCGGTTTGCGATCTCGAATCCGTCATTTGACTGATTCAGGATATCGAGTCTCTTTTTAATGTCTTTTCCATCCATAGAATGCATGAAAATACAGTACGACTGCGCATCGCCTCTTCCCACGCGGCCGCGCAGCTGATGAAGCTGGGCAAGGCCGAAGCGCTCGGAATTCTCTATCATCATCACCGTAGCATTCGGCACATTAACGCCTACCTCCACCACTGTCGTCGAGACAAGGACCTGAATCTCATTTTGCAGGAAACGCTCCATAATTTCATTTTTCTCCGACGGCTTCATTTTTCCGTGAAGGTACTCTACGGTCATCCCTCCCGGCAGCTCTTTCCGCATGACTTCTGCATATTCTACTACATTCTCCGCCTCCACCGCCTCGCTCTCTTCGACCATCGGACAGATCACATAGGCCTGATGTCCCGCTTCCACCTGCTTTCGGATAAATTCATAAGCCTTTTTTCTGTATCCCGTATTTACCACACAGTTCTTGATCGGCAGACGGTTCGCAGGCATCTCGTTAATCACAGAAATATCGAGATCCCCGTACAGGATCACCGCAAGCGTACGTGGGATCGGCGTGGCGCTCATCACGATCGTATGCGGCATCCTGCCTTTCTGTGAAAGCATCTCGCGCTGTCTCACACCGAAACGATGCTGCTCGTCCGTAATAACCAGTGCCAGGTTGCGGTACACTGCCTTTTCCTGGATCAGCGCATGCGTTCCGATGATCACCGACGCCTCACCGGAAGCCATCTTTTCGTACGCTTCCCGTTTCTGGCGCGCAGTCATCGAACCGGTAAGCAGCACCGTCTGAAAGGGAAAGCCGTTCTGTTCCATCAGTTCTGTGATCGATGCGTAGTGCTGGCGGGCCAGCACTTCTGTCGGCACCATCAGCGCGCCCTGATAGCCGCTTTCTGCCACCATCAAAAGCGCCAGTATCGATACGATCGTCTTACCTGATCCCACATCTCCCTGAATCAGCCGCGCCATTACCGAGTTCCCCTGAAGTTCCTGCTCGATCGTCTTCCAGACTTTCATCTGTGCGCCCGTCAGGGAATACGGAAGATGGTCCAGCAGCTCCTGTGTCATTTCAGACGGCTTGATATGAAAGCTGTTTGCCGCCTTTTCCCGCACGGACTTCAGGCTGCGCAGCTGCAGGATGAAAAAGAAAAACTCATCAAAGACCAGTCTCTGCCTTGCCAGCACCAGACTGTGCTGGTCCTTCGGGAAATGGATCTGCTCAACAGCGAAATTGTATTCCGAGAGCTGATAAGCCTCTCTGTACCTGGCGGGCAGATAGTCGCGCAGCAGTGACTTCTGTTCCAGCACCTGCCGGACCGCTTTCTGCACCATCTTTTCTGTCAGCCCTTTTACAAGAGGATATACCGGCCGCAGCTCACGGGTCAGTCCCTCATACTGTTCCATATGAAAAACAGCAGGCTGCTCTATGAGCAGCCGCTGTCCTTTTGCCTTGATCCTGCCGCGGAATACATACGGAATTCCGGCGCGGACCGTATTTCTTAAGAATGGCATATTAAACCAGGTAAGCGCGATCACGCCGCTTTCATCTTCCGCGAGAGCCGTCGAAATGGAAAGCCCTCTGATATGGCGTGTCACAATGGGTTCTGCAAGCTTCGCGCATACAGCGGATACTGTCCCTTCTGAAAGCTCCGATATCCTGACCGGCGCTTCATACCGCTCGTATGCACGCGGATAATAAGTGAGCAGCTGTCCCAGATTCTCTATGCCGGCTTTTGCAAAAACCGTTTTTGTCCTTTCACCGATCCCTTTCAGGGAATCGAGAGAAGCTCCTAAATCCATATCTGCCTCTTTGCTATGTTTATTCTGCCGAAATAATATAATAGTAGATCGGCTGACCGCCGAAATTCAGTTCGACGTCGCAGTCCGGATGCTGCGCTTCAATCTTATCGCGAAGTTCAGCAGCCTCCTCTTCCTTCATGTCCTCTCCGTAGTAAATGCTGATCAGTTCCGTCTCATCGTCCGCCATCAGTTTCACCGTTTCAAGGGCAACGCTGTCGATATCCCTGCCCACCGACAAGATCGCGTGATCGCCGACTCCCATGATATCACCGGCACGGATCGTCTTGTCATCAATATGGGTATCACGGACTGCATACGTCAGCTGTCCCGTCTTTACACGCGCGATCTCCTCTTCCATAACGGCGGCATTTTCTTCCGGAGTCTTTTCCGGAACGTAATTGATCACAGCCGTGATCCCCTGCGGGATCGTTTTGGTCGGAATCACGATGATATTCTTGTCTTTCGTAAGTGACTGCGCCTGATTCGCAGCCAGAATAATATTTTTGTTGTTCGGAAGAATGAAAATATTCTTTGCAGGTACCTGCTCGATCGCTTTCAGCATGTCCTCCGTGCTCGGATTCATCGTCTGTCCGCCCTCGATCAGATAATCTACGCCCAGATCGCGGAAAATATCGCCGATTCCGTCACCGATGGATACGGAGATAAATCCCGTTTCTTTCAGCTCCACGGGCGCCGCTTTCTGCGCTGCCGCCTGCCGCTCCGCGTCCTTTATCACTTTCTCATGATGTTCTTCCCGCATATTATCGATCTTCATGCGCGTCAGAGAACCGTATGTCAGAGCGCGTGTGATCGCAACACCGGGCTCATTCGTATGAACATGCACCTTAACAATGCCGTCGTCAGAAACCACTACAATAGAATCACCGATCGACTCCAGGAACTCTTTGAATTCCCGCTCCGTCTTTTCCGTGTATTCCTTCTCCAGCATAATGATAAACTCCGTACAGTAACCGAATTTGATATCTGCTTCTGCCGGAGCCTGCACCGATGATGCTGCCATTGCGCTGCCGCCTGTATGTGCTCCTTCGATCGAATAGTCAATCTCCTTGCCGGCAAATGCATCTGCCGCGCCTTTCAGCACCTGCAGAAGTCCCTGTCCGCCGGAATCCACCACGCCTGCTTCCTTCAGGACCGGAAGCATCTCCGGAGTCTGTTCCAGGACTTCCTCCGACCTTCTGACAACTTCTTCTATCATTTCAGCAAGGCTGGTATCCGGATTTTCTTCCAGCATCTGCACCGCGCGTTCCGCTCCGCCTCTGGCTACCGTAAGGATGGTTCCCTCTTTTGGTTTCATAACAGCCTTGTAAGCCGTCTCCACTGCCTTCTGCAGGGAAGCGGCAAGTACAGCCGGTGTGATCTCTTTTTCCTCACGGATTACTTTCGTGAACCCGCGGAGAAGCTGAGAAAGGATAACGCCGGAGTTTCCGCGCGCTCCGCGCAGCGAACCGGATGAAACGGCCTTTGCGAAACTCTCCATCGTAATATCTTCCATCGCTGCCACTTCTCTGGCGGCAGACATGATCGTAAGCGTCATGTTCGTACCGGTATCGCCGTCCGGCACCGGAAACACGTTCAGTTCATTAATCCATTCCTTTTTCGACTCAAGATTCTTGGCACCAGCCAGAAACATTTTGGCGCAAAGAGATGCATCTATTGTATTTGTACTCACGACAGTTCCTCCTTAATCAATCACTCTTACGCCTTCGACGTACATATTTAACTTTTCTACTTCCATACCGGTAAATTCCTCAACGCGGTATTTTACATTTCCGAACAGGTTGTCCGCAACAGCAGAAATGCTCACTCCGTAAGAGACGATCACATGAAAATCGATCGTGATCTTGTTGTCCTCGATCTTTACATTCAGTCCGCGCTCCAGGCTGTCTCTCTTCAGAAGCCTTACAAGCCCGTCCTTCATATTGACGATCGCCATGCCGACAATACCGAAACACTCTACGGCTACACTGCCGGCGTAAGTAGCAATTACATTTGGATCTATCACGATAGACCCGAGTTCATTACTCATACGTCCTTTCATAAAACAGAAACCTCCATCTATTTTAAATCTGCTATATCAATACACCAGTGATTGGCTGGAAAGCATAATTCAAACATATTTTAGCAGAAAACGCTGTGCTTGGAAAGATGCTTTTTAGAATTATAAAATTATTTTACTTTTTTTTAATTTGCGCTTGCAAAATATTGTGGTATCTGATAGAATAATCGTGCTGTGAGTCTATATCGTGGAATAGGCTTAATTCATTTCAAGGAGGTGCGGTCATGGCTAAATGTGCTATTTGT
>DVHT01000021.1 GCA_018711885.1 Candidatus Choladousia intestinipullorum | reverse complement strand
TTGTTTACAAGTACCTTTTCCTTGTGATTTTCCTCTAATCTGTTGAAACTGAAAAAGTCAACAAAGTGCGTAAATTCAAGGATTTCTAGATATGTTTCCTTTGTAGTCTTACCACAGTCTCCACATGCACGCTGTTTCCGAACATATCAACCGGGCAGACTTTTTCCAGTGAATACCCGTTTGCGCACAGGTACTGCAGATCGCGCGCCAGAGTGGCGGAATCACAGCTCACATATACAATTCTGCGTGGGGATATTTTTATCATGGTATCGAGGACACTCTTTTCACATCCCTTTCGCGGCGGGTCCACGACGATCACGTCTGCCGATATTCCTTCCCTGGCGTACATGTCCGGAAGAACCTCTTCTGCTTTTCCGGTAAAAAATTCAGCATTGCAGATATCATTTAATGCCGCATTCTGCTTCGCGTCACGGATCGCCTCCGGCACGATCTCAACTCCATACACTTTTTTCGCCCGCTGCGCCAGGAACAGCGAGATGGTGCCGATGCCGCAGTACAGATCCCATACGGTTTCTTCTCCAGTCAGACCCGCATATTCCAGCGCTTTTCCGTAAAGCTTTTCCGTCTGCACCGAGTTGACCTGATAAAAGGAAAGAGGCGAAATGCGGAAACGTACACTGCCGATCATGTCTTCTATGTAATCCTGTCCCCACAGTGTTATAATCTTTTTCCCCAGGATGACATTCGTGTTTTCTTTGTTTATGTTCAGTGTAATACTCGTCATACCGGGAATCTGTGCCAGTTCTGCGGCAAGCGCGTCTCCGGCCGGAAGACTGTCTCCATTAACGACGATACAGACCATGATCTGGCCGGTCTGAAATCCTGTACGCGTCATGATATGACGCACAAGCCCCTGACCGGTCGTTTCGTCATACGGAGAAATCCCATGCGTTTCCATGTGCTCAAGCACAAGGTTCAGAATCTTCTCATTCACCTTGTCGCCGAGCAGGCAGTCGCGGCACTCGACGATCGTATGAGTGCGCCCAGCATAAAACCCGGCGATCAGGCGTCCGTTCCTGTCGCGCCCGACCGGGAACTGCGCCTTGTTGCGGTAACGGAACGGCTCCTGCATTCCGATGATCGGCTCCATCGGGGGATTATCGAACTTTCCGATCCGCTGCAGATTGCCCCGCACTTTATTTCCCTTGAACCGAAGCTGGGCTTCATAATTCATTGCCTGGATCTGGCATCCCCCGCACTGCTTAGCCACAGGGCACGGCGCAGGAATCCGGTCTTTTCCCGGGCGGATCAGGCGGATCAGACGGGCGTACCCGTACGTCTTTTTCATCTTCATGATCTTCACTTCCGCCGTATCCCCGATAACGGTATCCTTCACGAAAAGAGTCAGGCCATCACTGCGCCCGACTCCCAATCCTTCGCTGCTCATATCTTCAATCGTAACGGTAACGATCTCATCTTTTTTCATATATCCTCCTGAATCACACTGTCTGCATTCTTCATGGTTCCCATATGCTGTGCTCAATATTCCGTACTCTTTCTCAGGTTCGACTCAAACAGACGGTTGAAGCCGAGCCATTCTTTATTGTCACCGGCTCCCTTCAAAATCTCATACATCGTCTCAAGCTTTGCGTCCGTATTATCTGCATAATTAAGCGCCATCGCCTCTGCAAGCGCAGGCTTTTTCGGGGAGCCGAATTCCAGTTCCCCGTGGTGTGCCAGAATACAGTGCTGCAGCTCGCTCATCAGCTTTTTGGGGAAGTTCTTAATATGACGGCAGCCAAATCCGACCAGTTCACAGCCCATCACAATATGTCCGAGCAGCTGGCCGTCATCCGTATAGTCATTTTCCGGAAAATTGGAGATTTCCTTCAGCTTGCCCACGTCATGGAACAGCGCCGCGGTCAGCAGCAGATCTTTATTCAAAAACGGATACTGCTTTGTGTAAAAGACGCAGAGCTTTACAACGCCGAGCGTATGCTCCAGAAGCCCTCCTACAAAGCTGTGATGTACAGTCTTTGCTGCTGAATGCTTCTTAAAGGTCTCGATAAATGCCGCATTGTCCACAAAATACATCTGGATCAGTTTCTGCAGATACGGGTTTTTCACCAGCTTCATATAGTCCATCAGCTCTGCATACATTTGGTCAATATCTTTTTCACTGACCGGAAGATAATCCGCCGCCACATACTCTGTCTCGTCGGCTCTGCGCAGCCTCTTAATGCTCATTTGCAGCGTCCCCTGAAAGCTCGTGATATCTCCCGTGACAAATACGTAATCCATCACCGAAAAATCTCCGATCCCTGAAGAACCGGGATCCCATATCTTGGCATCAATCGTTCCTGTTTTGTCCTGAAGGATCACATTCTCATAAGACTTCCCGTTTTTAGCTGTTGCCATCTGCTTATATTTGCACAGATAAACTTCGTTGATCTTGTCACCTTCATGAAACGCTTCTATATACTTCATATTTCCTCCAATCAGCTCTGTCTCATAAATTCTACCAGTAGTATTATAGAAGAATCCCATCAAATAGTAAACCAGAAACTTTGCAGACGGCGGATAAAATATGACGAAAGTCCGGTCCTGCAAACGCCTGACCGGACTGACACATCAGCTCCTAAAATTCGTTTCCTGGAAATTTCGGAATTCCTGCAAAGCCTTTCTGAAGGTCTTCGTCAGTAGGAACATAATCCGTCATTTCTTTGTTATTGTACTTTTCATATGCGACAAGATCAAAATATCCTGTTCCGGTCAGGCCAAAGACGATCGTCTTTTCCTCGCCGGTCTCCTTG
>DVHT01000020.1 GCA_018711885.1 Candidatus Choladousia intestinipullorum | reverse complement strand
CAGTTTGAATATTGACGGAAAGAAGGTTCGGGCGTTCGGCGAAAGACTGCAGCCGGAGCCTTGCATGGTTGTCAGGAGAAGGGAAGTTATGATAGGTTTTAATGTACCCCCGTTTACGGGAAAAGAACTGGAATATATGAAGCAGGCAATAGAAGCGGAGAAGATCAGCGGAGACGGCAGATTCACGAAGCTCTGTTCCCGGTGGATGGAAGAGCGTTTTGAAGCGGCTCACGTACTGCTGGCGACCTCCTGCACGCACGCATTGGAGATGGCGGCTTATCTGACCGGAATCCAAGAAGGGGATGAGGTGATCCTGCCGTCGTACACTTTCTGCTCGACTGCGGATGCTTTTGTGCAGCGCGGCGCGAAGCTCGTATTCGTCGATATCCGTCCGGATACGATGAATCTGGACGAAACGCTGATCGAAGATGCGGTCACAGAACGGACAAAGGTGATTGCCCCCGTTCATTATGCCGGAGTGGCATGTGCGATGGATGAGATTATGGAGATTGCGCACAGACACGGCCTGCAGGTCGTAGAGGACGCGGCGCAGGGCGTCGACGCGTACTACAAGGGAAAGGCGCTTGGGACGATCGGTGATTTCGGTTGCTACAGCTTCCATGAGACGAAGAACTTCTCGATGGGAGAGGGCGGCGCTGTCGTACTGAACAGTGATGAAAAGTTTGAGGAGGCGGAGATCCTCCGCGAAAAGGGGACGGACCGCAGCAAATTCTTCCGCGGGCAGATCGACAAATACAGATGGGTGGATTACGGTTCTTCTTATCTCCCGAGCGATCTGAACGCCGCTTATCTGTGGGCCCAGCTGGAGCTGGCGGACAAGATCAATGCAGACCGTATGGCTACGTACGAGTTCTATCACAGGGAATTAAAAGATCTCGCTGACAGAGAGTATCTGGAGCAGCCGTTTGTTCCGGACTATGCGAAGCACAATGCACATATGTACTATATCAAGCTGAAGGACGAGCCGGCGAGGGCAGCGCTGATCAAGTATCTGAAGGAACGCGGGATCAATACCGTTTTCCACTACGTGCCGCTTCACTCGGCGCCGGCAGGGCGGAAATTCGGCCGCTTTTCCGGAGAGGACCGTTATACGACGAAGGAAAGCGAACGGCTGCTGCGTCTTCCGATGTACTATGGCCTGAAGCAGAAAGACCGTGAAACGGTCGTCTGTGCGATCCACGATTTTTTCGCACAGCAAAAGTAAGGATTGGAAGCTGATATGGATATTCAGAAGGTACTGAAAAGCTTAAACAGATATACGCTGAAAAAGGGATTTTCCTATCTGAAACAGTACGGCCTGCAGGAATTTCTTGTGCGGCTGTCAGAACGGTTCGAGGAGGCAGAAGTGGACTATTCTGACTGGTGCAAAAGCGATGTACTGACAGAGCAGGAAAAGCAGAGGCAGAGGGATGAAAAATGGGAGGATCCGCCGGTCATAAGCGTTGTGGTGCCTGTGTTTTCGACGCCGGAACGGTATCTGCGTGAAATGATTGAATCTGTAACCGGACAGACGTATCCGCACTGGGAACTGTGCATTGCGGACGGGAGCCCGGATATTTCTGAGACGAAAGCAGTGATCGGGCAGTATCTTGATGATAAAAGGATCCATTACCGTATTCTGGATCAGAACCTTGGAATATCGGGAAATACAAATGCGGCGATAGAGATGGCATCCGGCGATTATATCGCGCTGTTCGACCATGACGACCTGCTTTGCGAGAACGCACTGTTTGAAGTGGCAAAGACAGCGGTAAGCAGCGATGCTGATATTATTTACACAGATGAGGATAAAATAAAAGGGGATACAGGAGAGCGTTTTCAGCCGAATTTCAAACCGGACTTTAATCTGGATCTGCTTCGGGCCAACAATTATATCTGCCATCTGCTGGTAGTCCGGAGCGCGCTTGTGCGGCGCGTCGGAGGACTGAATGCAGAATACGACGGGGCTCAGGATCACGATTTTCTCCTGCGCTGCGTGGAGCAGACGGACCGGATCGCCCATATCCCGAAGATCCTGTACCACTGGCGCGTACATGCCGCTTCTACGGCGGATAATCCGCTCAGCAAAAAATACGCTTACGACTCCGGAAAACGGGCGGTGCTCGACCATATCCGGCGGTGCGGGGAAGAAGCGGAAGTGACGGATACAAAATTTCCCGGCTTTTACCGGGTAAGATACCGTGTAAGCGGCGAACCGTTCATCTCGATCCTGATACCGAACAAGGATGAGCGCGAGACGCTGAAAAAGTGTCTGGAATCAATATGGGAAAAGTCGACGTACCGCAATTATGAGATTATTATTATAGAGAACAACAGCACCGAACCGGAGACATTTGCATATTACAGGGAGATTGACGGAAAAAGAGGGGTTCGGGTCGTATACTGGAAGGATAAGTTCAATTACTCCGCGCTCAATAATTTCGGTTTTTCTTTTGCGAAGGGAGAATATCTGCTGTGTCTCAATAACGATATTACCGTTATCACTCCGGATTGGATGGAGCGGATGCTGGGACAGTGCCAGAGAAAAAACGTCGGCATAGTCGGTGCGAAGCTTTATTACCCGGATGATACGATACAGCATGCCGGTGTCATTGTCGGAATCGGCGGAGTAGCGGGAGCGCTGTTTGTGGGAATGCCAAAGGAACGCAGCGGCTATCTGCGCAAAGCGGTGCTTCAGCAGGATCTGAGCGCCGTCACGGCGGCCTGTATGATGGTGGACCGGCGTGCATGGGAAGCAGCGGGAGGCTTCGATGAGGGTCTTGCCGTGGCATTTAACGATATTGATTTTTGCCTGAAAGTGCGCGATAATGGATATTTAATAGTCTACGAACCGAATGTGGAGATGTACCACTATGAGTCGAAAAGCCGCGGATACGAAGATACTCCGGAAAAGCAGATGCGTTTTCAGTCAGAGATTGATTATATGAAGGCAAGGTGGGAACAGATCCTGCATGACGGAGATCCGTATTACAATCCGAATTTCTCACTGAAATCGTGTGATTATTCTCTGAAGAAGCAAACCGGCAGACATGCGGCAGATGCTTCGCTCAGATAAGAAGATACAGCGGGGAAGGCATCTATGGAAGTGACGGTAGTAATACCAAATTACAATGGAATGAAGTACCTGAAGGACTGTCTTGACTCTTTGCGAAGGCAGAGCAAAAAAGATTTTCAGGTGGTTTTGATCGATAACGGTTCAGGAGACGGGAGCGCAGGTTTTGTGCGGGACTTTTATCCGGAAGTGGAACTCCGGTGTTTTCCGGAGAA
>DVHT01000143.1 GCA_018711885.1 Candidatus Choladousia intestinipullorum | reverse complement strand
TTCTCGATCAGTATCAGATGAATATTAATGCTGAGACGCTGATCAAAGATCTGACCATTGCGCAGCAGCAGATGGTAGAGATTGTAAAGGCGATCTCATTTAATTCCAAAATTCTTGTTATGGATGAGCCGACCTCTTCCATTTCAGATAAGGAAGTAGGATTCCTCTTCGAGACGATGAGAACGTTGACGAAGAAGGGAGTAGGAATTGTCTATATCTCGCATAAGATGAGCGAACTGGAAGAAATCTGTGACCGTGTAACTGTCATGCGGGATGGAACTTACGTAGGAACAAAAGAAGTAAAAGATACTTCTAAAGACGAGCTGGTAGCGATGATGGTAGGACGTGAACTGACGAACTACTACACACGGGACTTTGTTTCTTCGAACGAAGTAGTCCTGAAATGTGAGAATATCTCTGACGGCAAGATGGCAAGGGGCGCATCCTTCGAAGTGCGCAAAGGAGAGATCATCGGTTTTGCCGGACTGGTAGGCGCAGGACGGAGCGAGGTTATGAAGTGCATTTTCGGTCTGACAAAAAATTCTACCGGCGACATATATATGGATGGAAAGAAGATCCAGATTCATTCCCCGATCGACGCAGTTAAATACGGAATCGCGCTTGTGCCGGAAAACCGGAAAAGCGAGGGACTTTATAAAGTCCAGAGCGTGAGGTTCAATTCTACGATTCAGGTGCTCAAGGATTTCATTAAAGGTATCCGTGTAAATCTGAATAAAGAAGAGCAGATTACGCAGAAATACATTGATATGATGTCGACAAAAACTCCGTCACAGGAACAGGTGATCGGAAATCTTTCCGGCGGAAACCAGCAGAAGGTCATGATCGGACGGTGGCTGGCGACTAATCCGAAGGTGCTGATTCTTGACGAGCCGACCCGCGGCGTTGACGTAGGTGCAAAATCCGAGATTTATGCGATCATGAATGAGCTGGCCAAGCAGGGAATGGCGATTATCATGATTTCCTCAGAGCTTCCGGAGATTTTGAATATGAGTGACAGGATCTATGTTATGAGAGATGGAAAAGTAAGGGGCTGCTTTAACCATTCGGAAGGCGTGACTCAGGAAGATATCATGCGGCTTGCGGCAGTATAGGAAAGAGTGGAGATATACTTGACTTTAGGAGGGAAATGAAATGGCAAGGTTCCAGAAAGGTGTAAAAACATATTTTAAAGAGAATATCGGTATCATAGGAGCGCTCCTGGTACTGTGTATATTCCTGACCGTATTTCCGAGAACACGGGAGGTGTTTCCGACAACGAAAAACCTGTTTAACGTGCTCAGACAGAATTCCACGAATCTCTATCTGGCATGCGGTATGCTGATGGTCATCATCCTGGGCGGGATTGATCTTTCCGTCGGTTCGATTATCGCATTATCAGGATGTATCGCAGCGGGCTGTGTATCGCGCTACAATCTGCCGATCGCGGCAGCGATCGTGGCAGGCATCCTGATCGGTGTGATTGTCGGTATGTTTAACGGTCTTGTGATCAGTCTGACGACGATTCCTCCGTTTATTGTGACATTGGCGACCATGAATATAGCGAAAGGTCTTGCTTACGTTTACACAGGCGGTTCGCCGGTACGTGTCGTGACGAAAGAGTGGCAGTTCATCGGAGCAGGATATGTGGGCCCGTTCCCGACGCCGGTCGTGATCCTTCTGTTCGTGCTGATCATTACGGCGATCGTGATGAACAAATCAAAATTAGGACGCCATATTTATGCAGTCGGAGGGAATCCGATGGCAGCATCATTTTCTGGTATTAATACAGCAAAAGTAAAATTTATCGTACATACGTATTCCGGGCTGATGGCTGGTCTCGCAGGCGTCGTGCTTGCATCCAGAATGTATTCCGGGCAGCCGACTGCAGGCGACGGCGCCGAGATGGATGCGATTGCCGCTGTAGTAGTAGGAGGCACCTCAATGGCAGGAGGCTCCGGTAAGATCGGAGGAATGATTATCGGAGGTCTGATTATCGGTGTCCTGAACAACGGTCTGAATCTGCTGAATGTCAGTTCGTTCTGGCAGTATGTTGTAAAAGGAATCGTAATTCTTCTGGCGGTATTCCTTGACTTTATCCGAAATCGAAAGAAATAGTCAAAAATTCTGACTGTGAAAGGGGGCTGGTTGCGCAATTCACAAAAATGTGATTTCTGCGACAGCCCCTGTTTCATCCATGAAAAAAGATTCTTTACTTTTCAGAAAATATGAGTAAAAATGGAAGGAGTATGCGCTGCGGATAAGGACGGATGTAATATGGAAAAGAGAATAAAAAATTTCAAATGGCTGATAACTGCCGCTGCTGCGGCAGTTCTTGCAGTGATACTCGCATGGGGCTGCCTGCATTTCAGACAGTATGAAAAAGAACAAAGCCCCAGGCTGTTCGGGGCTACGTATATGACGAGAAATAATCCTTTTTTTGATGTGCTTCATGATGCGCTGAATGAGGTCGTGGAAGGAAACGGAGATATTCTGATCTCGCGTGACCCTCAGCAGGATCAGAAGAAGCAGAATGCGCAGATCCTCGAGATGATCGATGAAGGAATCGAAGTGCTGTTCCTAAATCCGGTTGACTGGCAGGAGGTAAAGCCTGCGCTGGAGGCGTGCCGCAGGGCAGGTGTTCCTGTATTTAATATTGACACGACTGTGAAGGATACGGAATACGTCGTATCAGTAATAGAGACGGATAATTATCAGGCAGGTGTCGTCTGTGCGGAGGATATGATGGAACGTGTACCGTCTGCCCGTATTCTGATCCTGGACAATCCGATCCAGATGTCAATCACAAACCGCGTACAGGGGTTTCTCGATACCATTGAAGGGCATGATGAGTATACGGTAGTGCACCAGGAGGCTGCGGCAGGTGAACTGGAAGTGGCGGCCAGAGTGACAACAGATACTTTGATTAACCAGAATATATCGTTTGATGCGGTGCTCGGCGGGAATGATCCGTCCGCGCTCGGCGCGCTCGCGGCGCTGCAGCAGAATCACTGCGAGGAAGGCGTCCTCATTTACGGAATAGACGGTTCTCCGGACTTTAAGGCACTTCTGGAAACAGGATATGTCACGGGAACGAGTCTACAGAGTCCGAAAGGGATCGGACAGAAAGCCGCCGAGGCGGCATACCAGTATCTTCAGGGAGAAGAAGTCGATCCGTATATCAGTATCCCGTCGGTTCTGATCACGAAGGACAATCTGTCTCAATATACCATTAACGGTTGGCAGTAGGTGGGCGTATGAAGAAAAAGAAACGGTTGAAATTCCAGCTTGGACTTTTAGCGATCAATGTGATCGTAGTGATGTTTATCAGCGTATTTATCTCTCTTACGACGAACCGGATCCTGGAACGCTACGATGCAGATGTATTCGTTGACGGTGTCTTTGCGATCCCGTGGAGGCCGGCCGACAAGATCTGGCAGTGCGCATTTTTGCTGGCGGTGCTGATCGTCACGTTTATCATCCGCGAGTTCGTCTTTCCGGATAACCGCAAGCTGATCGCGGCGACGCTTGCGTGTGATATCGCGGCGATTTTTGGTATTCTTTATATCCAGAATTTTAATTATAACGGGATTCTGCTGCTGGTGTTTGCAAATGTAATATTTAACATGAAAAATGGCAAAGGGCGGGCTCTGTTCATCGGGCTTGCTATTGTCAGTTTTCTGTTTGCGGACAACGAACTTTTGAATGTCAACAGCAGGCTGTATGAACTGGATGATTATTTTCACTACTATGATGCCGGAGTCCAGCAGTGGCTCCTGGGACTGTACAAGGTACTGGAATCACTGAACATTATTCTGTTTGTCGGCTGCTGCATGCAGGTTATCACAGAACAGAACAGGACGATCCGGGAAGTTAATGAACTGTATGCGGAACTGGAACGTGCAAATGAACAGCTCCTTGAATACGCTTCCATGTCGGAAAAAGTGGCTGAGACGCGTGAACGGAACCGGCTGGCGAGGGAGATCCACGATACGATTGGTCATGTACTCACGGGAATAGCGGCAGGTCTGGACGCGTGCACCGCTCTCATTAATGTATCACCGGACAAGACGAAACAGCAGCTTGCCGCGATATCGAATGTTGCAAGAGAGGGCATTAAAGATGTAAGGCGCTCGGTGAGCGAACTGCGCCCGGATTCACTGGAACGATTCAGTCTGGAATACGCCATTCAGAAAATGATCGCCGATCTTACGGCTCTCTCCGATCTGAGAGTATATTTTTCCAGCGAGATCAGTAATATGAAATTCGACGAGGACGAAGAAATGGCTATCTACCGCGTCGTTCAGGAGAGTATTACAAATGCGATCCGGCACGGAGAGGCAGACCAGATCTGGATCCTGATCAAAAAAGAAGAAAGCGACATTCTTCTTCAGAT
>DVHT01000142.1 GCA_018711885.1 Candidatus Choladousia intestinipullorum | reverse complement strand
GACGATGGATAAGGGACAGAAAGACAAAAGAGAAAAAAATAAGATCTCTCCGTTTGATATCACGGATGAAATGCTCGAGGACCCCGGACTTGACGCTTTTCTGAAAGAGAGTCTGAAACAGGAAGCAGATGAGATAGAGGCGGAGCTAGAGGAAGATTTATCCCTTCGGGGAATCGGCGCGTCAGATGATATGTTCGATGCGATCGTAGAAGAATTAAAAGAACAGGGAATCTGGGAGGAAGAATCAGCTTCTGAGAAGGTGGAACAGAATCCGGCGCCGGAGCAGGATGAGCAAACAGAGGCAGTGGCGGAATCTCTTGAATCGCTCTATGCAAAACTGCCGCCGGAAGACCGCGAAGCGCTTGAACTTGGCAGAAAGGCGGTTCAAAAGGAGCAGAAACGGAAAATCCGGCGCAGAAAACGAAACAAGATCCTGAAACGCGGCGGCACAGTCGCGGCTGCGCTTGCTGTGGTTTTTGGACTCAGCATGACGAGTGAGGCGAACCGGCGACTGATATTAAAAGCATGGGAAGGTTTGATGCTTGATTTGAGCTATCGTGTTTCTACAGATTATGTAGGAGAGGAGGATGCGAGAAGTAAGACAAGGGAAGAACTGAAGGCGATGAAGGAGATAGAAGAAAAACTTGGAGCACCTGCTATTGATCTGGAATATTTGCCGGAAGGGATGGAATATGACAATTACTCAATTGCCGAGAATAATCGAGAAGCAATCCTCTTTTATACCTACGAGGAAAAGATATTTAACATTTACGTGATTAATATGCAAAATTTAGATAACGATAGTTCTTCTTATATTTTACTCAATGAGAAAGCTGTTGTCGTGAACACGGTTCAAAATGAGCAGGACATAGAAATAAAAATTTATGAGACAGACAGAAATCTTGAGGAACCAATGTATGCGGCAGAACTGGAACATAATGGCTTTCGATATTTTTTAAATGGGATGGATTCACAGGTGGAAATGGAAAAAATTGCAGAATTTATTTATATTTTATGATTTGCCGTTACTTTTTGAGTTGTTTTACGTTTTTATTTTACGTAAACCAAAGAGAAAGGAGGGGTGAAGATGAGAAAGATCAGAAAGATCAGAAGGAGACTGTTGTCTGTGCTGCTGTTTGCTTGTCTTGCATTAGGCACCCTGACGGCGTCCGCTGAGGAATACGAAGTGGGAAGTGTCGTCGACGGTTCTGTTCTGACGCACGAGCTTTCTGCTGAGGGAATTGCCTACCCGAGACTGAGAGGAACTTACTTTGGCAGCGGTTCGGGAAATATATCTATTACAGGACCGCGAAGCGTGATGATTACGGGCAGTACGACGGCGCGCCAGGTTTCGGATTCTGTGAAGGTGACGGTACATCTGCAGCAGTTAAAGAACGGGAGCTGGGTGACGATCGCATCCTACGGACCGGTCACGAAGTACAATAACTACTATGTCTCTACGAGCCGGACATACTCTGTGACAGGCGGCTACTACTACCGCATGTCAGGCGGTCATACAGTTATTGAAAACGGTGTATTTGAATCAGCTACAAGTAAAACGAACGGCGTATGGGTAAGCTGACCGACCTGTCCTCAAACATGGTAGTATACAAAAGACAACCCCTGCATGGCAGGACGTAACGAAAAACAAAGCAACTCTTTAACAGAACTCATACTATGAAAATTTAAATCCGCATACCGGGCAGCCGTCACAGGCCGGATGTTTACAGGGTATCCTGCCGGGACGGCTGACGGATGTGAAAACAGGGGAGAAGGATTATGAAAATGAAATATTATCGGTTTCTGTATGGAGAAGCCGGAGGATGCCTGATGCATTTTGGGCAGATAAGGGACACAAAGACGGAGGAACACTTTTCTTTTTTGTATCTGAGAGGGACATCAGGGCATGTGGACCGGGAATCAGCCGGGCACACGCTTTTTTTGTGCCCGGATACCGTTGACCTGGCGGTGCTTGGGAATACGGATCCAAAGGCGTCGGAGGTTTTGAAGGGGCTTCTGGCGTCGGCGAAGGTACGCACGGTCGTACTGCCGGAAGGAGCAGTATGCGAAGTGCCGGAAAAGAAGAGTAAAGAGGCGCCGGAGGTCATCCGCCTCGCGGCAGGAGAAAAAGAGGCAGGATGGCAGATGACAGCCGCCGGATGGTGTGTGTATGTGAAATCGTACCAGTCCGGTTCGGTGGCAATGGCGCACAGTCTGGCAGAAACCGATACAGCCGGAAATCGTTTTGAAGATTGTGTGATGAGCGTGAAAACGATGGACGGGACAGAAAAATGCATCCGGGAGCAGGAGCCTGACGGGTATGGCTGTGCACTTGGATGTACGCAGAATCATGATTTTGATGTATGTAAATACGGAAGGGCGGACGGACCCTGCGGATACCGGACCGGTACGGTGCTGCTGCCTGCTTTGGAAAAAGGGAAATCCCTTTCGGAGCTGAAAGCAGAGCTGAGATCAGACCTGAACGGAAAAGTCTGCGGAATCCGCTTTATCGGGATGGCCCGGACTGCAGAGGAAACGGACGCAGTACGGGATACCGGGGCGGACAGTATGCAGGATGGAGTAGATGCAGGGTATAAGCGGTATTTTATCGGAGCGAAATCTGAGCTGGACGACAGGACGGTCGCGGCGGTCAGCAGAGGAGGGCTCAACCATATCCCGGTGCTGCTTGACGACGGAAAGGCAGTCTGCTGTTCCGGGCTGCTGAAATACAAAGAATCAGAGGAAGCGTAAAAATTGTGTGAGGGCGGATAGGAGAAGGAAGCTTTTCCTATCCGATTTTTTTTGGCTGTTCAGAGCTGGGAACGCTTTTATGAATTCTTAATAGATTTTATATGGAGAAATTTTTTTTAGAATGTTACAATAAAATAAAAACAGCAGTGGAAAGATATCAGTAAACTGGAAACAATTCCAGATACAGGAATAAGACAGGGGGCGTAATCTATGAGACTTACCTTTTTGGGCGCGACACATGAGGTCACAGGAAGCTGCTTTTTGATCGAAGCGTGCGGAAAGCGCGTGCTGGTAGACTGTGGTATGGAGCAGGGGCCGGATACGTTTGAAAATATGGAAATTCCCGTGAATCCGGCCGAGATTGACATGGTACTTCTGACACATGCCCATATTGACCATTCCGGCAAGCTTCCGCTTTTGTATAAGAGAGGGTTCCGCGGACAGGTATTCGCGACGACGGCGACTGCGGATCTGTGTGAGATCATGCTGCGTGACAGTGCGCATATCCAGATGTTTGAGGTGGAGTGGAAGAACCGGAAGGGCAAAAGAGCCGGGCGTGAACCGGTAGAACCGCTGTACGACATGGATGACGCGAACGGCGTGCTGACCTGTTTTGTGCGCTGCGAATATGAAAAAGAGACGATAATCGCGGAGGGGATGCGGATCCGCTTTATCAACGCAGGACATTTGCTGGGATCTTCTTCGATTGAAGTGTGGCTGAAAGAAGACGGGATTGAAAAGAAACTCGTCTTTTCCGGTGATATCGGAAATGTAAATCAGCCTCTCCTGTGCGATCCGCAGTATCCGAAGGATGCCGATTATGTGATCATGGAATCTACGTACGGGGACAGGAGCCACGATGCGCCGCCCGACTATACGGTCGCTTTGGCGGAGGTGATCCAGAGGACGTTCGACCGCGGCGGAAACGTCGTGGTACCGTCTTTTGCAGTGGGACGTACACAGGAAATGCTGTATTTCATCCGGCAGATCAAGCAGGACCACCTTGTAAAAAATCATGACGGATTCGAAGTATGGGTCGACAGTCCGCTCGCAAATGAGGCGACCAGTATTTTCCGGGAGCATATGTGGAGTGATTTTGACGAGGAGGCGATGGCGCTTCTGAACCAGGGGATCAATCCGATCGGGTTTGAAGGACTGAAGACATCTGTGACGAGCGACGATTCCAGGGCGATCAATGAAGATATGCGCCCCAAGGTGATCCTTTCTGCAAGCGGCATGTGCGACGCGGGCCGCATCAAGCATCACCTCAAGCATAATCTTTGGCGGAAGGAATCTACGATCCTGTTTGTGGGCTATCAGGCAGTCGGCACACTGGGCCGCGCTCTGCTTGACGGAGCAGGCAGTGTGAAGCTGTTTGGAGAGGAGATCGACGTAAAGGCGGAGATCTGCCGCCTTCCCGGCATCAGCGGCCATGCGGACAACCGCGGGCTGATGAAATGGATCTCATCGTTTGAAAAGAAGCCGGAAAAAGTATTTGTAGTACATGGAGATGAGACGGTATGTGAGATTTTTACCGACCGTCTGAAAGATGAGCTGGGACTGGATGCGTACGCTCCTTATTCGGGGACAGAGTATGATCTGGCAGCGGCCAGATTTATTGTACAGCCAGGCCCGCAGAGAGTGAAGAAGCCGGAAGTTACTGCCGCGGCAGCCAAGGTGACGAAGACCTTTGCGCGGCTGCTGGCAGCAGGGCAGAGACTGATCGGGGTAATCCGTCAGAATGAGGGCGGCGCCAATAAGGATCTGGACAAATTTACGAGAGAGATCCACAGTCTTTGCGATAAATGGGAAAGAAAGGACTTATGAGAAAATTTTTATTGAAACTTGCGTCTCTGTGCGCTCTGCTTGCGCTCGTAGTGCTGGCTGCATCCGGAATAGGCGGATGCAGTATTGTAGAGCGGGTCAAGTATGAGCTGACGGGGGCCGATATCAGTACATGGGAGAATGCAGCGGTAGAAAGCGGGATCGTTTCGGAGACGGAGGAGTACCACTATGACCATCTTCCGAAAACCCTGCAGGAAGTATACCGGGAGATGTACGTCCGTATCATGAGGAATGAGGACTCCGGAGATGTGCTGTCGCCCGTCGGGGTAGATGATTTCTGGAAGGCATATTACGCCGTTTTATCTGACCATCCGGAAATCTTCTGGATCGGGACGAGCGCACAGGTGGAAGAGTCGGGACTGACGAGACGCGTGGTCACATATTCGCTTGAGACGACAGTCCCTGCGGAGGCACGCGATTCTATGCGCGGCCAGCTGGAGGCGGCCGCTGATGCATGTATTTCCCAGATACCGCCGGAGGCGTCTTCCTATGAGAGAATCAAATTTGTCTATGATTACCTGATCGATACGGTGGAATATAATACCGGCAGCCAGGATTCACAGAATATTCAGAGCGCGCTGCTGTACCATTCATCTGTCTGTGCCGGGTATTCAAAAGCTTTTCAGTACATTTTAAACAGGATGGGGATGTTCTGCACTTATGTCACAGGGCAGATCAGGGACGGCGGAGACCACGGCTGGAACATGGTGCGTATTGATGACGTTTATTATTACGTAGACGTCACATGGGGAGACCCCGTATTCGCAAATCAGGCAGGCAGCGGGGAGGAGAACCCGGGAAAGAATTATAATTATCTCTGCTGCACGGAGTATGATCTGTTCAAGACACACGTCCCGGATGATTCAGTGGAGCTTCCGCCCTGTACTTCGGATGCCTATAACTATTACAAGCTGAACGGTTCCTACTATGAAACTTTTGATTATGATACGATATACAACGCGCTGATGCAGTCTGTCTGGAATGGAAATGCCAGCATCAATCTGAAGTTCGGCAGCCAGGAGGCGTATGATACTGCCGTATACGAGCTGTTTGAGAATGATATGTTAAATGACGCCGGGCAGTACCTGATGGAGATCAACGGGACCGATACATGGAGCTACCGTTACCAGACAGATGACAACTTTTATCTGATCACGATTTACTGGTGAAAAAATTTTTAAAAAAAAGTGCAAGGTTTTCCATTTTGGCGTGTATAAGTATTCGGAAGCTTTGTGAGACTTCTTTCGGGAAGGAGGGAAGCCGGTGGATGACAGGATTGTAGAACTTCTGAAAACCAGGGACCAGAAATGCGTGGAACTGATCGCAGAGCAGTACGAAAAACTGATCCGGTACATTGCAGTGACAATACTGGGCAACCGGGAAACCTCAGTCGAAGAGTGTATCAATGATGTGTATCTGAAAATCTGGACGCACGGTGCAGAATATGATTATCAGGTGGCATCGTTTAAGACGTACCTGAAAGCGATCACGAGGAACACAGCGCTGAATTATCTGCGGAAGATGCGCAGGCTGGAAGAGCTGGAGGGACTCGATGAATCAGATACCCTGCAGTCCGAGTACATAGATTACAGCCAGAACCTCGAACAGAAGATGATCTATCAGGAAGAGGTTCAGGTACTCAATCAGATCCTCGGTGCGATGCGGAAAAAGGATAAAGAACTGGTACTGCGCCGTTTCTATTATCTGCAGAGTACAAAGCAGATCGCAGAAGCGATG
Organism: Candidatus Choladousia intestinipullorum; assembly: GCA_018711885.1. GTDB lineage: Bacteria > Bacillota > Clostridia > Lachnospirales > Lachnospiraceae > Choladousia > Choladousia intestinipullorum. The sequence goes on along the minus strand of DVHT01000142.1, from coordinate 459 downwards.
GAAATGAGTGCAAATGCCGTAGACAGCAGGCTTTCAAGACTGAGAAAAAAAATCAGGAAGCAGTATGAAAAGGAGGTGGCAAGATGAGCTTATGGAGCCAGTCAAGGCTCATTGATATTATGAGTAATATTGATCTTTCTCTGGTGGCGGAGGATTTTCCGGAACAGGATATCGAAAAGCTCAATCTGTTCCCGGAGGAAAAAGAGAAATGGAGTAAGAAAAGAATCGCTGCGGTTACCGGACTTGCCGCTGCCGGTTCAGTTGCGATCACCGGCGTGATCATGCTGGTGTGCAGAAAGCACGGTATTTTAAAAAAGGCAGCGTGACTGCTGCCCGGATGACGGGGCATCCCGCATAAGCGGGATGGCGCCGCATGAACGGTATACCGGAAATCGGGGGATGGAAAATCCCATCCCTGTATTTTTTTGCGCCTTTTTTGCCGTAAAACAGAAGTCTGGA
>DVHT01000141.1 GCA_018711885.1 Candidatus Choladousia intestinipullorum | reverse complement strand
ACAGCGGTAATAAAATCTTTTGCTCTGCTGCCGTAAAGATTCTTCACGATTTCCATCGCCGTATTGTCTTTTTCATATTTCGTCTCGATCAAATAGACGATCCGGCGCGCCTCCGTCTCAATATGCAGCTTCTTTGCACGGTTATACACATCGATCGACAGCATATTGTCCAGGAGGAGGTTCTGGACGTAATTATTCTTGTCCAGACGCTCGCGGTAAGCAATGATCAGATTCTGAAGCTGGCTGGCAGCAACGCGCCCCAGCATATAAGCCGTATCTGTATTCCCTCTGGAGACCAGGATATATTCCAGCTTCTTGTCATCAAACACTTTAAAAAAATGGGTATCCCGGACTACCTGACTGTCTGCCGGAGACTCGACAAACTGAAGGGCCGCCTCCATATCCGGGCAGATATCCGGCGACGTACAGGCTACCTCGTTTCCATCCAAATCAAAAACGGCAAAGTCAACCCTGGTGATCGTGTTAAGTTCGTCTAATGTACTTTGTATTACCTGATTGGAAATCATATTTTGTACCCTCTTCTCTCTGTCAAACCCAATTCTACCTGAAATAAGGTATGAATACGGAACCTCAGTTTCCATAATCATACCTTATTTTGTGCATTTTTACAACTTAAAACTTAAACACCGCTACCCCATATGCCGGCAGATCATACGCAAAGGAATACATTCTTCCGTCACACTCCTGCTTTACCGCCTTATATACAACGGGCTGTTCTTTTCCGCTTCCTCCAAACTCTGCAGCATCGCTGTTCAGGATCAGTCTGTACTGCTTTCTTCTCGGAACACCGACACGGTAATCCGGTCTTGCTACCGGAGTAAAATTGATCACAAACAGAAGATTGCTCTTTCCGTTGTCCGAGTGGCGTACAAAACTGAAAATACTGCGCGAATAATCATCTGCATTGATCCATTCAAATCCTTTCGGATCGCAGTCAGCCGCATACATGGCAGGTGTTTTTTTGTACAGGTGCAAAAGAGCTCGTACATAATTCTGCATCTGCTGGTGCTTCTCCTCGCCGAGCAGATACCAGTCAAGTTCCCGTTCTTCGCTCCACTCCTGAAACTGAGCAAAGTCCTGACCCATAAACAAGAGCTTCTTTCCCGGATGGCCGAACATAAACGAATATCCTGCTTTCAGGTTGGAGAATTTGTCGTCATAAAGTCCGGGCATTTTATTGATCATGGAACATTTTAAATGTACTACCTCGTCATGCGAAAGTACCAGCACGTAGCGCTCCGAGTAAGCATACGTCATTGCAAATGTCATTTTATTATGATTAAACTGACGGAAATAAGGATCGAGCTTCATATACTCGAGGAAATCATGCATCCAGCCCATGTTCCACTTCATCGTAAATCCGAGGCCGTCATCCTCCGGTTTTCCCGTCACCTTCGGCCATGCCGTGGATTCCTCAGCGATCATCATAATTCCCGGATATCTGCCTGTCATCAGACTGTTCAGATGCTTAAAGAATTCGATTGCCTCAAGATTTTTATTGCCGCCGTATTGATTCGCCACCCACTGGCCGTCGCTTTTACCGTAGTCAAGGTACAGCATTGAAGCCACTGCGTCAACGCGGAGGCCGTCCACATGGAACTGCTCGATCCAGAAGATCGCATTTCCGATGAGGAAATTCTTCACTTCATTTTTTCCATAGTCAAAAATCTTTGTGCCCCAGTCAGGATGTTCTCCCTTGCGGGGGTCGGCGTATTCATACAGACAAGTGCCGTCAAACTCAGCCAGTCCCTGTTCATCGCGCGGGAAATGCGCCGGTACCCAGTCCAGGATCACGCCGATCTTATTGCGGTGAAGGTAATTGACAAAATACGCGAAGTCTTCCGGCGTACCGTAACGGGAAGTAGGCGCATAGTAGCCGGTCACCTGATATCCCCAGGAGCCGTCGTACGGATGCTCTGCAATACCGATCAGCTCCACATGCGTGTATCCCATGTCCTTCACGTATTTCGTAAGCTCATGGGCAAATTCCCGATAATTGTAATATCCGCTCTCATCCTCGCCGTGCGGATGCCGTTTCCAGCTTCCGGGATGGACTTCATAAATCGCGATCGGACTGCTGTCCTGATCAAACAGACTGCGATTTTCCATCCAGGCAGAATCCGACCATTTTATTCTGGAAAGATCGGCGACTCTCGAAGCAGTTCCCGGACGGAACTCCGCATAATTTGCAAACGGGTCAGCCTTATAGATCTTTCTGCCGTCCCTGGCAACCAGCAGATACTTATACAGCTCTCCAGTCCTGAGACCCGGAACAAACAGAACGTAAATTCCCAGCGGATCCAGCCGCCTCATCGGGTGGCTTTGCTCATCCCATCCGTTGAAAGAGCCAATCAGGTAAACCGCTTTCGCATTCGGGGCCCAGACGGCAAAATACACGCCCTTTTTTCCTTCCCATACCATTGGATGTGCGCCGAGTTTTTTAAAGATTTCGTAATGGGTGCCCGCGCCAAACAGATACTGGTCCAGCTCTGTAATGAACTCATTCTCTTTCTTTACTTTTTTTGTTCTCCCTGCCATAACCTGATTTCTCCTTACCCTCGCATGTTATCTTTTATTGATCAATGCTCCAGAAGCAGAAGTATGCTTCCTCCCGCCGGAACGGTCATGCATACACGTCCGCCGTCCTGCGAAACCTGTTCTTCTGTCTCCAGATTGACAACCCGTCCTGCATTCACCGGAAGCGGAACAGACATCTGAGCCTCATTCTCATCATTATTTGCCAGCACCACGATGCTCTCCTGATCTCCGATCCTTGCATAGGAATACTGCCTCGTCGTCAGCGTCAGCTCACGGTAACGGCCTTCTCCCATGACCGGGTGCTCCTGCCTGCATTTTCCAAGAAATGCCAGATAGTCTGCCAGCCAGTCAACAGGAGGATTTTTCTCCATTTCCTCGAGATCAAGGCATGGCCGAAGCGCCGGATCTCCGCCGTTTTCTTTCCTTCCCTCGATTCCCCACTCGGATCCGTAATAAATGGAAGGATTGCCCGGCAGCGTATACAGAAGCGTATGCACCGATTTTAAGTGGCGCTTGTCATTCAGCTTGGATGCAATACGGTTTACGTCATGATTATCCACAAAAGAGTACAGCGTCCTTCCACGGTAGATTCCCCCGTTTTCATCAAACTGCCGCCGGATCGTATGGGCGATTTCAAAATAATTGTGGTCGTTATGACCAGAATAAAGTCCCTTGTGCAGCTCATAATTCGTCACCGAATGCAGCATCTCCGGATTTGCCCATCTCGCATAGTCGCCGTGGATCACTTCTCCCATCAGCCAGAAATCCGGTTTTTCATTCGCCGTCATCCAACGCATCTCTTTCATAAAATCAAAATCAAGGCAGTCCGCACAGTCCAGCCGGATGCCGTCTATATCAAATTCCCGGATCCAAAACCGGATCACGTCAAATAAATAATCCTTTACCTCTCTGTTCTGCAGATTCAGATTTACCAGTTCAAAACAGTTTCTCCATGCTTCATAGCCGAATCCATCGTTGTACGGACTGTTCCATCCGAAATTGATACCCTTGTACCATCCGCAGTAACGTGAATGTTCACGGTTCTGCTGAATATCGCGGAAAGCAAAAAATTCTCTTCCCGTGTGGTTAAACACTCCGTCTACTACGATTTTCATTCCAAGCTCGTGTGCTTTCTGTACAAATTTTTTAAAATCATCATTATCACCAAGCCTACGGTCCACCATCTTATAATCTCTCGTATCGTAACCGTGTGTCGTGGACTCAAACAGCGGACCGATATAAATCGCCCCGCATCCAAGCCTGCGGATATGCGGAAGCCACTTTTCCAGTTTTTCAAACCGGTGTACAATTTCCTCCTGATTATTTTCAAAAGGCGCTCCGCTCATACCAAGCGGATACATGTGATAAAAAACGGTGTTATCATACCAAACGCTCATAATCTGTCTCCTTAACCCAAAAATTTTTACGCTCCATCTCGTTCACGGGCTGTCGCTTCCTCTCCTTCGCTGCAAGCCGTGCACCTCGATTCCGCTTCGCTCCATCTCGTTCACGGGCTGTCGTTTCCTCTCCTTCGCTGCAAGCCGTGCACCTCGATTCCGCTTCGCTCCATCTCGTTCACGGGCTGTCGCCCTATCACTCCGCTCAGGAACAAACAGTTCCGCAAGCGGTCTGTTTGTTCCTGAGTGGAGTGGCACGGCTTGTAGCTTACGTGAATATCCCGTACATGAATTGATTTACTAAGGATGCGATCTGGTCTTTGCTGATTTTTTCTTTATGCTCCGGATCTGTTTCACAGTGCATAAGAAGATAATGATTGATGGTGCCTAAAAAA
>DVHT01000140.1 GCA_018711885.1 Candidatus Choladousia intestinipullorum | reverse complement strand
TCGCTGATTCTGAGTCTGGAGTCGGTCGTGTCGGTGCTTGCCGGATGGCTGCTGCTTGGACAGAGGCTGAGTGCGCGGGAACTTTCCGGATGTGTACTGATGTTTGCTGCGATCATACTGGCACAGCTTCCGGCTGGAAACAAAACTCGCCAGACAGGCGGGAACCGGCGCGATATTGATGGCTGACGAGCCGATTTGACAAGAAGGGAAAGAGAAATGAGTTCAGAAACGATTCATACAGAAAAAAACAGAAATATAACAGGAATGGTCTATGCAATACTGGGAGGAATCCTCTGGGGCGTTTCCGGCGCCTGCGGCCAGTTTCTGTTCCAGAATAAAGAAGTGACGGCACGATGGCTCGTGCCGGTTCGTCTGTTTACGGCAGGATTTCTCCTGCTCTGCTATTTTATGATAAGAGACCGGAAAAAGGCTGTGTCAGTGTGGAAGAACAGAAAGGATGCCGGAGATATTGTGATCTACGGACTGGCAGGGCTTATGTTCTGCCAGTTTTCGTATTTTCAGACGATTGAGTGGTCAAATGCCGGTACAGCGACGGTTATCCAGTATCTTGGTCCGGCCCTGATTGTGGTATATGTCTGCATATCAACCCGCAGGAAACCGGAATGGAAAGAAGTGATCTCTGTCATACTGGCTTTAAGCGGAATTTTTCTGATTGCTACACATGGTACCCCAGGAACACTAGTTCTTTCCTCCCGCGCGCTGATCATGGGGCTGCTATCGGCAGTTTCCGTCGTGATCTATACCGTGCAGCCAGGCAGACTTTTGAAACGGTTTGACGCACCTCTGATTCTCGCATGGGGCATGCTGGCGGGCGGAGTGGCGTTATCCGCAGTTTTTCAGCCATGGAGACATATGCCGGTGATAGACGGCGAAACGGTCCGTATGCTGGTGTATATCATTTTATTCGGCACAATGATCAGTTTTTCTCTCTATCTGCAAAGCGTCAAACTGATCGGTTCTGTAAAAGCTTCGCTTTTTGCGTGCGTGGAGCCGGTGTCAGCTACAGTACTGGCCGCAGTATGGATGAAAGTGTCATTTGCGCCCATAGACCTTCTGGGATTTGTCATGATCATAGCGACGATATTTATTCTGGCGATACCGGCGAAGAAGCAGAAGGACTGACGGGACGGCGGCAGAGCGGACCGGCTGCAGCGCATCGAAACAAGAAGTCAGAAAATACTGATTATAGTGGAGAGTGAGATGCATATGAGTACAGGTGCTGCAAAAAATACAAGATCCGGCTGCATGCTATGCCCCAGGGAATGCGGCGCAGACCGCGAATCGGGACAACGCGGCAGATGTCATGCGGATGGCCGCATACGTGTAGCAAGGGCCGCCCTTCATTTTTGGGAAGAACCCTGCATTTCCGGAAAAGAAGGATCAGGAGCCGTATTTTTTTCGGGATGTTCCCTGGGGTGTGTATATTGTCAGAACAGAGAGATCTCCGGAGGCAGGGCCGGCATTGATATTTCGATTGACCGTCTTTCCGACATTTTTGTGGAACTGCAGGATCAGGGGGCAAATAATATCAATCTGGTGACGGCCGGACATTATGTGCCTCAGGTAACAGAGGCTCTCAGAAAAGCAAAAGATGCCGGGCTGAATATTCCGGTGGTTTATAACAGCAGCGGTTATGAAAAGACGGAAACTCTGAGATTGCTGGAAGGCCTGGTCGATATTTATCTGCCGGACTTTAAATATATGGATGCCGGGCTGGCAGACGAATATTCCGGGGCGGCTGATTACCCCCGGACAGCGGTATCAGCCGTCCGCGAAATGGTGCGGCAGTGTCCGTCAGTGCAGTTTGATGAGAGGGGCATCATGCAGCGCGGTGTCATCGTACGCCATTTGCTGCTGCCGGGACATGTGCGTGAAGCGAAGAAGATTATCCGGTATCTGTACGAGACGTACGGAAACCAGATTTATATCAGCATTATGAACCAGTATACACCGTGCGGAGACGCGGCAGGAGATCCGCTTCTTAGAAGGAAAGTCACGAAGCGAGAATATGAACGGCTGCTTGACTTTGCCGCAGAGATCGGTTTGGAACAGGGATTTTATCAGGAGGGAGATACCGCAAAAGAGAGTTTTATCCCTCCGTTTGACTGCCGCGGCGTACTTCCGGAAAGGAACAGAGAAAAAGGCGTGGATGCAGACACCGGCAGCCGGAAAACGGAACAGAATGTTCGCCGGCCGATCCGCTGAAAGTGCAGACAATAACAGAAGAACCGCAGGGGAATGAGGGAGAAGGAGAACAGGAGACGATATGGAAAGAAAGACACAAGGAAACGCAACGGGAGCAGCAAAGCGTAAGGCAGGGAGACGGTGTCCGGTAGAGAAAAAATGCGGAGGCTGTCAGCTTTTGCATCTTACGTATGAGCGCCAGCTTGCCGTAAAACAGAAAAGAGCAGAGGAGCTTCTGAAGCCGTACTGCCGTGTCCATAAGATCACGGGGATGGAAAATCCCTATCATTACCGCAATAAGGTCCATGCCGTTTTTTCGCACAGGCGTGACGGCACTGTGATATCCGGCACGTACGCAGAAGGGACGCATAAGGTGATACCGGTAGAGACATGCCTGCTGGAAAATGAAAAAGCGGATGAGATCATTGCCACGATCCGCAGTCTGCTGAAATCGTTCAAGATCAAAACGTATAACGAGGATACGGGTTACGGCCTGTTCCGGCATGTCCTGATCCGCACGGCCCATCAGACCGGACAGATCATGGTGGTACTCGTGCTGGGTTCTCCGATCCTTCCTTCCAAAAACAACTTTGTCAAGGCGCTGCGCGCCGCGCATCCTGAAATAAGCACGGTTATTTTAAATGTCAACGATAAGAAAACAAGTATGATCCTGGGAGAGAAAGAGACCGTGCTGTATGGAAAAGGATATATCGAAGATATTCTGTGCGGATACAGGTTCCGGATTTCCGCCAAATCATTTTATCAGATCAATTCGGTACAGACGGAGAAGCTGTACACAAAGGCGATGGAACTCGCACAGTTATCCGGCAGAGAGAGGGTGATTGATGCGTACTGCGGGATCGGAACGATCGGTATGGTGGCTTCTGGACACGCCGGAGAGGTGATCGGCGTGGAGTCAAATGGCGATGCTGTCCGGGATGCGGTCCAGAACGCCAAACGAAACGAGGTGAAAAACATCCGATTCTATCGCAACGATGCCGGACAGTTTCTGACACAGATGGCAGAAGAAGGAGAGCATGCAGACGTGGTATTTATGGATCCGCCCCGTGCAGGCAGTGACGAGCCATTTTTATCCTCCGTTTTGCGTCTCGGACCGAAACGGATCGTCTACATTTCCTGCAATCCGGAGACACAGGCGAGAGACCTGGCCTATTTGACGCGGCATGGATACCGGGCAGAAGGGGCGTGGCCGTATGATCTGTTTCCGTTCACAGAACATGTGGAAAGTATCGTGCTTTTGTCCCGCAAATCACCAGATAGAGTGGTATCAACGTAAAGGAGGAGTTTGGGAAGAATTGCATAATCCAGATTTTAACCGTGTGCAATGCGAGGCGGTTAAAAATGAGGCGGGATTAAATCGTTTTGTCATGACATCAACAAAGTGGATTACACAGATGAATGCCATTGCAAATCTACGGTATGGCGCTGTGTAAG
>DVHT01000139.1 GCA_018711885.1 Candidatus Choladousia intestinipullorum | reverse complement strand
TACCCTGTGCAAATACTGCTACAGGAAGGCCGGTATGAGCGTAAGATGAGAAATTGATTCCGCTCTTGTTGTTCAGGATATGTGTGATCGTTACAGAAAGCGGTTCATAGCTTCCGTACAGAAGGTACTCTTCCTGACCGATTTCCTCTTCGCCTGTTCTTGACATTGTCGTCTCGTATGCTGCTTTCAGCTTGTCATACTCATACTGTGTCATCACAAGGCTTCCTGTATCGTCAGATTCCGGATGCATATCTTTGCTGTCCATCTGCGCTTCTGTCTCTTCCTGGCCTTCTGTCGGAGCAACAAGACCGAAAAGCTCTGTGATGTCAGCCATTACTGTATCAAAATCTGTTCCTTCTTCTTTGTATTTTGCTACATAATCAGAATCGTACTTCGCATAGGAAATCTTCTGGTTGCTCAGATTTGTAAGGAAGGTATAGTAATCCGTTCCTGCGAATCCGATTGTCAGACCGCCTGTCTCATGGTCGCCCGTTACAAGAATCAGCGTCTCATCCGGATGCTCGTTGTAGAATTCTACTGCCTCTGCAACTGCATTGTCAAGAGCGATCGTATCAGAGATCGTAGAACCTGCATCGTTTGCATGACATGCCCAGTCGATCTTTCCGCCTTCTACCATCATAAAGAAGCCTGTCTCATTGTCAAGCACTTCGATTCCCTTAGATACGTAGTCAGCCAGAGCCCACTCTTCGTCTGCACGGTCATTTTCATAGGACATTGCGTCGCTGTCTGCCAGTGTCTCAGAGATCACGATCGCTTTTCCATCCTCTGCCGTCAGCGCCTCAGCTTCCGCCTGTGTCCGGATCACCTTGTATCCTGCTTCTTCAGCAAGCGTATAGCTGTCTGTCTGATCTTCTTCCGGACCGGTCGGCTCAAGAAGAGCGCCGCCTGCGAAGTAATCGAAACCGCTCTCGATCAGTTCATTTGAAATCTCATAGTAGCTGTTTCTGCTCACCTGATGTGCATAGAACGCAGCCGGAGTCGCATGGTTCAGGTTTACAGAAGAGATCACACCGATCTTGTATCCAAGCTGCTCTTTCAGCTTTTCAGCAATTGTCTCGTATTCAACTGTTCCCGTCTCATCCACATTAATGGAACCGCTGTATGTCTTATGTCCCGTAGAGATGGATGTTGCCGTAGAAGCGGAGTCCGGACAGAACGATGTAGAGTCAAACGTTGTCGCGGAACCTGCTACCGGGAACGTCATCATCGTAAGATCCTTGTGGCCGGAAAGAATATCCGATTCCGGATCCTGCTCCATTGCTCCGAGATAATCCGCCGTCGTCTGGATCTGCGGATAGCTCATACCGTCTCCAATAAACAGGAATACGTATTTCGGGGCCGTCGCTGCCGCTTCCTCTGCGAATACCGGAAGCGCCGGCGCTGCCGCGCCAAGTGTCATCGCTGCTGTCAAAAGTCCTGCTGCCGCTTTTGTCATTTTATTTTTAATACTCATAACTCTCTCCTTTCTTATGGCATGCCATCAGCCGCCATCGCCGCAGTGTTGATACTTTTTTCTTTTGTTCTTGTTCTGGTGTTTTGGTTCTGTATATGATCGGATCCTACTTCAGTCCGAAAACATCATAGATCTCGCCGCCGTCACGGTGGATCCCTGTCAGGGAAAACTCGACCCATTCTGCGATGTTGGTCGCATGGTCTCCGATCCTCTCATAATATTTTGCTATCATCAGAAGATCAAGAATCTGATCGCTTGTAAATCTGCCGTCATCATCATTAAGCGACTTGCGGACCTCAAGGAACAGATTATCAAGTACATCATCGCTTTCGATCACTTCCTGTGCCAGTTTCAGATCACGGTTGATATACGATTCCACACTTCTGTTCACCATATTCATCGTAAATTCAGCCATCTCTGAAATCCTGATGCCCTCCACAGGAACATCGATGCTTCCTGTCTGAAGAATCTCCGCAATATCTGTCGCCTGATCCCCGATCCGCTCCATATCAGTCACCATCTTAAGTGCTGCCGAAATACGGCGCAGATCGGTCGCCAGCGGCTGCTGCCGAAGCAGAAGCTGGATGCAGATTGCTTCTACGGAGTGCTCCTTTGTATCAATCTCCTTTTCCAATGCATTAATCTCGCTCACCTGCTGGTCGCGCAGCTCACTGGAAATCAGCAGACGGTACGTCTTCATAATTGCTTTTTCGCAAAGCATGCCGAGGTCAAGAACCTCATTTTCCAACTGTTTCAGCGTTTCGGTATACCGTTCTCTCATATCAGCCGAACCTCCCTGTAATATACTCTTCTGTCTTCTTGTTCTTAGGCATAGAAAACAGTGTCATTGTGTCATCGTACTCTATCACTTCTCCGAGGAGGAAAAAAGCGGTTTTATCTGAAATACGTGCAGCCTGCTGCATATTGTGTGTCACCATGACGATCGTATATTTTTCTTTCAGTTCCATTGCCAGATCTTCAATACGAGAAGTGGAGATCGGGTCGAGCGCTGAAGTCGGCTCATCCATCAGAAGGACCTCCGGTTCTACCGCCAGAGCCCGTGCGATGCACAGTCTCTGCTGCTGTCCGCCTGACATACCGAGCGCACTCTTCTTGAGACGGTCTTTTACCTCGTCCCAGATTGCTGCATCCTTCAATGCTTTTTCTACAATCTCATCCAGCTTTGCTTTGGAACGGATCCCATGCGTTCTCGGTCCGTATGCAATATTGTCATAAATGCTCATCGGAAACGGATTCGGCTTCTGGAACACCATCCCCACACGTTTTCTTAACAGATTGACATCCATATCACCGTAGATGTCTTCCCCGTCAAGCGTAAGCTGTCCCGTGATCTTACATCCCACCACCAGATCATTCATCCGGTTTAAGGATTTTAGCAGCGTCGATTTTCCGCATCCGCTCGGTCCGATAAATGCCGTGATTTTATTTGCAGGGATATCAAGATTAATATCCTTGAGAGCATGAAAATCACCGTAATATAAATCAGTGTTTTTTACGTCAATTTTTCCCATTTCGTAACCTCAACCTCTTCTATTGATTCCTTCACTTCGCTATTCCTTTCCTGTCGTTGCACTGGAAATCTTCCGTGCACACAAGGTGGAAATTCCGTTCAATACCAGCACAAATACAAGCAATATTACTGCTGTTGCATATGCCTGATCCATATAAAGACCTTCACTGGAAAGCACGTACATATGTACTGCCAGCGATCTTCCGGATCCAAGCAGACTCGACGGAACTCTCGCTACGGAACCTGCCGTATAGAGAAGCGCTGCCGTTTCGCCGACAATTCGTCCCGTCGCCAGTACCACACCCGATAAAATACCGGGAATTGCACTTGGCAGTACAACCTTAAAGATAGTCCTCAGCTTTCCGGCTCCCAGTCCGAATGATGCTTCTCTGTAAGCATCCGGCACACCAATCAATGCTTCCTCCGTGGTCCGGATGATAAGCGGAAGAATCATAATGACGAGCGTCATAGAACCAGACAGAAGCGAATACCCCCATTTCAGCGCTGTGCTGAAAAACAGAAGACCGAACAGTCCATATATAATAGAAGGAATTCCCTGCAATGTCTCCGCAGTGATTCTGATCAGACTGACCATCTTACTTCCCTTTTTTGCATATTCCACGAGGAAGATTGCCGCGAAGATTCCGATCGGCACTGCAATCACCAGCGAAAGCGCTGTAATAACCAGTGTATTGATCAGTGCAGGCATCAATGAAACATTATCCGAGTTATATTCCAGTGCAAACAGATCTGGACTCAGATTTCCGACACCCTTGATTACAATAAACCCTACCAAAAAAATCAGCACGCCCATTGTAAGAAGCGCTGCAAGCCATACCAGGCAGGATACGAGTGCCGACAGCGGATGATGCCGCCACTTGTTTCGAATGGCTGAAGCTTTATTTGTTGTATTTTCTCTAGTCATAAGCTGATCTCCGTTTTAATGCCGATACGCTAAGATTGATGATAAGGATGAAGACAAACAGAACCACGCCCGTTGCTATCAGAGCCTCTCTGTGAAGGTCCGTTGCATACCCCATCTCCATAACGATATTCGCAGTCAGGGTACGCAGTCCCTTTAAGATTCCCTGCGGCATCCATGTCTGGTTGCCGGCTACCATGATGACCGCCATCGTCTCACCGATCGAACGGCCAATTCCAAGCACGATCCCTGCAATCACTCCGGATTTTGCCGCCGGAAGAACTGTCATGAACACACTTCTCTCGTGCGTCGCTCCAAGCGCCAGCGCTCCTTCATAATAACTCTGCGGAACACTGCGCAGCGCCGGTTCAACGACACCGGTGACAGTAGGCAGGATCATGATCCCGAGAAGAATAGAGGCCGTCAACATTGTACTTCCGTCTTTCCCGGTCAGTTCGCGCATCAGCGGAACAATCAGAACCAGTCCAAAGAATCCGTATACAACAGACGGAATACCTGCCATCAGATTTACCATCGCTTTTAAAATCGGATACAGCTTTTTCGGGCAATAAAACGCCAGAAAGATGGCTGTTAAAAGAGCAGTTGGTACTCCTATTATGATAGAACCCGCGGTAACGTAAATACTGCCAAGAATAAACGGAAGAATACCATACAGATTATTCGACGGCTGCCACATCTGTCCGAACAGGAAATCCGGTAATCCGATCTCCGCCATTGCCGGAACGCCGTTGGCAAAAAGAAAGATACAAATCAGCGCCACCGCAAACACTGAAGTACAGGCTGCGACCAGAAATATGACCCGCATCACCCGCTCTGAAAACTTACCTGACATTGTCATCCTCCTGACACTTTAAATTCCACACGTATAATTAACCCTTACAGGGTGAGCTGCTTTACTGCAGCTCCTCCCATGTTGTGATCTCGCCCGTGTAGATTGCTTTTACCTGCTCGCTTGTCAGGTCTGTAACACCGCTTTCATTGTTTACGATCACTGCGATACCATCCTGTGCGATTACGGTCGGTGTAAGAGACTCAAGCTCGCTGTCTTTCAGTTCACGGGAAGCCATACCGATGTCGCAAAGTCCGTCGATTGCAGATGTCATACCTGTTGTAGAATCACTCTGCTGTACTTCAATCTCTACCTTGTCATTTACTGCGTTATAAGCCTCTGCAAGTTTCTCCATAACCGGCGTTACAGAAGAAGAACCAGCAACAACTACTGTACCCTCTACCTCGCCGCCTTCGAACGGTGCAGCTTCACCTACAGAAATGTAACCTTCTTCCGTGATGACTGCCTGGCCTTCTTCACTCATGATGAAGGAAATGAAATCAGCTGCCGCATCACTTACTTCTGCTGTTGTTGCGATGTTGAACGGACGTACTACCTTGTAGTCACCGGAAAGAATGTTCTCTGCCGTAGCCTCTGCTCCGTCAATCTTAACTGCTGTTACGCTGTCATTCAGGGAGCCAAGGGAAATGTATCCAATTGCATTTACATCGCCTTCTACTGTGCTCAGCATTACAGATGTGCTGTTTGTGATCTTTGCTGCCTGTGTTGTCATATCAACTTTATTTCCTTCTTCATCTTCCTGTTCTACGCCGAACAGTTCAATGAATGCACCTCTTGTACCGGAGCCGTCTTCTCTTGAGCAGATCGTGATATCTCCCTCTGCTGCTGCCATTGCAGTCGTTCCCATTGCTGCTGCCATCATTGCTGCCATTGCCAAAGCTACTGTTTTTTTCATCTTTTTACTCTCCTTTTCTTCTATGTACGCGCACACTTCGTTACTTTACACGGCACTTTCCTGATCCTGCCGTCTGGATATTTCTCCTGCGCGATTACAAAAAGCATTTTACATTCAGTATGTAAAAACTAAAATCGGGCGGAAGTAAAGTCTATGTAAATTGCTCGTAATGCAAAAAAATAAATTGTAAAAGAAAAGAGAGGCTTCCCTGCGCAAAACTCATATCGTCCACGCAAAAAAGCCTCTTTTTCCATTTTGTATTTTTTACATTTCACATTTCCCGTTATCTATTCATCATATCCTTCAAAAATCTGTGCGATCGGCGAATCCGCTGACAAAATTACCGTCTTATCCTCGCCTGTCATTGACTCCCGAAGCGCATCGAGACTGCGCACAAAGGAATAAAATTCCGTCTTTTCCGGCGTATTGTACGCTTCCGACAGAATGCGCATATATTCGGCTTCCCCTTCCGCCTCAAGGATCTCAGCCTGCTTTTTGGCTTCGGAAATACTGATCGCCACTTCCTTATCCGTCGTATTCCGGATCACCTGTGCCTCGGAGTTTCCTTCCGCCGTATACGTTGCCGCAATATTATCGCGTTCTGAGATCATACGTTCATATACTGCCGCCTTATTATCCTCCGGCAGGTCGAGCTGCTTCGTCTCAAACATCAGAAGCTCAATCCCGTACTGATCCATGCCTGCGTCAATCCGTTCCATGACAAGCTCTGAAAGCTCACCGTCACGGCTCGTGATCACCTGGTCCTGATTCATGCTGCTGATCGCATTTTTCATAGCATTATACACTGCTGTATTAATCCGGCTCTCTGCGTTCATCACAGATCCGTTCAGTGTCTGCGCAAATTTCATCGGGTCCGAAATACGCCAGAGCACGTAGCTGTCTGTGATCATCGTCTTTTTGTCCTTGGTAATAACCTCAGACGGCGTCAGATTATAAAGAAGTGTCTCCTTGGGATACGTATCTGTCGTCTGGATAAACGGTATTTTTACAGAAAGCCCCGCTTCGTCTATGACTCTGCTGATTCGTCCGAACTGGCGCACCAGACTGTACTCATTTTCAGCCGTAATAACTACGGAAGATGCGAAGAGCACCAGAAGAACGACAGCGGCAGCCGCCACAACTATTTTTTTCTTCATTCTCTCTCCTCCGTTTCCTTCTCTGTCTGCTGTTCTGCCTCTGTCTGCGTTTCTTCCTGATAATTTTCTGCAAACGGGCTCAGCGGCAGTACCTTCTGTATTCCTTTTCCTTCGTCGATCACAACTTTGAGACCAGGAAGGACGTCTTCCATTGCCTCATAAAACATTCTCTGTTTCGTAACAGTCGGATTTTTTTCGTATTCTTCATACATAGCGTTGAAACGCGCCACCTGGCCTTCTGCCTCATTAATCCTTGTCTGCTTGGCAGCCTCCGCGTCCTTTACGATCTCATCCGCCTGTGCCTCTGCGGCCGGAAGTTTTTCATTCCGGTATTTGTTCGCGTTATTCAGAGCCGTGTCTTTCCCCTGTTTTGCAGTCTCCACTGCCTTAAACGCCTGCATGATCTCCTGTGTGGGCGGCTCCGAATCCTGGATTGAGATATTGACCAGTGACAGACCGATATCCTGCTGCTCCAGTTTTTCCAGAATCATATCCCTGATTGCGGACTGGATCTCCGTTTTTCCGGTCGTCAGCACACTGTCCACATCATAGCTTCCAATTACCGTGCGGATACTGCTCTGGGCGATATTGCGCAGCACTCCTTCCGGATCCCCGGACGCATACAGATATTTTACGGGATCCGTGATCCGGTATTCGACGAAGAAATCCACATTGATAAAGTTATAGTCGGAGGTAATCATGATCGCTTCGTCATTGACTGTCTCATTGGTACTCTCAGAATATCCGATCGAGAATCCCTGTATCGTCGTATTGACTTTGTGTACCTGCTGGATGAGGGGTATCTTGAAATGGAGTCCCTTCTCCATCACCGGCTTTGCATCCCCCAGCGTGACGACGACTGCGGCTTCCTGTTCCTCAATCTGATACCACATGCCGGTTCCCAAAACGAATGCTGCCGCAAGCAGCACAACGGCAATGGCTGCATACTTGAGCCGCCCCCTCAGCTTTTCTTTGTTTATTTTCCCTTCCAAATGTTCCTCCTCCTGTATAAAAGTATAGCACTATCATACTATAGATGATAGTGCTTTTCAAGTGATAACAATCCTGGTTTACTTAATTTTTTCTGAATTTTCACCGTATCATCCGGCATTTTCTTTCAGTCTGCTGCACAGACACGTAAATCCGTACGAAACGACGGCTCCCAGTACGACGCAAAGGATGTATGCAATCATTCCGGACACCGTAGCTTCCGGCTTCGGAAACAGCATGATCGTAGTTGCAGCCACGATTCCGATCACGCCGTGCGAAACGATCGTGAAGTGCTTCTTGTAGGCGCGCCCTACTACCTGTGACAGGAGCAGGACACAGGCTGCCATTCCGATCGCCATTGGGATCAGCACACCGAAATCAAGTCTTGATATCCCTGCAAGCATCGGCTGATACAGTCCGAAAAACAGCAGCAGAGATGAGGAACTAAGGCCCGGCACGATAAAGCTCAGCCCCCAGAGAATGCCGCAGAACACATACGCCCCGAATCCCGGCGCGATCGCATTAAAGCTCTGTGTTTTCAGCACATACAGGACGCAAAGCATCACGACCAGACAGATAAGAAACGACCAGAAGGACGCTTTTGTCCGCTTTTCCTCACCCGCGTCGCGGTAAAGCTCAGGAAATGTACCGATAATAAAACCGATGAACGCGCACGTCACAAGCGTCAGATTTTTCTGCATCAGATAATCAGCGATTCCGGATAATCCGAGAAAGCCCGCTCCGATACCCACGATAAACACACCGAGCATCAGCCAGTAGCGTTTCAGCCCGTTTTTCAGGTCAGACAGGGTCTCTATGATCGGCCGGTACATACCGAATGCCACGCAAAGCGTACCGCCGCTGATCCCCGGAAGGATCGCTCCAAAGCCGGCAAAGACCCCTTCAAGGAACCAGACGATCAGCTGTCCGATGCCGGTCTTCTTCTTTTCTGATTGATTCATGATTCCACCACCTATCACGTATTCTTCATTACAATCGTTTCCACGCAGTCGCCTACGTGCTCGCATGCGTCAGCGCACCGCTCCATCTTATCGTAAATCTCACGCCAGCAGATAATATCAAATACATCGTCAAACTCGTCTTTAACCTTACGTGTCGCATCGAGATACATCCTGTCGCATTCCTCTTCCAGTGCATTGAGCGCTACGATCATATCGTGCAGTTTTGCCGGCTTCTTAAAATTCGGAAGCTCCTTCAGCATATCCTTCATCATCGTACAGCACTCCACGATCTTCTGTGCGAAGGCAACGGCTTCCGGAGTCACTTTTTCAATTCTGTCCACATAGAAACGCTGCATCACTTCCTCAATCCGGTCAGAAACCTCGTCGATATTCTGGCTGATCAGCGCAATGTCCTCCCTCTCAAGAGGCGTTACAAACGCTCTTGCAAGCGCTGCTGACATTTCATGTTTTTTCGTATCGCCCGCATGCTCGTATTCATGCATTTTTTCAAGCATCTGACCGATTTTGTCCGGTTTATAGTCGGAAAGACATTCTACAAGATAGACTGCCGCCTTGTGTGCCTCTTCTGCCGCCAGTACGAAATTTTCATAATAAAACCTGTCTGCTTTACTCATCATAGTATATGATTCCTTTTCCTTTCCTATTATAAATTACGATTATTTTCATCCTGTTAAAAAATCCACATAAACAGTTTCGTCATCAAGAAACCGATCAGTCCGCAGCCCGGAAATGTAAGGATCCAGGTCAGTCCCATCTCCTTTACTACGCCGAAATTCACGGCTGAAAGTCTCTTGACTGCTCCGACACCCATGATCGCCGTTGTCTTGGCATGTGTCGTAGAGACAGGAATGCCGAATACAGAACTGAACAGCAAAGAAATGGAAGCCGCAATATCTGCTGAAAATCCCTGATATTTTTCCAGCTTCACCATGTCCATGCCAACAGATTTGATGATCTTTTTTCCGCCGATTGAAGTTCCAAGTCCCATCACAACGGAGCAAAGCAGCATCAGCCACACAGGCATCTGGACTGCTTCCGAAGTACTCTGCCCGTTTACGAGGAACATACTGAGCAGGATAACACCCATGAATTTCTGTCCGTCCTGAGCTCCGTGCATAAAGCTCATGCAGGCCGCTCCGAAAATCTGCGCATACCGGAAAATATTTTCCGTCTTCTGCCGGGCCACATTGCGAAACAGCAGGACGACAAGCTTACAAACGCCCCATCCGAGTCCGAAGCCAAGAACAACAGAAATGACAAGTCCATAAAGCACCTTGACCCATTCATTGGCATTTACGCCGCCCAAACCTCCATGCAGCGCGATCGCGCCTCCGGTCAGTCCCGCGATCAGCGCATGGCTCTCGCTGGTCGGAATGCCGAAGTACCACGCAAGCGTCGCCCACACGACGATCGCAAACAATGCGGCGCTGAGCGCCACGATCGCTTCGTGCGAATCAGAACCAAAATCCACCATTTTCGTAATCGTCTCGGCAACCGTCGCATTGAACATACTCATAATAAACACGCCAAGAAAATTAAATACTGCAGCCATCAGGATCGCCGCACGTGCCGGCATACACCGGGTAACCACACACGTCGCGATCGCATTCGGCGCATCTGTCCAGCCATTGACAAGGATAACGCCAAGTGTCAGCACAACGGCTAAAAACAGCAGCGGACTGTCTGTCATCTGCGTCCAAAAGTATTGAAACGATAAGTCCATACATTTCCTCCAGATTTTATTTATTTTTTACACCGTTTTTACTATATTAGGTATGTATAGACCTGTCAAGCTTTTTCCGACACTTTTCTCCACGGTTTCTATCTGTTATATATCGACAATGCGGGTGCAGACGTGTTCCAGAAGCGCATCGCTGTGGCTCACAACGACCATTCCCAGATTCCGGCGCTTTGCCTCCTCAAGGAGAAAATTCCATATCTGGCTCTGCGTGATCAGATCGAGCATCGTACTGATCTCATCAGCAAGCAGGAACCTGGTGCTCTCGCCAAGTGCGCGCGCAATGCAGAACCGCTGCAGCTCTCCTCCGGAAAGCTCTGCCGGAAACCGCGTTTTCCACGCTTCCTCAATCCCGAGTTCTTTCACGATCCGCCCGCTCACGCGGTCGCCCTCGTCCAGGACCGTGTGCATCCTCCTTCGCGGGTTGACTGCCTGTTCCGGATGCTGCCAGACCATCTGGACCGGACAGCAGCCCCTGTAATCTGCGACCGGCCTGCCGTCAAGCAGCACCTGTCCGGAAAGCGGCTTTTCATATCCGGCCATCAGCCGGCACAGCGTCGTCTTTCCGATCCCGCTCTTTCCCCGCAGACCGACGCGCTCACCCTCCTGAACTTCAAATGAAATGCGGTCCAGAATCATCGGACCGCTCTCTTTATAATGAAACGAAACGTCTTTTGCCTGTAATACCATATCTGTATTGCTCACTTTCTTTTCTCGTTCACGCATCTTCTGCACAGATGCATCTGACACGTCCCTGCTTCGTCTGCTTCCACGGAACTGCATTCCTGCATTTTTCTGTAAACTTTTCACAGCGCGGTCCGAACGGACAGCCTTCCGGCATGTCTTTTGCGTACGGCTGCGTCCCCGGGATCGGCACAAACCCGTTTCCCGGCATCGCCCTCCACAGCGCCCTGGAATAAGGATGATACAGTGTCTCGCAGGAACGGAACGCCCCTGCCACGGCCTCTTCGATCGTGGAACCGGCATAAAAGACGGCGATCCGATCTGCCGTCTCTACCGCCAGTTCCAGATCATGGGTAATCAGCAGGACGCCGGCTCCCATATCCGCCAGCTCGCGGAAATGTTCCATTGCACGTTTTGCCGCGGAAATATGCAGCCCCGGCGTAGGCTCATCCGCGATCACAAGTCTGGGATTGCCCATTAACGCCGTCGCGTTCATAATGCGTCTCGTCATACCGCCGGATAGTTCAAACGGATACTGCTCCTCCACCTCCGGCTTCAACTCATACTCCCGGAAAATACGGCGCAGCTTTTCTTTGGAAGCCGCGTCGTTTTTCCCTTTTCGTATCTGTACTCCCGTCTTCATGAGAGGATCCAGATACGCGGTGCTCTGCGGGATCAGCGCAATCTCATCACCGCGCAGCTTTTTCAGCCGCTTTTCGGTCAGCGGCTCGCCGTCGTACAGGATTTCCCCTGAAACAGACGCGTTGTAGGGAAGGATTCCCAGCACCGCATGGGCCAGCAGACTTTTCCCGGAACCGCTCGATCCGACCACCGCGACAATCTCGCCCTCCGGAACCTTTACATCGAGTTCCCGGATCACCTCCAGATCGGTCTGCTGAAACCCTTTTTCATACTGTTTAAATGATATTTTCAATCCCCGGATCTCAAGTACCGGAGTCTTTTCCTCTGTCACTCGTCTCTCCTCCCTATTCATGGGCGCTGCCCGGATCGATCAGCCTGCGCAGATTCTCCCCGAGCAGGTAAAAGAGAACCACCACCAGGATCAGCGCCAGTCCCGGGAACAGGGCCAGCCACCACTTCCCGAGCACAAGGTACTGCATGCTCTCGGCAAGGATGATTCCGATCGCCGGCTGCTCACTCGTCAGACCAAAACCAAGAAACGTGATGCTTGACTCATGCAGGATCGCATGAGGAAACATCAGTACAAGCCCGACGACGAACTGCGGCACCAGATGCGGCATCATATGATTCTTCGCAATGTACCACCTGCTTTTCCCGAGTTTTTCCGCGATCCGGATATAAGGGCTCTCTTTTAACTGCAGCACTTCCGCCCGGATCAGTCTCGCCAGCGAAGTCCAGTGTGTGAATGCCACTCCGATGATCACGCCCTTTAATCCGCGTCCCGCAGCCACACAGATTAGTATGAGCAGGAGCAGATGGGGAATCCCCATGATCAGGTCGATGATCCATGTGATCAAACCGTCCGCGCGCTTTCCAAGCGTTGCGGCGCCAATCCCGAGCAGAAGCGCAATACACGCACTGATGACGGCAGCCAGCGTACCGATCAGAATGCTGAGTGAAAGTCCCTTGAGGGTCCGCGCGAACATATCGCGTCCCATCCAGTCAGTGCCGAAGGGATACTGCAGACACGGCATCAGGTTTTTTCTGGAAAAATCAGTCGTACGGGCCGCTTCTGAGCACAGGCTTCCGGCGACTGCCACCGCGATCAGCAAAATCAACGAAAATACGGTCCAGAACACCATTGTTTTTCTTCTGTTCCACGTTCTCATGTCCCGGCTCCTCCTCTCCGGATTCTCGGATCCACGATTCCGTATAGAATATTAGCGATCAGGTTGCCGCCGAATACGAACAGGGCGCTCACGATCGTGATCGCCATCAGAAGCGGCATATCGCTGCCAAGTCCGGCAGCGACGGCAGCCTGTCCCATTCCGGCGTAGGAAAATACCTGCTCCACCAGAACCGAACCTCCGAAAATCTCGCTGATCGAAGCAAACTGGAGCGTAATGGCCGGCAGCAGGACGTTTCTCAGCCCGTGACGGCGTACGATCTGCCAGGTACTCTCGCCGCGCGCCCGCGCGAACAGCACATAATCACTCTCCATAATATCGATCATTTTTTCACGGGTATGAAGCGCAATATTCGATATTCCGGTGATAGAAAGCGTCACAGCCGGAAGGATCGCGTGGCGCAGACGGTCGAGGAATGTCACCCCTTCTGCCTCCAGACCGATCGGAACACTCAGGCCGATCGGCAGCACCTTAAGCCATACGCCGAATACCATAAGCAAAAGCAGCGCCAGCCAAAAGGCCGGCGTGCTGGAAATAACGACCGAATATCCTTTGATCAGCTTATCCGGCCATCTTCCATGAAAGACGCCTGCCGTTACGCCGAGCACAAATCCCAGCACACCGGATAAGATCCATGCCGTCACCATCAGAAACAGGGAATTTCCGAGTTTGACCGCAATGACCTCTGATACCGGCTGCCGGTACTGCAGCGAAGTCCCGAAATCTCCGCGCAGAAAATCTCCCGCCCATGAGAGATAACGTTTCAGGGGCGGCTCATCGACGCCCCAGTAAGATTCCAGCTTCTCGATCTGCTCCTGGCTCATGGAACCGAGCGCTGCCTGCCCGACATTCGCCTGCAGCGGATCCACCGGCGACATCGTCATAAGAGCGAATGCCACGATGCTGACCGCGATCAGGAGAAGCACCATCCGTATCATATTCTTTCCTATTAATAGTAAGTACTGTTTCACAGTTGTCCTCATTCCTTATTCTGTCCACTCCCACTGATCTACATTATTCACGATAGACCAGCCGTGTCCATGCGGGTGGATCTTCTGTTCTGCCACGTTCAGACCGTCTCTTACAAAATAGAGATGATCCACATTGCACAGCCATACCCACGGAATATCGCCGTCCTGTGTGACGCCTGTCGTACCGTCATACTGTGCCTTCTGCCAGAGTTCATACGATTCCTCCAGATCCGAAGACGCAAGCGCCTCATCCATGTAACGGTCCACCGTCTCGTTTGCGTACGGAGAATACTCTGCCAGTTCGCTGTCCGGGGCTGTATGGTAAATATTGTAAAGCTCCATCGGAGAATGTGCTCCCCATCCCCACATCAGCGGCTGCGACTGTGCCTTGTCGTATGCGACGTCCCATCCGGCCGCCTCCGTCGTCACTTCCAGCCCGATCTCTTTCAGCTGGTTCGCCGTCTCTTCTGCCAGAGCCTGGCGCACAGAATCAGAGGGGTGGTACATGATCGTAAACGATGCGCGCACGCCGTCCTTTTCCCGAATGCCGTCCTCGCCGGCAATCCATCCGGCTTCCTCCAGGAGCGCTTTTGCCCCTTCCGGATCATATGCCACCTCGGATGCTTCATTGTACCACGGCATCTGGTCGCAGACGCTGTACGCCAGCGTTCCGTACCCTCCCAGCACGTTTTCGATCATTTCCTCCCGATCAATGCCGATGTTGATTGCCCTGCGTACTGCCACATCACTTAAAACATCGTTTCCGACTGTCAGCCCGTCGACCTCCTGCGCCGGAACCGCCGGAAGGTTAAACCCGCGGTTATCGACGCTCTGCACTGCCATCAGGCTGTATCCGTCCGGCACCATCTCCGCAAACGTGGACGCCGTATAGGAAACATCTGCCTCTCCTGCCATCGCAGCGGCCAGAGACGCTTCTTCGTCCATAAAGAGGATCGTCACCCTCTTCATCTTGATCTCTTTCCCATAGTAATCCGGGTTTGCTTCCAGGATAATCTGCTGTCCCTGGTCCCACTGTTTCAGGATGTAGCGCCCTGACCCGATCGGATTCATGCCGTAATTTTCATCATAGGCGTGCTCCGGCACGATCCCCGTAATCGCCATCGTATACGGCCACGGTGAAAACGGAGTCGTCATATGGAATTCGACGGTCGTATCGTCAACGGCCTCTGCATAATCAAGCATCGTAAAATCATTCACCGCGCTGTTTTCCTTGCAGTTGTTGTACGTAAATGCCACATCGGAAGCAGTCAGCGGCTCTCCGTCCGTAAATTTCACATCATCCCGGATTTTTACGGTCCACGTCAGACCGTCCTCTGAGACGGAATATTCCGTCGCAAGATCCATGCCGATCGACAGATCCGGGTTTGTCACAAGCAGCGTGCTCTGGATCAGAGGCTCATGCACGTGTTCTCCTGCACCCCAGCCGTAAGCCGGATCAAAACCGGACGCCGGCTCCGAAGATGCTGTCATCGTCACCACTACAGAATCCTTTACCGCCTCTTCTGCAGTCGCGCAGGATGCCGCCCACAGCCGCGCTGACCACCATCACCAGCAGGCTGTTCATCAAAAAGCCGATGTACACCAGGCAGATCACCGGGGCAAAGCCCAGGCAGG
>DVHT01000138.1 GCA_018711885.1 Candidatus Choladousia intestinipullorum | reverse complement strand
AAAACGATCAGGAAAAAGAATTATTATCTGACACCCCGTGGTAATGTCGGTACGCTCGGTGCAGTTTATACGGGACTGAAAAAGATCGGCGGTGAAATCTTTTGTTTCAAAGAAGACGGAAGCGCATGTGTCGGATGGACTACATATAAGGGAAAACGTTACTTTTTCAGCAATGGCACGAAACTCGGAGTCAGGGGCCGTGCGATCACCGGATGGAGGAAGATCGGACCGGATACGTATTATTTTGCATCAAACGGTGTGATGCAGAAAAACCGCTGGATCGGAAAGTATTACGTCGATAAAAAAGGGCATCTGCTCCGAAACACGATTACGCCTGACGGCTACCGGGTGAATTCCGACGGCGTAAAGCAGTCTCTGGCAAAGGGATGGGTAAAGCAGAACGGAAAGTACTATTATTATGTTTCCGGTAAAAAGACGGTCGGATTTAAAAAGATCAACGGCAAAAAATATTATTTCAACAAAAACGGCGTCCGGAAAGACGGATGGATCACGGTAGACGGCTCGAGATATTATCTCGACGGGGGAGTCGTGCAGACCGGCTGGCAGACGATTGGCGGAAACAGATACTATTTCAGAAGCGGCGGAAAGATGGCGGTGAATACGACCGTTGACGGGATTAAACTGGGACCGGACGGTATCGCGGAGGCATCAAGCGGCAATTTGAGCGATGTATCGGTGCTTTTGATCTCCGGGCATGGACAGGGCGACGTGGGCGCAGTCGGCTCCTACAGCAATGCTACATATTATGAGTATAACCTGACGAGAGAGTTTTCGACGCTTGTTATGAACAAGATCAACGCCATGAATACCGGTCTTCAGGTGACGATGTATAACCAGAACTACGACTGCTATCAGGTCATGGCAGGCAAAAAGTCGGGACCGAAGCCGAATCTGAAGGACTATGATTATATCCTTGAGATCCATTTTAATGCCACGGCTGTTTCAAGCAAGGATTCGAAAGGCGACGGAGCTTATAAGGGAATCGGTATGTATGTAAATTACAGCAGTTCAAAAGAGACAAATGCCGTACTGGGAAGAAGCATCGTGCAGTCCGTGGCGAATCAGACGGGATTTAAAGTCTGGGGCGGCGGAGCAGGGCTGTTCAGTGCGTCCGGTCTGCTGAATGCAAGACTGTGCAGAGAAGCCGGAGTTCCCTACGGACTTCTGGAGACTGCGTTTATTGATGACCGGGACGACATTACGTTCTATCAGAAAAATAAAGATGAAATGGCACAGGCGGTTGCGTCCGCACTCTGCAGCTATTTCGCGTCATAGGAAACTGTGTTCCCTGTGATCTAAGACGCTTGGCAGAAGGAGTCTTTTTACAGAAAAAACAGAAGATCACGAATCGGACAGGAGCTGCCGGATACAAGGGCTGGTTGACCAGCCCCCTGCTATCCGGCAGCTCCTCTTTTTCACACTAAAGAAGTAACATTTCGCATTGACAAAGAAATAAATAGTTGCTAAAATGAATAGAAAGTTTTAAGGCAGGAGCAGATGCATATGAAAAAGAGAGTTTTATCCTTGTTAGTAGATAATACTTCCGGTGTACTGAGCCGTGTATCCGGCCTTTTCAGCCGAAGGGGATATAATATCGACAGTCTCACCGTCGGAGAAACCGCAGATCCGCGCTATTCCCGTATGACAGTCGTTGTGTCCGGTGATGAGAGGATCCTCGATCAGATCACGAAACAGCTTCGCAAGCTGATCGATGTAGTAGATATCAAGATTCTGGAGGAAGGGACGAGTGTCAGCAGAGAGCTGGTCCTTGTCAAGATCCGGGTGGATGCTGACGAGCGTCAGCAGGTGATCACACTTGTGAATGTGTTCCGCGGCAATATTATTGATGTAGGGACGGATTCGCTGATCGTTGAGCTTACAGGGCAGCAGTCCAAACTGGGGGCGTTTCTTCAGCTGCTGGAAGGACATGAGATCCTTGAGCTGGCCCGTACCGGTATTACCGGCCTGTCGCGCGGCTCGGACGATATAAGATACCTGTAATTTTCGATGGAGATGTATCCTCATATGGCAGAGAAGATCAATATCCGCCATTTGATGATCCCTTTCTACATAAAAACTTTTAAGAATGTGAGGAATGTGAAATGGACGCTAGAATTTATTATCAGAAGGACTGTAATCTTTCCCTGCTGGAAGGCAAGACGATCGCTGTGATCGGTTACGGAAGCCAGGGACATGCGCATGCATTAAACGCCAAGGAATCCGGCTGCAACGTGATTATCGGACTTTATGAAGGCAGCAAGTCCTGGAAGAAGGCAGAAGAACAGGGATTTGAAGTATATACGGCTGCAGAGGCAGCAAAAAGGGCTGATATCATCATGATCCTGATCAATGATGAAAAACAGGCAGCACTTTATAAAAAAGATATTGAGCCGAATCTGGAAGAGGGCAATATGCTGATGTTTGCACATGGATTTAATATCCATTTCGGATGCATTGTGCCGCCGAAGAATGTTGATGTGACGATGATCGCGCCGAAGGGACCGGGACATACGGTGCGCAGCGAGTATCAGGCGGGAAAAGGTGTTCCGTGTCTGGTAGCGGTTCATCAGGATGCGACAGGAAAAGCGCTCGATCTGGCTCTGGCTTATGCGCTGGCAATCGGCGGTGCAAGAGCAGGCGTTCTTGAGACGACCTTCCGTACAGAGACTGAGACAGATCTCTTCGGTGAGCAGGCAGTTCTCTGCGGCGGCGTATGCGCACTGATGCAGGCTGGATTTGAGACGCTTGTAGAGGCGGGATATGATCCGAGAAATGCATATTTTGAGTGTATCCATGAAATGAAACTGATCGTAGACCTGATCTACCAGTCCGGTTTTGCAGGTATGAGATATTCTATTTCCAACACAGCTGAATACGGCGACTATGTGACAGGCCCGAAGATCATCACAGAAGACACAAAGAAGGCAATGAAGAAAATCCTGGCAGATATTCAGGACGGTACCTTTGCAAAAGATTTCCTTCTTGATATGTCTCCGGCAGGCGGTCAGGTGCATTTCAAAGCAATGCGCAAGCTGGCTGCAGAGCATCCGTCAGAGATCGTCGGTGAGGAGATCCGCAAGCTGTACAGCTGGAACGGCGAGGACAAACTGATCAATAATTAATGGAACCGATAATAGCGGGCGTCGCAATGGTGCAGGAAAGTTTTCCCGCCGGCGCGGCGCCCTTTTTGGGAGGAAAAGAACAGATGGGAATGACTATGACACAAAAAATCCTGGCGGCAGCGGCCGGCCTTGATTCTGTAGAGGCAGGACAGCTGATCGAGGCCAGGCTTGACCTTGTACTCGGAAATGATATTACGTCTCCGGTAGCAATCCATGAGATGAGTAAATTTAAAGAAGAGAAGGTCTTTGACAAAGACAAGATTGCTCTTGTTATGGATCATTTTATTCCGAATAAAGATATCAAATCGGCGGAGCACTGCAAATGTGTGCGGGAGTTCGCATGCAGACACGATATTACAAATTATTTTGATGTGGGACAGATGGGGATTGAGCATGCGCTCCTTCCGGAGAGGGGGCTTACGGTGGCCGGCGACGTGATCATCGGAGCAGATTCCCATACGTGTACGTACGGAGCGCTCGGGGCGTTCTCCACTGGCGTCGGCAGTACGGATATGGCAGCCGGGATGGCGACCGGAAAAGCCTGGTTCAAGGTTCCTTCCGCACTCCGGTTTCATCTGGTCGGGAAACCGTCCGAATGGGTCAGCGGTAAAGATGTAATCCTGCATATCATTGGCATGATCGGTGTAGATGGTGCGCTCTACAAGTCGATGGAATTTACGGGAGAAGGCATCCGCCATCTGACGATGGACGACCGGTTTACGATCGCAAATATGGCGATTGAAGCTGGCGGAAAGAACGGAATTTTCCCGGTAGATGATCTCGCTGTAGCATATATGAAAGAGCATTCGAAACGTGAATTTAAAATCTATGAGGCGGATGAGGATGCAGTCTATGATGAAGAGTATACGATTGACCTGAGCGAGTTAAAGCCTACGGTCGCATTCCCGCATTTGCCGGAGAATACAAAAACGATTGATGAAATCACGGAAGAGATCAGGATCGACCAGTCCGTGATCGGT
The DNA here is from genome assembly GCA_018711885.1 of Candidatus Choladousia intestinipullorum. Lineage (GTDB taxonomy): Bacteria > Bacillota > Clostridia > Lachnospirales > Lachnospiraceae > Choladousia > Choladousia intestinipullorum. The sequence continues at coordinate 7,543 of DVHT01000138.1, read as the reverse complement.
TCCTGCACAAACGGCCGCATCGATGATCTGCGTATTGCAGCGAAGATCCTGAAAGGCCGTAAAGTAAAGAAGGGTGTCCGCTGCATTATCATCCCGGCGACACAGGCGATTTACCTTCAGGCGATGGAAGAGGGATTGCTGAAGATTTTCATTGAGGCCGGAGCGGCAGTCAGCACGCCGACCTGCGGTCCGTGTCTTGGAGGCTACATGGGAATCCTGGCAGACGGAGAACGCTGTATCTCCACGACGAACCGGAATTTCGTCGGACGTATGGGACACGTTGGCTCTGAAGTGTATCTGGCAAGCCCGGCTGTAGCCGCAGCAAGCGCAGTTACCGGCAGGATTTCTTCTCCGGAAGAATTATAAGAGGAGGTACAGACCATGAAAGCATCAGGAAGAGTATTCAAATACGGGGATAATGTAGATACAGATGTGATCATCCCGGCGAGATACCTGAATTCGTCGGATCCTGCCGAACTGGCACAGCACTGTATGGAGGACATCGATAAGGACTTCATCCATAAGGTAAAAAAGGGAGATATTATTGTCGGCGAAAAAAATTTCGGCTGCGGATCTTCGAGAGAACATGCGCCGCTGGTGATCAAAACGGCCGGCGTGAGCTGCGTGATCGCAGAGACCTTTGCGCGCATTTTTTACCGCAATGCGATCAACATCGGCCTTCCGATCATTGAATGCCCGGAAGCTGCGCACGGAATTGAATCCGGGGACGAAGTGGAGATTGATTTCGACAGCGGAATGATCTACAATCGTACAAAGAGCACACAGTTTAAAGGGCAGGCATTTCCGGAATTTATGCAGAAGATTATAAATGCGGAAGGCCTCATCAATTACATTAACGAAAACAGCGCACAATAGTGCCGGGAAACTGAGAAAAAGGTCGGATCATGTAGTGCATGATTTGGCTTTTTTTATAAATACTGATTGAAATATTTGATAAATGTGGTATATTGTATCTTATATGGCAGTAAATTTTGTGCCATTGTAACAAAGGAAACGTTGTAGTAGTTCTTGTAGGAGGAAAGTGTAGATGAAAAAAGCTATAACATTTGTATTGGCAGCTGCGCTTACTATTTCGCTGGCAGGCTGCAGCTCTCCGCAGCAGGAGACAGAGAAGGTTACGGAAGCAGTGACAGAAGCCGTCACGGAAGCAGTGACAGAGGCTGAGACAGAAGCAGCCACAGAAGCTGAGACTGAGGCGGTGACGGAAGCTGAAACAGAAGCGGCCACAGAAGCTGAGACTGAGGCAGTGACAGAAGCTGAAACAGAAGCAGCCACAGAAGCTGAAACTGAGGCAGTGACAGAGGTAGCCGAGACGGAAGAAGTAACGGAAGAGGCTGAGACCGAGGAAGTGACAGCAGCAGCTGAGGAAGACACAGAGGAAGTAACAGAGGCGGCTGAGACAGAAGAAGTCACGGAAGCAGCTGAGACTGAGGAAGATACGGAGGAAGTAACAGAGGCGGCTGAGACGGAAGAAGTCACGGAAGCGGCTGAGGCTGAGGAAGATACGGAGGTAGTAACAGAGGCGGCTGAGACGGAAGAAGTCACGGAAGCGGCTGAGACTGAGGCTGACACAGAAGAAGTAACAGAAGCAGCCGAAACAGAAGAAGCTGAGACTGCTGCTGTGATTGGCGGTGCTGATGGTCCGACAACGCTGAATGTCAGCGATGGAGAAGAAGAAACAGAGGAAGCAACGGAAGAAGCTGAAACTGAGGAAGTGACAGAAGCAGCTGAGACGGAAGAAGTCACGGAAGCGGCTGAGACTGAGGAAGTGACAGAAGCAGCTGAGACGGAAGAGGTCACAGAGGCGGCTGAGACAGAAGAAGTGACGGAAGCAGCTGAAACTGAGGAAGTGACAGAAGCGGCTGAGACAGAAGAGGTCACAGAGGCAGCTGAGACAGAAGAAGTAACCGAAGCAGCGACAGAAGCCGAGACGGAAACAGAAGAGTTTGTAGTTCCGGAGGGAACAAAATATAAAGCGGTTCTTCTTGTAAACGGAACGCTGGGAGACAAATCCTTCTTTGATTCAGCAAATGCAGGCCTGGAGGCTCTTCAGGAGGAACTTGGCGAAGATGTATTCGAATTCAAGGTAGAAGAGATGGGCGGTACGTCAGCAGATATGGCTAATTATGAGCCGATCATGTATGATTACTGCGATGACGGTTCTTATGACGTGATCATCTGCGGCGCTTATCAGGTGCTTGAGGCACTGACGAATGCGGCAAATGATTATCCGGATCAGAAGTTCATCTTCTTTGACGAGGCATTTGATTTTGAAGCTTGTGAAAACGAGAACGTATACAATGTAATGTTCAAGCAGAATGAGGTATCTTATCTGGTTGGAGCAGCTGCAGCGATGATGACGACGGATGAGAGTCTTGAGAAGATCGATCCGGACAACAAGATCATCGGATTCCTCGGCGGTATGGACGGTTCTGTTATCAATGACTTCCTTGTAGGCTATGTGGAAGGAGCAAAATCTGTTGAACCGGATATTGAAGTAGCAATCGCATACGTAGGAGATTATGTGGATTCCGCTAAAGGAAAAGACATGGCAATGACACAGTATCAGAACGGCGCTGATGTAGGATTTAATGTAGCCGGAAGCGCAGGACTCGGCCAGATCGAAGCTGCTGCAGAGGAGAACAGATACGCATTCGGCGTAGATTCAGACCAGGCGGCACTGCTTCCTGACTATGCAGAATATATTCCGACTTCTGCTCTGAAGAACGTCGGAAATGCACTGATCAGCGCGATCAAGAGAGACATTATGGAGGAACTTCCGTATGGTACGCTTGAGTACATGGGATTTGCTGAGGGCGGTGTCGAACTTGTAGAGGACGAGCACTATGAAGAGATCGTTCCGGAAAATATCAGGACTGCTGTAGCAGACATCCAGGAACAGATTGAAAACGGAGAAATCGTAGTAAGCTCTACGCTTGGAGAAAATCCGATCAGCGAAGAAGATTACGATGCACTGATCGATTCTGTAAAAGTAAATTAATCACGGCGAATGAGTCACACAAAACCCAGCTTTCGAAAAGCACCGGAAGCTGGGTTTTTCTAAAGAAGGGGGGATGAAAGTTGAGTAATGAAGTCCTGCTGCAGATGAAACATATCATGAAAATATACGGAAATGGTGCAGTGGCAAATGAGGATGTATCTCTGGAACTGTACAAAGGGGAGATACACGCGCTGCTGGGAGAGAACGGGGCAGGCAAATCCACATTGATGAAAGTACTGTTTGGAATCGAGACGCCGGATGAGGGAGAGATTCTGCTGAAAGGGAAACAGGTGACGGTCCGGTCTCCTCAGGCAGCGATCAGTATGGGGATCGGGATGGTCCACCAGCATTTTATGCTCGTACCTTCTCTTACGGTCGCTGAAAATATCATTTTAGGAGTTGCGCCCAGAAAAGGAATCTTTATCGATATGGACAAAGCTGTTTCGCATGCAGAGAAGATTGCGGAAGAATACAATTTTGATATTGATGTCCGGCAGAAGGTGGAGGAAATCCCGGTCGGGGTCAAACAGAAAGTGGAGATTTTAAAAGCGCTCTACCGGGGTGCGGAGATCCTGATCCTTGATGAACCGACAGCCGTGCTGACTCCGCAGGAGACAGACGAACTTTTTGTGCAGCTGATCAAGCTCAAGGAAAAAGGTCATACGATCATTTTTATCTCCCACAAGCTCGATGAGATCAAAAAAATCTGCGACAGAGCTACGATCATGCGCAACGGACGAAGCATGGGAACGTACGATGTAAAAAGTATTTCGACGCAGGAAATGTCGCGGCTGATGGTGGGGCATGAGATATCGCTCCAGTTTGAAAAAAAAGAGCAGCATCTTTCTGAAAAGGTACTGCTGAAGGTCAGAAATCTGACGGTACATAATTCACAGGGCGTCTTAAAAGTGGACGACCTTTCCTTTGATTTAAAGGGCGGAGAGATCCTCGGGATCGCCGGAGTCGAGGGCAATGGACAGACGGAACTTATCGATACGCTGACCGGTCTCAACAGCCGGTATCAGGGTCTCATTGAAATCAAAGGAGACAGTATTGCGAATGAATCCATTGCGGGAATCCGTGCAAAGAAGCTTGCACACATTCCGGAGGACCGCATGGCTTCCGGATGCGCCCGGAATCTGAGTATTCAGGAAAATCTGTTCTCAAACCAGTATCATTCACCGGAGTATTCCAGACATCAGTTACTGAAGACGAAGGTCATGGAAAAGCGGAGCGATGAGCTGATCAAAGAATATAAAATAAAATGCAGTTCCAGACGGCAGCATGTCGGTATGCTCTCCGGCGGGAACATCCAGAAAGTGATCGTAGCGCGTGAGTTTTCGACCGGTCCTGATATTATCATTGCAAACCAGCCGACGCGGGGAATCGATGTCGGAGCGGCTGCGTTTATCAGAAAACGGCTGCTTGAATTCAGGGACGCCGGATGCGCGGTGCTGCTGGTATCGGCTGACCTGACGGAGATTTTTTCTTTGAGCGACAGACTGGCCGTCATGTATAAAGGAAAATTTGCAGGGATTTTTAACGACACAGAACATGTGAGCGAGGATGAACTCGGACAGTATATGCTCGGGATCAAGAAAGCTGAAGTATTGGAGGGAGCCGTTTATGAATAGTGCAAAACGATTTGATATACTTCGGACACTCCTGTCGGTTATCATTGCCCTTGGTATATCATTTATATTGATTTTTATGATGAGTGAGCAGCCGGTCGAGGCGATCAAAAATCTGCTGTTCGGCCCGCTCTCCAGCAAAAGGAATATGGGGAATGTGATTGAGTCCATGATCCCGCTGATCTTTACGGGAACGGGCGTGTGCATTATGTTCTCTGCGAATCAGATCAACCTTTCCGGCGAGGGCGCCTTCCAGATCGGCGGTCTGGCGGCTTCCTGCGTGGCGATCTATTTTACGGCGGACATTCTCTCACCGGTAGCCGCGCTGATCTGTGCCGGACTTGCAGGAGCGCTGTTTTCCGTAGTGCCTGCAATTCTGAAGGTCACGACAACGGCTTCTGAGATGGTTTCGTCATTGATGATCAACTATCTTGCACTGTACTTCGGAACGTATATGCTGAACAATGTGATTGCAGACCCGAAGGCAAATGCCGCCTCTTATGAACTCTGTGAGGCATCAGAGCTTCCGGTGCTGATCGGCGGTACTCGTGTTCATCTCGGACTTATCATTGCGCTTCTGGTGGCTGTGCTGGGGTATTTCTTCCTCTACAAAACAAAACTGGGATATGAACTGCGCCTGACTGGTGAAAACGGGGCGTTTGCCAAATACTCCGGTGTCAATATCGTAAAGGTAGTCGTTCTGTCGCAGCTGATCGGAGGTTTTATCGCCGGGCTGGGCGGAGGCGTCGAGATGCTGAGCCCGATCTATTCGAGGTTTAATTGGACCTCGCTTACGGGCTATGGATGGGATGCTATCATCATTTGTACGCTCTCAAAAATGAATCCTCTTTATACGCCGTTTGCGGCTCTGTTTCTTGCCTACCTGCGCACCGGCGCGTCTATCATGTCGCGAAGGACGGATGTCACATTGGAGATCGTACAGATCACACAGGGCATTATCATTATTCTCGTAGTCGCGGAACAGTTCCTGAGCGGCTACCGGCATAAGCTGATCGCAAAAGAAGCTAAGGCTGCACTGAAAGAAGAGGAGGTGGCATAAGATGTGGAACGCTGTTTTTTCACCTGATTTTTTTAACACGATGCTGAGAGCGGCAACGCCGATCCTTTTTGCCACTCTGGGAGCTTCCATTGCGGCAAAGGCAGGCATTACGAACATGGCGCTTGAGGGTATGATGCTGTTTGCTGCGCTGTTTGGCGTCATTTTCTCATCATTGACACAGAGCGCATGGCTCGGTCTGCTGATCACGATAGCGCTCGGAGCTTTTATGGGGCTGATCCTTGCGTTCTTTGTACTGAACATGAAAACAGACGAAATCCTTGCGGCGGTAGCGATGAATCTGGCGGCGACAGGCGGGACTGTACTGCTGATGATGACATTTTCCGGTGACCGGGGCGTATCGTCATCCATAAAAAGCTTTGCGGCCCCATCGGTGACGATTCCGGGGGTCAGTCAGATTCCTTTCATCGGAGAGATCCTGTCCGGACAGAATGTCCTTACGTGGCTGGCCATTCTCTCGGTAATCGTCCTGCACCTGTTCTTATATAAAACGCCGCTTGGGCTGTCAATCCGTTCCGTCGGTGAAAATAAGAACGCCGCAGAATCGGTCGGGATCAACTCACGCAGGATACAGTATATTGCGTTGATCATCAGCGGCGCGCTTGCCGCCGCAGGCGGATTCTACCTCTCCGGAGGATACATGAACATGTTTACGAAGGATATGTCAAGCGGACGCGGATTCATCGCTCTGGCAGCCTCAAGCATGGGCGGCAATACCCCGGTGGGAGGTTTCCTCGTATCCCTTCTGTTCGGTCTGGCACAGGCATTTGCCAATGTTATGCAGCTGCTTGCTGTCATGCCGTATGAGATTGTCCTGATGGTCCCGTACCTGACTACACTGGTCGGGCTTGGCGTTTACTACTACGCTCAGAAAAAACGGAAAGAGCGCCTGTCATAATAATTGGTCACGGATGGCGGCAAAGTCTTCGTCGGGCAGAAGAGCCCCTTTTGTACCGACGACCTTTGCCGCCACGATATTTGCGCTGCGGACTGCATCATGCCAGTTCATGCCGAGCTTACGGCAGGCAATGACAGCTCCGATGTGAGAGTCCCCGGCACCGATCGTATCAGCCTGTACGGCAGGGACACTCTCCACCAGACAGGTCCCCTCTTTTGACAAGCAGTATGCGCCTCGGTTTCCGAGTGTGATGATAACAGACTCTTTCGTCAGATGATGCAGGTATCTGGCACACGTTTCTACATCCGGGTCAGATTCTGCACCGGTAAAATTCCTTGCTTCCTCCTCATTCAGATGGAGAATGGGGTGCAGGGCAAAAATGCGCTCCAGAAGGCACTCACTGATCCGGTTCATGCGCGGTCCCGGTGCAAAATACAGCGTAAGCTGCGGCTGTGTTTCCAGCCACGCAACAATATTCTCCCCGGTCGGCTCTTCAATCTCAAGGCCGCAGACATAGACACTGTCTATCTCTTCTGCATCAAGCAGAGAAAACCATTCTTTTTCAAAGCGGTATTCTGCGCCGTGGTAAGAAATAAACGTCCGTTCCCCGCTTTTCTCCACAAAACAATAGCAGCAGCCATTCTCACGCTCTGGTGAGGGGATGGGAGAGCTGATCCCTTTCGCAGCCAGTCCGGTGCGTACAAAATCCCCGTACGCTCCCTGTCCGACCGGTGAAAACAGAATATAAGGAACCTGAAAGTGACGGATCATATCAGAAGTATTATAGGCGCATCCGCCGAGAGACATCGTTTGGCTGATCACATGGACGTCTTCCTGCGTTTTTGGAAGGTGATCCAGCGTAATGATAACATCCACGACCGTAGACCCGATAACAAGTACTTTTTTCATATCTG
>DVHT01000137.1 GCA_018711885.1 Candidatus Choladousia intestinipullorum | reverse complement strand
TTCCATCGTCGGTGCAAGCTTCGTTCCGGGTACGTAGACTGTGTGAAGCTTTGTTCCGCATCCATTGTCGCACACCGCCGTTTTCGTGCCGTCGCTCAAACATGTCGCATCATTATTATATACATAATTTTTCTTCCGATAACTGTGCCCCAGTGCATTCCGTCTTTCCAGACTCGTCTCATTGCAGATGCAGCGGTATAAAGTATATCCCTCTTCCGTACAGGTCGGAGCTTTTTCTTCCGCCGCAAGCCAGATATGGGCGTGGTCCGCATCCTCAAAATAAGACGCACCGGTGAGATTCGGATACGCAAAATTCCAGGAATACTCAGATCCGGAAAAATTTGTATACAAAATCCGTTCTTCGCCGATCGTCACCCCGGACCAGCTCATCGTATTGCTGCCGGCCAGAAAGTAGGTATACCATATCCCACTGCTCTGATCATCCCATGTGGCGTCGACCAGATACCAGTTTCCGTTTTCCAGCTGCACGTAATTCCACATATGAGGACCGCCGGCATCGCCGACCACAAGAATGCTGCTTACCCCGAGACGTCCGCACAGGATCTTAAATGCTTTTGCGTAGCCCTCGCATACGACGTACCCGCCGTGCAGGAAAAATCCTCCCGCAGAATGTGCGTACGCATTTTCCTGATATACTGCCTTCTGGCAGATATAGTCGTGAACCGCCAGGGCGATCTCGGCTTTCGTATCCCCGGCCTCAAGCCCGCTGCTGATCTCATTTACCGCCTGATCTACAGCCGCGCGAAAAGCCGGGATTTCGCTTCCCGCCGAAGGATATGCTTCACTCGGTGTAAAGGTGATCTCCCGGATCACGCCGGTATACCCTTCCGCAGATACGGTATACTGGATCGGAGCGTAATAGCTGAAGCTGTTGAGCCAGAATACCTCCGGATGGTCATAAGCGAACGCATCCAGCGCGGCCTGCAGCGCCCAGATCAGCGTAAGTTCCGCCTCCTGATAGCTGGCATTCATATCCCGGTCCGCGATGGTCTTTCCGCCATCTTCATCGTACGTATATTCCAGAAAGAAGGTAACGCTCTGCGGAAGCGTCACTTCCAGGCTGCCCGTCTGCCACTGGGATGCGTACGCCGTCTCAAATGCCTGATAGACGGCCGCATCGGGACCGGAAAGCTGCGATCCGTAGCTCTGTCCAAATGACGCGGCCGCATAGCGGCTGATCGCAGGAAGCGAAGCTTCTGACGCCAGCCCGCTTATCTGAAGCGTCCCGGACAGTGCATCCTCTGTTCCCGTCTCCGGCAGCTCGTCCCCAGCAGCGTCATACAGCGTATATTCCGCCGAATCTACAACCTCGACCGCCGTGACAAATCCATCCTCCGTCTCTGCCTGCGGTGTGTCCGGCTGCTCTGTCTGCATATTCTGCTGGTCCCGTTCCGTGATTTCCTCCGACAGAGCTTCCAGCGTCTCATCCAGAAGAAATTCTGCCGGTTCTGTTTCTGCCGGCAGAATTTCCGGCGTCCCTGTCTCTGACTGTGCGTCCGGCTGCGTCTCGGACATGTTCTCCGTTTCACCTGACACTGTTTCCAATACTCCGGCATTTTCCAACCCGGCACTTTGCTGCGCTTCAGATGTTTCGGCCGTTGCCTCCGGCCCGCTCTCTTCCACCAGAATCATTTCTTCTGCCGCAGCACCCGCCGCGGGCAATACCGCCATTCCCACAGCCAGCACCGCTGCCAACAATCTTCTTTTCATTTTTGCCCCACTTCCCCAAACGTCTCCCTGCGGATGATCCGTCATTTCACCACTACTTTACATGTCACTCGAACTCCCCCGGCTCTTACCGTAATCGTCGTCTTCCCTTTCTTCTTCGCCTTTATGGCTCCTTTCGCATTTACGGAAGCCACCTTCGGATTTGACGACATATACGTGATCTTTTCCACGCTCGTAACCGGAGCGAGGACCGGGCTTAATTTCACTTTCTTTCCTTTTTTCAGGGTAAGCTTTTTCGGCACTTCCGAGATACTGGTCGTTTTGACCGGCTTTGCCTGCACCTTGACGGTGATGCTTTTCTCAAGACCGCTCTGCAGCACCACGGTCACTTTTGCTTTTCCTGTCTTGTTCTTCGCCTTGATCTTGCCGGATTTCGTCACCTTTACAATAGAGGTGTCGCTCGACTTCCACTTCGCCACGGCGTCGCCCGGCGCCAGGCCGGTCACTTTTACCGCAGTCGTAGACTGCTTCTTTTCCAGCTTAATCGAAGATACATTCAGTTTGATCGTCGGTATTTTTGCGGATCCTGCATCCGTCACAGTCTGCGTCTGTCCACAGCCGTAATCGCAGAATGCTGTCTTCGTGCCGTCCTGATACCAATCCGCATTTCCATCGCTCACATAATTGGTAAAGCTGTGCGCAATCCGGCTGCCCACGTCCGCCACGGTCTGTGTCTGTCCGCAGCCGTAATCACACGCCGCCGTCTTCGTGCCGTCTGATACACAGGTCGCATTTCCGTCGCTTACGTAATGTATAAAACTGTGCGCAATCTTTGGCTCTGTGACCACATCCTCTGTCCCGCAGCCATAGTCGCACTTCGCAGCCTTTTTCCCGTCTGCTGTGCAGCTTGCTTTTGTCACGGTTTTATAATTCGTAAAGCTGTGTGCGATCCGGCTGCCCACGTCCGGAACACTTTCCAGACGGGCATCGCATTCTTCCACATCACATTTGAGGTGTTTTGTCCCGTCTGCCATGCAGGTCGCATTATAATCGGAAACATAAATCTGTTTTTCATAGGAGTGCTCGTGATAACGCACCGGGCTTAACTGCGGGGCCGCAAAACTCATCGTATACTTTGCGCCGGAAAAATTCGTATAGACCGTCCGCGCCTCCTGCAGAACCTCGCCGCTCGCGCCTTTTGACATGCCTCCCATCAGGAAATAATTCCACCGGATCGAACTTCCGTCATCCCACGTCGTATCAACGAGATACCAGTTGCCATCCTCCATCTGCACGTAATTCCAGGCATGGCCCTCCGTCGTCATCCCCGGAATGATCGCACATGGCACGCCAAACCGATCGCACAGGATCTTAAACGCTTTTGCGTATCCGTCGCAGACGACCTTGTGATTGCTGTCAAGGAAGAAACCTGCTGCTGAATGAATCATATAGTACTGTTCCGAACCATTTGCATAGCTATCATAATTATAATCATAAACGGCAATCTCGCAGACATAGTCATGGATCGTTTTCACGATCGTCTCGCGGTCCGCATCCGACGCAATCCTGCTGCGGACGGCAGAAACAGCCGCGTCTGCCACACTCTGGAATTCAGCCCGTCTGGAAAGTGCATTTGTGATGCTTTCCTGTGCCCGGATCGTCAGTTCGCTGTTATACACGGCAACATCAATCCCGCCGGCCTCGTTTTCCTTTGCCTGGATCCGATAAGAAATCGTCGGGGGTTTGATATAATAAAGCTGAGGAGCGTCAAACAGGATGGCATCATACGCCGCCTGCATCACATATTTAAGCTGAGCCGCTGCCTCCTGATAATCCGGATCCGTCTGATATTTTCCGGCGCTGAAATCCTCCGTCGTCATATCCAGATGAAAACAAAACGGCTCACTGAGCGTATACGTAAACCCGCTCAGTCCGCCTTCTCCGTCGCTCACGGGATTTTCCGCGAAGTGCTCTGCCATCAGGTTGTATACCTCTTTGGCATCCCCGTCCAGCTGTCCGCCGTAGGAGTCTACATAACCTGCATTCGAAAAGAGCGAGATTTCCGGCAGTCCGGCCGTTTCCGCCATACCGGCCTGGTCGAGGGAAATCGTGATCTCATCGGTAAGCACCGTACTATCCGCCAGGACGTCCCCGATGCCCGTATAGTCTCTCGTTTCCACCTCCTGAACAGAGACCAGAAAACCGTCGCTGCCTGCTGTATCTCCCGGCACTGTCCCGGTCCCTGCGGTCCCGGAATTTTCTGTTTCTGGAGTTTCTGTTTCTGGAGTTTCCGTTTCTGTAATCTCTGCGGTTTCTGTTTCGGTCCCGCCATCTTCAGGCTCTTCCATGTCCTCTATGATAACTGGTTCCGTTGCTGTTTCTTCTGCCGCAATGCTCCCCGGCGCCGAAAGTGCCGTGAGCAATGCCATACACAGTACTATTATTCTTTTTTTCATTCCATCAGTCCCGTCTTATGATTCCTCCTGTGTCAAAAAGTTTCTTCGTTCCGGACGTTACCGCTTCTCTCCCATAAAGAACAGTGCCAGCGTCCCCGGACCGGAATGCGCGCCGATCGTCGGGCCTACCGGATTGATCAGGAACCGCTCGATTCCAAAACGTTTTTTAACCTGTTCCTGCACGTACAGGGCATCCTCGTAGCAATCGCCGTGACTGATGAAAACAATGTCATTTTCCTCACGGTAGCTGCCCATCTGTTTTTCCATATTGTCTACCAGCGTATTCAGTGATTTCTTTCTGCCGCGCACCTTGGACAGAGGGATCAGGTGTCCTTCATCATCCACATGCAGCACCGGCTTTAAGTTGATCATTGTGCCAAGTACGGCTGCTGCCTTTGACACGCGTCCGCCGCGGTAGAGGTGGAACAGGTCATCCACTGTAAAATTGTGGCAGATCCTCAGCTTGTTTTCCTCCAGCCAGTTTACCATCTCATCGTAGGAAAGCCCTGCTTTCTGCTTCTCCAGAGCCTTGTGTACCAGCAGTCCCTCCCCGAGAGATGCCGCCAGAGAATCGACCACGGTGATCCGGCAGTCCGGAATTTCCTCCGAAAGCTCCTGCGCAGCAATCCTCACGCTGTTGCAGGTCCCGCTCAGGCCGCTTGAAAATGCAATGTGTATGATGTTTTTATTCAACTGTAAAAACTGCAGGAGCTTTTCTTTCGCTTCTTCCGGGTTTACCTGTGAAGTCGTAGGCATACAGCCTTCCCTCATCTTCTTGTAAAATTCCTCTGATGAAAGAGAATTCTCTGCAGTGTACATTACTCCATCCAGAAAATACGTAAGAGACATCATCGGCAGATCATGCTCTTTTATATACTCCTCCGGAAAATCTGTCATATTGTCTGTTGTAATCAAATAGTCGCCCATAGTTCTCCTCCTTTTGTATCATCATACCACGAACCTTATTCCTTTGCAATCGCGTCTGTACCGTGGGATCTGTTCCCCGATTGAGAATTCTTATCATAAAGCCTGCCCACTCTAAATAAACTATATTAACAATAATAAACTTTCCGGAGTATCCCATGAGTTCCAATCCCAAAATTGTAGTTTTCAAGCTGCGTGAAGTCGTTTACACTCTGCTGCTGCTTTTTCTCGCCGCGCTGCTCATCCTCTGCCTTGTCCTGATGTTTTCGGGAAAGTCAGAAGAGCAGGAAAACACCGTGCAGACGGAGAGCGCGCAGACACAGGAAACAGACACGGCGCAGAGCACTTCTGAGACGGTATCCTATACCCCGGGCGTCTACACTACCCCCGTAACACTCGGTGATTCCACGGTAGACATCGAAGTCACTGTAGATAAAAACCACATCAATGACATACGCATGGTAAATCTGAGCGAGGCGACAGCCGCAGCCTATCCGCTTGTCAGGCCATCGCTGGAACATATTACTTCCCAGATCCTGGCCGAGCAGAACCTGGATCATATCACCTGTCCTCAGGAAAACCGGTATACCTCCCAGCTCCTGCTGTCCGCAGTCTCAGAAGCGCTTCGCCGCGCTCAGGAACCCTGAAGAAGCACAGCTTTGTTCCGCGCAATGCAAAAGGAGACCGCTGCAGTATGTACCGAAATCCGGCATATACTGCCACAGTCTCCTTTTCGTTTGAAAGGTATGTATCAGCCGTTTTTTATTTCTCTCTTGCGATCAGATAGTACGGAAGAGCCACGCAGACAATTCCGCCTACCATATTGCCGAGCGTCACAATAACGAGATTCATAATAACACCTGCTACCGGTATTGACATCCCGGCCGGGTTCAGAAGCCCGATCGTCAAGAACGTCATATTGGCAACGCTGTGCTCAAATCCGCAGGTAACAAATGTCATGACGCAGGCAAAGTTCATTGCGAGCTTTGCTCCTTCTGATTTGAGTTTCGTTCCGCACCAGATTGCAAGGCAGACACAGATGTTGCAGAAGATTGCCTTGGTAAACAGCGGAAGCGCTGCTCCGGCCGCTTTCGTAGCTGCCGCATTCGCCAGATAAGCTGCGACATCTCCTGTCCCGATGCCGGTCGCCGTAAATACGACAGCCGTCAGCACGGAACCGATCAGGTTGCCCAGCCAGCAGACAACCCAAAGCTTTACGATCTTTCCCCACGCAAGTTCTTTGCGGAATCCGGCCATCGCCATCACGAAATTGTTTCCGGTAAACAGTTCAGCGCCTGCCACCGTAACAAGGCAAAGACCTACAGCGAATACGCATCCGCAGACCAGCTTCGTAGAGTAAGCTCCTCCTGCCGTAAAAACACCGCCGACTACACCCATCAGTACAGAACCAAGACCGATAAACAGGCCTGCCAGGATAGACATCAGCCAGTATCCGAGAGGATTCTTCTCCAAAAGTTCCATTTTCTTTTTCGCTGCACCGCATACTGCAGTCGTTTCATCTCTAAACATACGTATATTCCTCCCTCACTGCTGTACTCTGGATTAGAACAGTCCGGAGATCTTTCCTGTCTCGTCTACGTCGATCCGCTCTGCCGCCGGTACCTTCGGAAGTCCCGGCATTGTCATGATCTCACCGGTCAGCGCTACGATAAAGCCTGCACCTGCAGAGATCTTCAGGTTGCGTACTGTTACTTCAAAGTCAGTCGGTGCGCCGAGCTTCGTCTGGTCGTCTGTCAGCGAATACTGTGTCTTTGCCACACAGATCGGGCAGCTGCCGTATCCAAGTGCTTCCAGCTCTTTCGCCTGCTTCTGCGCGTTTGCCGTCAGCACGACTCTCTTGCCGCCGTAGATCTTCTGTACGATCTGGTTCAGTTTGTCTTCGATGCTTCCTTCCAGCTCATAGCTGTATGTGAAATCGTTCGGCTCCTCTACCAGACGGATCACTTCTTCTGCCAGACGGATACCGCCTTCGCCGCCTTTTGCCCATACTTCTGACAGCGCTACGTTTACTCCGAGCTCTTTACATTTTCTCTCTACCAGATCCAGCTCTGCCTTCGTATCTGTCGGGAATGCGTTGATCGCTACCACGCACGGCAGTTTGTATACGTTCCTGATGTTGCTTACATGCTTCAGCAGGTTCGGGAGGCCTTTCTCCAGTGCTTCGAGGTTTTCATTGTTCAGGTCTGCCTTCGGCACACCGCCGTTGTATTTCAGCGCACGCACCGTCGCTACGATCACGACTGCGTTCGGCTTCAGCCCTGCCATACGGCACTTGATGTCGAGGAACTTCTCTGCCCCCAGGTCTGCTCCGAAGCCTGCCTCTGTGATCGCATAATCACCGAGCTTCAGCGCCATCTTCGTAGCGATGACGGAGTTGCAGCCGTGTGCGATGTTTGCGAACGGACCGCCGTGTACGATCGCCGGAACATGCTCCAGTGTCTGTACCAGGTTCGGCTTCAGCGCATCTTTCAGCAGTGCGCACATTGCGCCCTGTGCATGGAGGTCGCCTGCCGTTACCGGCTTCTGCTCTGATGCTTTTCCGTATGTATATCCTACGATGATCCTTGCCAGACGGTTCTTCAGGTCCGTGATATCGCTTGCCAGACAGAGCACTGCCATGATCTCGGACGCTACCGTGATATCATAGCCGTCTTCTCTCGGCATTCCGTTTGTCTTTCCGCCCAGGCCGTCCACTACGAAGCGGAGCTGGCGGTCATTCATATCCACGCATCTTCTCCATGTGATCTTCCTCGGGTCGATGTTCAGTGCATTGCCCTGATAGATGTGGTTGTCGAGCATTGCCGCGAGCAGGTTGTTCGCTGCGCCAATCGCGTGGAAGTCGCCTGTAAAGTGGAGGTTGATATCTTCCATCGGTACGACCTGTGCGTATCCACCGCCTGCCGCTCCGCCCTTTACGCCGAATACCGGTCCAAGGGACGGCTCACGGAGCGCTACCATGACCTTCTTGCCGAGCTTCTGCAGACCGTCTGCGAGGCCGACCGTCGTCGTCGTCTTTCCTTCTCCTGCCGGCGTCGGGTTGATCGCTGTCAC
>DVHT01000136.1 GCA_018711885.1 Candidatus Choladousia intestinipullorum | reverse complement strand
CAAAAATTTTGGAGCAATTAAATAAAAAAACAGAATAATCTAAATATTGCAAGCAAAACAAACAAAACTATTTCATTTCTTATAAGTATTTCCCGGTAATACTGTCCGGGTTATTCCTGATTTCCTGCGGTGTTCCAAAAGCAATGATCCTTCCGCCTTCCTCTCCGCCGCCCGGCCCCATGTCAATCATATAGTCCGCGTTTCGGATAATGTCCAGGTCGTGTTCGATGACGATAACAGTCGCTCCGCTGTCGATCAGAGTCTGGAAGACGCGGAGCAGTACCTGAACATCGAGCGGATGCAGCCCAATGCTTGGCTCATCAAAGATAAAAACGGAGTCTGTCTGTACTTTTCCGATCTCACTGGCAAGCTTGAGCCTCTGAGCCTCTCCGCCTGAAAGACCGGGAGTCTCTTCCCCGAGTGTCAGATACCCGAGACCGAGCTGTCTTAATATCTTCAGCTTTTGGCTGACGGATTTCATTTCGCTGCAAAACTCAAGGGCGGAATTGACATCCATATCCATAAGCTCCGGTAACGAGCAGGAGCTGCCGGCCCTGTCAGTCAGCCGGATCCCGTATGCCGCTTTTGCATACCGCGAACCGCGGCAGTCCGGGCAGGGAATATTGACATCCGGCAGAAACTGGACATCAAGGCTGACAATGCCTGTACCGTCGCATCCGGGGCAGCGCAGGCTTCCGGTATTATAGGAAAAATCACCTGCTTTAAACCCTCTTTCCTTTGCGGCGGCAGATTTTGCGTAGAGCTTTCTCAGTTCATCGTGTACGCCCGCATAGGTCGCCACAGTAGAACGCACATTGATGCCGATGGGCGTCGCATCGATCAGCTTGACATGCCGGATCCCATCGGCGCTTATCCCACGGATATGATCCGGCAGCCTGCCGCCGCTTATCACTGCACTCAGCGCGGGCACCAGACTCTCCAGGACCATTGTCGTTTTTCCGGAACCGGAGACGCCGGTCACGACGGTGAGCCGGCCTTTTGGAAAATCTGCCTCAAGCGGCTTTACGGTATGAATCTGTCCGGTGGCCAAGTGAAGCCTTCCATGTTCAAACATTTTCTCAGGGTCAGTGCAATGGCGCAGTTTGGCATCTGCCTTTTTTGACAGGAAGGGCCCGATCTGTGAGGCGGCATTGCTGCATATAGAAGCCACGCTGCCTTCGGCGGTAACGTACCCGCCCTTTGCACCGGCCTGCGGGCCCATTTCAATGATCCAGTCCGCTTCCTTCAGAATCTGAGTATCGTGGTCGACAAGGATCACCGAATTTCCGTCTGCCACGAGGTCGCGCATTACGCCGGTAAGCCCGAAGATATTGGAGGGATGCAGTCCGATCGACGGTTCATCCAGGACATACAAAACACCGGTGGTACGATTGCGGACTGCCCGGGCAAGCTGCATCCGCTGCCGCTCCCCTGTGGACAGAGTCGATGACGAACGGTCAAGAGAAAGATAGCCGAGTCCCAGATCGATCAGCCGCCTGGCAGTTGTGTAAAAGGTTTCACAGATACTTTCTGCCATCGGACGCATTTCCGGAGGTAAGGATTCAGGTACTCCCTGTACCCAGCGTACCAGTCCGGAGAGCGTCATCGTGCAGGCCTGGTCAAGGGAAATCCCGCGAAGCCTGGGAGCGCGGGCTGCGGCGGAAAGGCGTGCCCCGCCGCACTCAGGGCAGACGTCTTCTCTTAAGAATTTTTCCACACGCTTCATGCCTTTTTCATCTTTTACTTTTGCAAGGGCGTTTTCCACGGTATAGACGGCGTTGAAGTAGGTAAAATCCAGTTCGTTCGCCTGATTGGAATTTTTTGCTTTGTAAAGGATGTGCTTTTTGACAGCCGGACCGTGATAGACGATTTCTTTCTCCTGTTCGGTGAGATCCCGGAATGGAATGTTTGTGCGGACACCCATTTCCCGGCATACATCGGTCATCAGCGACCACATCAGACTGTTCCACGGGGCAACGGCGCCTTCCTCAATAGTAAGCGAAGGATCCGGTACGAGAGAATCTGGATTGACAGTACGGACGCGCCCTGTTCCGCTGCATTTGGGGCATGCTCCCTGTGAATTAAATGCCAGCTCTTCTGCCGATGGAGCATAAAAATGCACGCCGCATTCGGGACAGATAAGTTCCTTTTCCGCTGCGACAGCCAGTGTCGGTTCCAGATAGTGGCCGTTGGGGCAGCGGTGGCTGGCAAGCCGGGAATACATGAGCCGCAGGCTGTTCAGCAGCTCTGTACCGGTGCCGAAGGTACTGCGGATGCCGGGAACGCCCGGCCTCTGGCGCAGCGCCAGGGCAGCAGGCACATACAGTACTTCGTCGACGGCTGCTTTTGACGCCTGTGTCATTCTCCTGCGCGTATAGGTGGACAGCGCCTCTAAATACCGTCTTGAGCCTTCTGCGTACAGCACACCGAGCGCCAGAGAGGACTTTCCGGAGCCGGAGACTCCGGCTATCCCGACAATCTTGTTCAATGGAATATCCACATCTATATTTTTCAGGTTATGGACTTTTGCGCCCCTGATGAGCATTTTATCAATCATTGCTGTTACCTCACTTCTTAAAAATCTCCAAAATGCAAAACAGCGGCACAGTCTTTCGACTGCACCGCCATATTTCATTATTTATTTCGCTCTTGCTTTCAGCCAGGCAGCAGTCCGGTTCTTAATACCAGTAACGGACCGCACGGATCGGCGTCTGGTAATCATAGTTGGATACCTTGATCCCTCCTGCCGGGTATGGCTGGGAATTGCTTGCGTGGACGATCTTTCCATTGCCCATGTAGATCGCTACATGCGTTGCATATGCCGGACTGCTGGTACCGTAGAACAGCAGATCCCCCGGCTGGATGCTCGACATATCTACGATTACTGCTTCTTTATAACCCTGTTTGATCAGAGAATTGCTCGGGCCTTTCATCTGATCGTCAGCGACACGCAGCAGTTTGATGCTGAAATTGGCAAATACTGTCTGGACAAAACCGGAGCAGTCCGCGCCGTTTGTCAGGCTCGTTCCGCCGTATACGTAAGGATTTCCAACGTACTGAAGCGCGAAGTTTACGATCCGGCCTCCGAGAGTCGCATCGGAAACAGTAAGGCTCTCCTCGGCAGTTACCACGCCGTTTTTATTGATCGTGTACTGCTTTGACCCTACAATGATCGTCAGATTCGATGCCATACGGCCGTCGGAGTAAAAATAATATTTTTTGCTGCCAATCGTCTGGATACCAGTCACCATGGCGCCTGTAGCGTCAAAGTAGTAGTTGCTTCCGCTGATCGTCTGCCAGCCTGTCATCATGTTGCCGTTGCTGTCAAAGTAGTATTTGATGCCGTTTACAGTCGACCATCCGACGGTCTTTTCCTGTCCTGTCCTTGCGCCGTCCGGCCCCACATAATACTGGCCGACCCAGGTGTTTTTCGCCATTGTACCGGTACTCTGGAAATAATATTTTTTTGATTTGATCGTTTTCCATTTATTCCGGACAGCTCTTCCCTTCCCGTTGAAGTAATAGGTGTCTCCGCCGATGGTCTTCATCGAATTCGTAAGCTTTGCGCCCGTGGTCGTATCAAAGTAGTATAAGTGTTTTCCGATTGCGGACAGTCCTTTTAGGACCGCGCCGGTCGAGGAAGCGTAATACTTGCCGGACCAGAGCCAGCGTCCTTTCTGGAGAACGCCCAGTTTATTCATGAAATACCGCTGGCCATTGACGGTGATCCATCCGGTCTGCTTGCTGCCCGTATTGGGCGAAAAGTAATACGTACTGCCCTTGATCGTCTGAAAACCGGATGCGCGTTTGCCGCCTTTTTTGACATATTTGTCACCGATCCACTTCTTGCGCTGCATCACGCCGCTGCTGTTAAAATAGTAGATGGAGCCGTTGTATTTGATCCATCCCGTCATTTTTTTCCCGGAAGAGTTAAACAGGTATTTCTTTCCGCCTATCTTCGTAAGACCGGTCGCCATGACCCCGTTGCTCTGAAGGTATTTCCCGTCTACCCAGGAGTTTTTTAAGATGACGCCCTTCGACGGTCCGGCAAAATACTTATTGCCGCCTATCGTCAGCCAGCCCTTTTGCAGGACGCCCGTCACAGGATGGAGATAGTACGTCTTTCCGCCGACGTTCAGCCAGCCCTTTACGAGGTTGCTGCTCGTATCATAATAATAAGTTTTTCCTCCGTCAGTGACCCATCCGACGTTATTTTTTACACCGGTGTATTTTCCGTCCGCACCGACCCATTTTCCGTCGATCCACTGATTGACTGCCAGCGTACAGTCATCCTGCAGGTAATAATTTCCAACCCATTTTCCGTGAACCAGGACTCCGTTCTTGTTCGCGTAATACCGCTTTCCGTCCTCTGCCTGGATCCAGCCGAACTGCATGATTCCTTTGGGGCTGAAGTAGTACATCTTTTTGTCAATCTGCTGAAGTCCGGTCTGCATAATGCCGGAGGAATTAAAATAGTACCAGTATTCTCCAATCTTCTTCAGCCCGGTGACGTAACCGGGGGCGTTCTTCTGCGTATAGATCGTACCGGAAGCGGTCGTCTGCCAGGCTGCATTTGCCGACAGAGCGGGAGCCGCAAGAGTAAGTAACCCTGCCAGTGAGAGCAGCGCTAATGCGTTTCTTTTTTTCATGACTAAATATCCTTTCAGGCCGGAAGCCTTGAAAATAAAAGTTACAATTTCATTAAATCTTGATTAAAATACTAACTGATATTTAATAAAAAGTCAATAAGTATATCAGGGAAAATACGACGAAAAGTGGAACTATTGCTTGACTTTTTTCAGATTTCTGAGAAAATGGTAACGGTACAAAAAAGACGGGTATTTATTAAAAAAATAGTAACAAATTATCTTGGGAGAGTAAAATATGAGATTGAGAAATATACCAGGTTCGAGAGAGGCAATTGCGGCCAGTGAGTATGTCATACATGAGGACGTTATGAGGGAGAAAAGAGGCCGCTGGAACGAAGTATTTGAAAATGACCACCCGTTGTTTCTGGAAGTAGGGATGGGGAAAGGACGTTTTATTACGGAACTCGCGCAGCAAAATCCGGACCGCAATTACGTCGGGATCGAGAAGTATTCCAGCGTGCTGCTGCGTGCGGTCACGAAAAGAGAGGAGCTGCCGCAGCTGCACAATCTTCTGTTTCTGCGGATGGATGCAGAAGACCTTCCGGAGGTCTTTGGAAAAAATGAGGTATCCGGCATTTATCTGAATTTTTCCGATCCGTGGCCAAAGGACCGCCATGCGAAACGCCGCCTTCCGAGCCGTGAGTTTCTGACACGCTACGATAAGATATTGATACCTGGCGGAAAAGTCGAGTTTAAGACGGACAACCGGGCGCTGTTTGATTTTGCGATCGAGCAGGCCGGGGAAGCCGGATGGACGATAGAAGCCTGTACGTATGATCTTCACCGTGATGATTCTATGATGGAGGGGAACATCATGACCGAATACGAAGAACGTTTTTCTGCACAGGGCAATTCAATCTGCAAACTGGTCATTTCACACAGCCGGCAGATGCCGTAGACGTAGATAGGGAAAGCGGTGTTGTTCCCGGGAGGATCAGACAGACATATCATATAGTACGGAGGGATATCCGCGATGATTCTATGTCCGGAGGAAATGTGATGCGCATTTTAGGAATCAGAAAGAAGCTGTATCGTATCACCTACGATAAACCGCTGATCAACAAGAAGGCGCTGCAGTTTCACAACTCAATGGATGAGGTGAAAAAGCTGTTTAAGGAGCGGGAAAAAAGAAATTAAATGAAATATGAAGCCGGACTAGTCGTCCAGCTTCATATTTTTTAGTCGGCTGTCAATCATTTCATCGGATACTTGCTTTTTCCGCAGCCGGTGTTCCAGATACAGATCGAGCAGGTAACTGATAATAGCGACCACAGGAACGCCGAGAAACATACCGACGACCCCAGCTACGCTGCCTCCGACCGTAATGGCAAAAATGATCCAGATCGGCTTCATGCCGATTGAATTTCCGAGAACTTTCGGCTCGAGGATGAGGCTGTCAAACTGCTGCAGGCAGATGATCATAATAATAAAAATCAGAGCCTGGATTGGATTGATAAACAGGATGATCAGAACTCCCGGTATAGATCCGATAAACGGTCCGAAATAAGGGATCATATTTGTGACACCGATGATGATGCTGATCAGTGAAGCATACGGGAGCTGCAGAATATTCATCAGCACAAAACATAAAATCCCGATGATGAGAGAATCCGTAAATTTTCCCACTACAAAACCGCTGAACAGGCGGTTGCACTCGGTGAGAATATCGTGACACGGCGTGATATATTTTTCCGGAAGAAACGCATAGATCAGTTTCCAGCCAAGCCGCATCATTCTGCGTTTATCATACAGCATATAAATAGAGACGATCAGTGTGATCATCAGATTGATCAGCCATCCCATGATAGACATGGATATCGTGTAGATCGCAGGAACCATACTGGTGGCGATCTGCTGCAGATAGGACATGATATCCGGCATCAGGTCGGAAAGCGGTTTGCTGATTGCTTCGACGTCCAGAGTGGGGAAGCGTTGCTGCAATTCGGCAAGAAAATCCATGATAGAATCATAGATAGTAGGAATGTAATTAACAAAGTCAATCAGATTCTCTGTGAATTCCGGAATAACGAACAGCAGTGTCAGCACTACGGAGCCGATCACGATCACATAGGTGATCAAAATAGCGAGAACAGTATGCATCCGGTGCTTTTCCCGAAACCTGGTACGTTTGAAGAGACGCGAGATCACCCTGTAGAACATCCGCACCATCGGATTTAAGACATACGCGAGCAAAGCTCCGATGATAAAAGGCGTGAGCATCGCAAAAATCTGCCGGAACCACGCTTTTGTCTGGTCAATATCAATGATGCATTTAAAAATGATCGCTGAAAGAAGAACCATGACAATACCGTAGATGCATATGGTAAAGTACTGATTATTTTTTATGAAACGCTGCCCCTTGTTGTTTCCGGAAGTTTCCGGAATATGGCCTGAAGGATGCGTGCCGGCAGAATTATGATTGGAAGATGATGTAGCCATATAGAAAATCCCTTCTTATTTTTCATATTATATAAAAACATTGATTCAAGTATAGAAGATTTCCAGAGAGGATTCAAGTAAAGGAATTGTTAAAAATAGATAAAATCGTATCCAGAGAAACAGGAAAGAAAAAATCGTAAAATAAATATGAAAAAAAGTGAAAAAAATATGAAATTAGGGCTTGCATTTTAAATTACTTTGTATTATAATGACTCTTGCTTGTGAGGAACGAGTTAAAAAAATAGAAAAAGCGCGATTAGCTCAGTTGGTAGAGCACCTGACTCTTAATCAGGGTGTCCAGGGTTCGAGCCCCTGATCGCGCACTGGAAGTACTGTTTTTGCGGACGTAGGGCCGTGGGGACGGTGCTTTTTTTTATCCGGTTTTGCAGGGAAAACAGATTCGTGTCGAAAAGTGTGATTTTCCATCTTTTATTCGTGTAATTTAGTGTAAAAAATGAAGAAAAAAACGTT
>DVHT01000001.1 GCA_018711885.1 Candidatus Choladousia intestinipullorum | reverse complement strand
CACACGCTGTCAGGTACTCCCTCAAACAATTTTCTGTGCGGATATAGTCCGTACGAAGCAAAACATTTTTCAACCCAAATTTTTCTCTTTCCTGAAAAAGTCTGACGCAAGTCAGGCTTTTTCGTTTGCAGAAAGGCTGACAGCTTTTCTTTTTCTTTTATATATCTTTTTGTTTTCTTTATAAAGTGGACATACTTTCAACACATTTATCTTTTATAGTATAACCATATTAGCAAACAGCTAATATATTTCATAACTCACACCTGACAGCCCCCACACGCTGTCAGGTACTCCCTCAAACAATTCCTGTATAGGAATCCACGTTACAGGAAAATTTTTCAACCCAAATTTTTCTCTTTCCTGAAAACACCTGACTTCGGTCAGGTGTTTTCCTTTCTTGCGCAATAAGCCCGGAACGCGGCTGCCGTGCCTACACGGGCAGACATTTGACGGGCAGCGGACAGTGAACGGTTGTTACCTGTCCGCATTTTGGTACTTCTGTTTATTTAACTTATCTTCTCTCAGATATTTCGCCACGTACTGCCCGGTGTAGGAATTTGGATTTTCCGCCACTTCTTCCGGCATTCCCTCCGCTATCACCGTACCGCCTCTGTCGCCGCCCTCCGGCCCGATATCGATCAGGTAATCCGCCGTTTTTATCACATCCAGATTATGTTCGATCACAATCACCGTGTTGCCGCCTTCCGTCAGACGCCTGAGAATCTCTACCAGTTTGTGGACATCCGCGAAATGAAGTCCCGTAGTCGGTTCATCCAGGATATAGACCGTCTTTCCGGTGCTCCTGCGGCTCAGCTCTGCAGCAAGCTTGATGCGCTGTGCCTCTCCCCCGGAAAGCGTTGTAGACGGCTGTCCTAATTTCAGATACGAAAGTCCCACATCATACAGAGTCTCTATTTTTCTGTGTATCGACGGGAGATGCTCAAAAAATTTCAGTGCTTCCTCAACCGTCATGTCGAGTACGTCATAAATCGTTTTCCCTTTATATCTTACTTCCAGCGTCTCGCGGTTATACCGTTTCCCATGACATACCTCGCAAGGGACGTATACATCCGGAAGGAAATGCATCTCGATCTTCAGGATTCCGTCTCCGCTGCACGCTTCACATCTTCCGCCTTTGATATTAAAGCTGAATCTGCCCTTTTTGTAACCGCGCGCCTTTGCGTCTGCGGTAGAAGCAAAGAGGTCGCGGATCTGGTCAAATACACCCGTATAAGTAGCCGGATTGGAACGAGGGGTTCTTCCGATCGGGGACTGGTCTATATTGATCACTTTATCAAGCAGGCTGATACCAACGACTTCTTTATGTTTCCCCGGGATCGTCCGGGCACGGTTCAGATCACGTGCCAGCCGTTTATACAGGATTTCATTGACCAGAGAGCTTTTACCGGAACCTGAGACCCCTGTCACACATGTCATCACTCCGAGCGGAAATCTGACATTAACGTTTTTCAGGTTGTTTTCCTGGGCGCCCCGCACTTCCAGCCATCCCGTCGGCTCCCTTCGTTTTTCCGGAACCGGAATGGATCTCCGTCCGCTTAAATATGCGCCGGTGACAGAGCGCTCGTTGGCGATCACATCCTCCACGGTTCCAGCAGCTACAATCTCGCCGCCGTGTTCCCCCGCTCCGGGGCCGACATCTACCAGAAAATCTGCGGCATACATCGTGTCCTCGTCATGCTCTACTACAATCAGAGTATTGCCAAGATCCCGCAGGCTATTCAATGTGTTCAGAAGTTTATCATTGTCTCTCTGGTGCAGTCCGATACTCGGCTCATCCAGGATATACGCTACCCCCACCAGTCCTGACCCGATCTGCGTCGCCAGACGGATCCTCTGTGCTTCTCCGCCGGAAAGAGTCCCGGTCGCCCGCGCCAGGCTCAGATATTCCAGGCCGACATCCACGAGAAAACCGATGCGCGCTCTGATTTCTTTTAAAATCTGGCGGCCGATCAGTTTCTGCTGCTCTCCGAGCTGCATTTCATTCAAAAATTTCTGCAGATCTCCAATCGACATTGCAGTAATCTCATAGATATTTTTACCGCAGACCGTCACGGCCAGCGCTGATTTTTTCAGTCTCTGCCCGCCGCATGTCTTACACGGAGTGATCCGCATAAAGGTCTCGTATTCCTGCTTCATCGTATCGGACCCCGTCTCGCGGTATCTGCGCTCCACATTCTTGATCAATCCGTCGAAAGCAACATCATAGACGCCTTCTCCGCGCTGCCCTTTGTAGCGCACCTTCACTTCTTTTCCGTTCGTCCCGTTGATCAGGATATCCTGTATTTTCTGAGGAAGCTGCTCAAACGGCGTCCCCAGGTCAAATCCATATTCCTCTGCGAGCGCATCGAGGATTGCCCTAGTAAAGCTTCCCTTTTCGCTGCAGGACTGCCAGCCGAGGACTGCGATCGCGCCGTCCAGAATGCTGAGGGAGCGGTCCGGTATCATCAGGTCAATATCGAACTCCATCTTGTAGCCGAGGCCATAGCAGTCCGGACATGCGCCGAACGGATTGTTGAACGAAAAACTTCTCGGTTCCACTTCATCAATGCTGATTCCGCAGTCCGGACATGAAAAGCTCTGACTGAAGCGCAGCGTTTCCTGATCCTGAACGTCTACAAGCGCCAGTCCGTTTGAGAGATTCAAAACGGTTTCCATGGAATCAGTAAGGCGTTTTTCGATCCCCGGTTTTACGACCAGACGGTCTACCACAATCTCAATATTATGCTTGATATTCTTGTCCAGCTTGATCTCTTCCGACAGCTCGTACATATTTCCGTCAATGCGCACACGGACGTATCCGCTTTTTTTCGCCTGCTGCAGCAGCTTTACGTGCTCTCCCTTCCGCCCGCGTACAACCGGGGCGAGGAGCTGGATCCTGCTGCGCTCCGGCAATTCCATGATCTGATCGACCATCTGATCGACACTCTGCTTCTTGATCTCTTTCCCGCACTTCGGACAATGGGGGATTCCGATGCGCGCATACAAAAGACGGAAATAATCGTAAATTTCCGTCACAGTTCCCACTGTAGAACGCGGGTTGCGGTTCGTGGATTTCTGATCAATAGAGATAGCCGGCGGCAGTCCCTCTATACTCTCAACATCCGGTTTTTCCATCTGTCCCAAAAACTGACGCGCATAGGATGACAGCGATTCCATGTATCTGCGCTGTCCCTCCGCATAAATCGTATCAAATGCAAGCGAGGATTTCCCGGAACCCGAAAGTCCTGTCAGCACAACAAATTGATTGCGCGGAATATCCAGACTGACATTCTTCAGATTATGTTCATTGGCTCCTCTGATCCTGATATACTGTTTCTTATCGATCGTTTTGTCCATATTTCTTTCTGCACTCATTTCTATTATGTTTTCTTCTCTGTTTCCTGCCCTCAATGGAGCACCGTTCTACTCCATCTCCTGCAAATGCTTTTTCAGCATGATCATCTGGTCACGCAGCTCTGCGGCGGCCTCGAAATTCAGCTCCGACGCTGCCTTCTTCATCTGCTTCTGCACTTCTCC
This sequence comes from Candidatus Choladousia intestinipullorum, assembly GCA_018711885.1. Taxonomy (GTDB): domain Bacteria; phylum Bacillota; class Clostridia; order Lachnospirales; family Lachnospiraceae; genus Choladousia; species Choladousia intestinipullorum. Next base: position 1,837 of record DVHT01000001.1, on the reverse strand, counting down.
TACCAGCTTTTCCAGTTCTTCGCGGCTCATCGACTCCGGATCCTTCTCCAGTTTCTTTTCTTCCTTCGCTATTTCCCTGGAAATACTGATCAGATCACGCACCGCCTTCTTGATCGTCTGCGGTGTAATTCCGTGTTCTTTATTATATTGCTCCTGGATCTCGCGGCGCCGCTGTGTCTCGTCGATTGCCTCACGCATAGAATCCGTGACGGTATCTGCATACATGATGACGTGCCCCTGTGCGTTTCGGGCGGCACGTCCGATCGTCTGGATCAGCGATACCGACGATCTCAGGAATCCTTCTTTGTCCGCATCCAGGATTGCCACGAGAGAGATTTCCGGAATGTCCAGTCCCTCCCGGAGCAGGTTGATGCCGACCAGCACATCAAACACGTCAAGGCGCATATCCCGAATAATCTCCGTCCGCTCCAGCGTATCAATATCGGAATGCAGATACCGCACCCGGATGCCGATTTCTTTCATATAATCGGTCAGGTCTTCCGCCATGCGTTTCGTCAGTGTCGTCACCAGGACTTTATTTCCAGCCGCAGTCTCCTTGTTGATCTCGCCGATCAGATCATCAATCTGCCCTTCTACCGGACGCACCTCTACCCTTGGATCCAGCAGACCGGTCGGACGGATGATCTGCTCTGCCCGCAGCAGCTCATGATCCGCTTCATATTCTCCGGGCGTGGCAGATACAAACAGAATCTGGTCAATTTTACTCTCAAACTCTTCAAAATTCAAGGGGCGGTTGTCTTTTGCAGACGGCAGACGGAATCCATAATCCACGAGCGTCGTTTTTCTCGACTGGTCTCCGGCAAACATCCCCCGCACCTGCGGAATCGTCTTATGGGACTCATCTATGATCAGAAGGTAATCATCGCCGAAATAATCCATCAAAGTATGAGGCGTTGCCCCTGCCGGCAGCCCTGCCAGATGACGCGAATAGTTTTCAATCCCGGAACAGAATCCCGTCTCCCGCAGCATCTCAATATCAAAGTTTGTGCGCTCTGCGATCCGCTGTGCTTCAAGCAGCTTGTCCTCACTCTTGAAAAATTCTACCCGCTCTTCCAGCTCTTCCTCGATTGCCTTTGCCGCCGCCAGGATCTTTTCCATCGGCACTACGTAATGCGAAGCAGGGAACACAGCAATAAACTCCATCCCTCTGCGCACCTCGCCTGTCAGTACGTCAATCTCCGTGATCCGGTCGACCTCATCTCCGAAAAACTCTACCCGGTACGCATAATCATCCGAATTCGCAGGAAAAATTTCCACCACATCACCGCGCACACGGAAAGTACCGCGGTGAAAATCCATGTCATTTCTGTCATACTGAATATCGATCAAGGCCCGCATCACCTCATCACGGTCTTTTTCCTGTCCCTGCCTAAGATAAACGACAAGATCCTTGTAATCCGACGGGCTTCCGATACCGTAGATGCACGAAACGCTCGAAACGATGATGACATCCTTCCGCTCAACGAGAGATGCCGTCGCTGACAGGCGGAGCTTATCAATCTCATCATTGATCGAAGAGTCCTTCGCAATATAAGTATCCGAAGACGGAACGTACGCCTCCGGCTGGTAATAATCGTAGTAGGAGACAAAATATTCTACGGCATTGTTCGGAAAAAACTCCTTGAACTCTCCGTAGAGCTGCGCCGCCAGCGTTTTATTATGAGCGAGGATCAGCGTCGGTTTATTCAACTGTGCGATAACATTCGCCATCGTAAAGGTTTTACCGGAACCGGTGACACCGAGAAGCGTCTCGCACTGATTTCCTTCCTTAAATCCTTTGACCAGCTGCTCTATCGCCTGGGGCTGGTCGCCGGTG
>DVHT01000019.1 GCA_018711885.1 Candidatus Choladousia intestinipullorum | reverse complement strand
TTTCCGGCAAGCCTTCTTACGGCCAGTTCAAAAAGATGTGCCGCGAGATCATACAGGATTTTGACAATCTTCCGATCACAGATGAGAAAAAGCCAAAAGTAGGCGTCGTGGGAGAAATTCTTGTAAAATTCATGCCTACCGCCAATAATCATCTGGTGGAACTGCTCGAAGCAGAGGGTGCGCAGGCCGTAGTGCCCGACTTGATGGACTTCCTGCTCTACTGCTTCTACAACCAGAATTTCAAGAGCGAATACCTCGGCACAAAAAAGAAGTCCGCTATGATCGCGAACTTTGGTATCTATGTGTTGGAAAAGCTCCGAGCCACTGCGGCTGATGAACTGAAAAAGAGCGTTCACTTTGAACCGCCTACCCGCATCGAAAAGATTGGAGATATGGCTAAAGACATTGTGTCGCTCGGCAATCAGACCGGTGAAGGATGGTTCCTGACCGGAGAAATGCTGGAACTGATCCACTCCGGCGTCAATAACATCGTCTGCACACAGCCATTTGCCTGCCTGCCGAACCACGTAGTCGGAAAAGGCGTTATCAAAGAACTGCGCAGACAGTATCCGCTCTCCAACATCGTAGCCATCGACTACGACCCGGGAGCAAGCGAAGTAAACCAGCTGAACCGGATCAAGCTGATGCTCTCGACCGCACAGAAAAACTTAAAGAAAAGTTAAAAGGGCTGTCTGTTGCAAAAATGCAGCTACGCTTCCGGAACATCCAGTGTTCACCTAGTCCTCCTGACATCTGTCCGTATCAGGCGGATACATCCGCCCTATACAGAACATCTGTCTCGGACATGTGTACACTGGATGCTCGGAAAGCTGCCGCAGTCATTTGCAGCAGACAGCCCCTTTCAAATGTTCTCGATCTGCCAGTCGACCGGTTCGATCCCGTGCTGCTCCAGAAATTTATTTGCTCTGGAAAACGGCCTGCTCCCGAAAAATCCCCGGTACGCGGACAGCGGGCTCGGGTGCGGCGCTTCCAGGATCAGATGCTTCGGGTTCGTCAGCATTGATTTCTTCATCTGCGCCGGACGGCCCCACAGCAAATATACGATCGGCCGGTCCTGCTCATTTAAAATACGGATCGCCGCATCTGTAAATTCTTCCCATCCGATCCCGCGGTGGGAGTTTGCCTGATGTGCGCGCACCGTAAGTACTGTGTTGAGCAGAAAAACGCCCTGCTGCGCCCATTTCGTCAGATATCCGTTGTTCGGAATATAGCATCCGCAGTCCTCATGCAGCTCCTTATAAATATTTACGAGAGACGGCGGTATCTCGACATTTGGCTTTACGGAAAAGCAAAGACCGTGCGCCTGCCCGTCTCCGTGGTACGGATCCTGTCCGAGGATCACCACTTTTACCTTTTCCAGCGGCGTAAAAGCAAATGCATTAAAAATGTCGTCGGCAGGCGGATAGATCACTCTTGTCCTGTATTCTTCGTTCACTGTTTGATACAATTTCGCATAATATGGCTTTCCGAATTCCGGCTTCAGCGGAGCAAGCCAGTCATTGGAAATCGGCGGCATACAGATCCCTCCTTTGTATTTCTTTTACCTGCTTACAGGCGGACCGACAGTCCGCGTTCTTTCAGATATCTTTTCACTTCGCTGATCTCCAGCTCTTTATAGTGGAACAGAGAAGCCGCAAGCGCGGCGTCTGCCTTGCCTTCTGTCAGAGCATCATAAAAATGCGGAAGCGCTCCGGCTCCCCCGGATGCAATGACCGGTATGGAAACATTTTCCGCGATCGTCCTTGTCAGTTCAATATCATAACCGGACTTCGTACCGTCACAGTCCATACTCGTAAGCAGGATCTCTCCTGCTCCGCGGCTCTCACATTCCCTGGCCCAGCGGACAGCGTCAATCTCCATGTCCACTCTGCCTCCATTTTTATAAATATTCCAGCCGCTTCCATCCTCCCGCCGCCGTGCATCAATTGCCACGACCACGCACTGGCTGCCGAATTTCTCTGCGGCATCGCTGATCAGCTGCGGGTTCATGATCGCTGCAGAATTCACCGATATTTTATCCGCGCCCTCCCGCAGCAGCATCCGGAAATCCTCTACCGTCCGGATGCCTCCGCCGACCGTAAATGGAATGAACACCTTTTCCGCCACCTTGCGCACCATATCGACCACCGTATTTCTCGCATCAGAAGATGCTGTGATATCGAGGAATACCAGCTCGTCCGCCCCTGCCTTATCATAAGCTTCCGCAATCTCGACCGGGTCTCCTGCATCCCTTAAATTTACAAAATTAACGCCTTTCACGACACGTCCGTTATGTACGTCCAGGCATGGAATGATCCGTTTCGTAAACATTCGCTCAGCCCTCCTTTGCCAGCCCGATAAAGTTTTTCAGAATCGCGAGTCCGGTGTCGCTGCTTTTTTCCGGATGGAACTGGCACGCAAACACATTTCCCTGCTCGACCGACGCATGAATATGCGCCGTATACTCAGCAGACGCCGTTACGATCTCCGGATCCTGTGCCGACAGATAATAAGAATGTACGAAATACACATAGGAGTCTTCCGGTATTCCCCGAAACAGCTTTCCCGGATGATCATAATGCAGCGAATTCCATCCCATGTGCGGAATTTTGTACCCTTCCTGATCCGGAAGCCGCAGGATCTTTCCTTTCAGGATGCCAAGTCCCTTTACGCCCGGTGATTCTTCACTCGACTCAAACAGAAGCTGCAGTCCGAGGCAGATGCCGAGCAGCGGCGTACCATTTGCAGCCACCTCTTTTATCACAGTCTCAAGGCCATAGCTTCGCAGCTTTTCCATCGCATCGCCAAAAGCCCCCACTCCCGGCAGGATCACATGATCCGCCTCCAGTATCTCTTGCGCGTCTCTTGTGACCACAGGAGATGCGCCCAATGAGACGAGCGCTTTCTCCACACTTCTTAAATTTCCTGCATCATAGTCAATAATCGCTATCATCCTGTTGTCCCCTCTTCCTAAAAACTGCGGTATGTATTTCCTGTTTTCAGAGTTGTCTTTCCTTTATAATCTGCCAGCTGCGAAACCGTCACGAGCTGGTATCCGCGGCGAATCAGCGCCGGTATGATCGTCTCCGCCGCCGTCACGGACGAAGCATGAATATCGTGCATCAGCACAATATCTCCATCTTTTACAGTGCCAAGAACCGCATTGACTGTGTGCTGCGGATTTCCTGTGTTTGCCCAGTCTCTCGGATCGACCGACCAGTAAATGGACGGAAGCCCAATTGCCTTCAGCACTCTGCTGTCAGATGCACCGTCGCCGTAGGGCAGGCGGAAAACAGTCGGTTTCTGGCCTGATGCTGCTTTGATCAGATCCGCAGCCTTGGAACACTCCTGACGGATCTGACTGTCAGAGAGCAGCGTAAACTGTGGGTGGCTGTAAGAATGGCTGCCAAGCTCACATCCCATTTCAGCCATCCGCTTTACAGTCGACGCGTATTTCGGTACGCTTGTCCCTACCATAAAAAAGGTTGCTTTTGCGCCGTTTTCTTCCAGGCAGTTCAGCAGCCGGGCGGTATACGGCCCCGGCCCGTCGTCAAACGTCAGTGCCACCATCGGTTCAGATGGATTTATTTCCGGTCCAAGCTCGGCATTCGGATCATAGACTCCATTCTTTTTAAAGTAGCAGCGTTTTCCGTCGATATAGCGTTCTCCTGTTACTCTAGCGCCCGTATCGTCGAGATAGTACGTCTTACCGCCGACTGTCAGCCAGCCGGGTTTTCTTTTCCGCCCTTTTTTATTTAGATAATAATGCTTTTTTTCAGACTTAACCCAGCAGTTCTTCTTCATCTGATGCGTCTGCCGGTCAAAATAGTACTGATGTCTGCCGATCTTCACCCAGCCGGATGCAGCCTCTCCCGTTTTTTCGGAAAAATAATACTGCACGCCGTCGATAGTCCGGAGTCCCGTCTGCATTGCAGCATCTTCCCCGAAATAATAAAGGCTGCCGCCTTTCTCCATCCATCCCCGTACCGCTCCCGTCTTTTTCTTCAGAAAATAAGTATTGCCTCGGTACTTGAGCCATCCTTTTTGACGCCTGCCCTTTTTATCCAGGCAGAAAATCCCTTTGTCCGTCGAGATCCACTGGTAATTCTTCTTCGTTTTTGCCGCCTTCGCAGAAACCGGAAGCGCTGCTGTCAGCAGAACTATCACACACAGCAGGAATTTAACCATCCATCTGCAGTTTCTTTTCACTCTCATCACCCGCCTTTAACAAGAACTGAACCGGATGTTCCGGCACAGACACACCCTTTTGGGATAATTCCTCCGCAAGCTGCGGAAACTTTGCGCTGACCCTGATCAAATGCGCTTTTTGATTGTACATGGCAATCTTTTCAAACGGCCAGCGGATCACCTGCGGATATTGAAACCCAACGCCGAGTTCCAGGATACACAGCCGGCGGTTCAATGTACACTGAAGCCATTTTTTATACTTCTCCCACATCGGCAGATATCCCTGTTCCATATAATTTTCCGCCTCGATCGTATGGAACTGCAGCGGTTTTCCGCATTCGGGGCAGACTGCCAGACGCTCATCCCCTGCATTCAGCACGCTTCTGCGGATCTCATCCGCCTCCACAATATGCTCCCCGCACTGCAGCTTCGCCATGCTTCCGCACGGCGCTACGATCAGATCATCTTCAAATGCGGAACGGTAGATCAGATCATCCGTATTCAACGTCACAACAAAATACGGTTTTGCCCCGACCAGACTCCTCAGCTTATTATATGCGCGGATCTGCTCACAGTCATCCGAAAGCTCTTCATAATAGCTGCTTCTGCGGTACGCTTCCAGCGTATCATACTGCGGCGTCTGCGGCGAAAATTCCGTCCCGATCCCGATCAGCACCATTTCCGCATCATTTATTAACTCCAATATCTTCTGTTCCATCTCAAATCCTCTCATGCAAACAGATCTTTCAGGATCTCATCTGCGCTCATATTTCTGTAGTGATCCGGATCTGTCATCACGGCTTTTCCTGATATGTCCCAGCGCATCTGCGCATAGGAAGTCAGGTAGCTCGCGTCTTTCGCACAGTTTGGGTACTTACTGTACCATTCCGGATAATATTTCTTCATATAATATTCTGCCAGTTCGACTGCTCTGCTGTCTCTGCTTCCGTCGGACGCCGGTGTCCCGGCAAGCTGTACACCGGGCGGGCTGGAATGGAGAAGCACGACGCTTCCGTCGCTGCACTGTCCCACTGCCATCCAGACGTGTCCGGAAGAACTCATGATATCTCCTGCCCGGTAATCCTTTACCTGAGATTTCGGCAGATACGTCCCCCATCCATAGGAGGCAAAGCTGCGGGCCATATTCTGCGCCAGCATTACGTAACCCGGTTTTCCGTCTTTTGTATTCAGGATATTATAAACACACCAGCCAATGTAGCCGGAGCAGTCCAGCCCATTTTCAATCTGGTATCTCGTATTTTGATAATTATAGGAAGAGTTCTGCCGGTGGAAAAATGCCTCCCACTTCGGGCTTACTCCGATGCTCCGCGCGGCATCGCCTGCTCCCGTATCAGCCTTATTCCAGCCTCCGCCCCACACATACATGGTCCTGCCGACCGGCTGCAGTCCGGTCTTTAAGAGCTCCTTTAGCGTAGACGTCTGTGCCGTTTTTGAAATCTTCACTTCTGCCACCTTACTGAATTTTGTATAAGTTATGCGTCCGTTTGATTTTTTGTAACCGCGCACCCGGTAATAATACGTCTTTCCCCGCTTCAGGCGGTGCAGCGTCACACTGTTCCCGGTCGTGCTCTTCTGGAGTCTCTTGTTGCCGCCGGCCGCATTCGTCCGATACACCTGATAACCAGTCAGGTCAGAGCGCCTGCTCCATTTTAAAGTGACACTTGTCGCCTGCTTTTTTGCCTTCACCACAGGCGCTTTTCTGGAGAATGATGCAGCCCCTGCTGTTCCTGATAATGTGATCCAGAACGTAAGCACCAGCAGGAGCATCCAAATTCCTGTTTTTTTCCTGTTCATCCCACGCCTCCCTTTCCTTTTTTGTATCATATCATATTTTTTTGACAGAATACAATATGAGGTGAAAATTGCTAAGAAAAATTAAGATTTTTTCGTTATAAACTGTTTGATACTTTGTGCTGCCTATGCTAGACTATTACTACTTATGATTCAAAAGAAACAGGGAGTGTTGATACATGAGCGAAAACTACAGAAATGTACCGAACAATTACGATGATTACGAGGAGCAAAGGCGGATCCGGCGGCAGAAAAGGCGGCGGCAGGCTGCCATCCAGCGCACGGTTTTCCTGATCATTCTGATCCTGATCGCGGCGGCCGCCATCTTTCTCGTATCCAGGACACTGACCGGAAGAAAGGGCGTTTCACAAAATGAAAACCCGCTTCCGCAGAATACAAATACCTCCACACAGACAGAGGCGCCTGTCACAGTGGAAACACAGTCTGAGACGGCTGCGCCGCAGACAGAACCGTCCACACAGCCCGCTTCCCAGAACGCAGAAGGTACATCTGTTCTTGAACAGGCCAGACTGCTGGCGATGGGATACGATTATGACGGTGCGATCGAACTTTTAAAAACAGTGCCTTCTTATGAGTCTGATCCGGAGATCACAGCTGCGATCAGCGAGTTTGAGCAGACAAAGGCGAGCTGCGTCCCTGTCGATGTAACGACAGTGCCGCATATCTTCTACCATTCTCTCATCAATGACACTGACCGCGCATTTGACGTATCCGTACTCGGACAGAGTCAGGTGGACGGAATGAACGCATGGATGACGACTGTGGAAGAATTTGACAAAATCACACAGGCACTGTATGACAATGGATACGTATACGTGCGCCTGCGCGATCTGGTAGTGGAAACGACTGACGCAGACGGAAATGTATCCTTTGCTCCGAATACGAACCTTCTGCTCCCGCCGGGCAAAAAAGCGATCGTTCTTTCCATCGACGACCTGAGCTATTACCATTCCTACGAAGCGGCCGGCTATCCGGAAAAGCTCGTCCTCGATGAGAACGGAGTCGTCAAGTGCAAATATATTTCCGCCGACGGAACGGAGCACATCGGCGATTATGACGTTGTGCCCCGCCTCAATACTTTCCTTGAGGAACACCCGGACGGCGCATACAAAGGCGCCCGCGGACTGATCGCCATGACCGGCTACAACGGAGTCTTCGGATACCGGACCGATTCTGATTATGAAACGCAGCAGAATCTGATGGAAGACCAGCGCAAATGGCTGGACGAGCACCCGGACTTCGACCGCGCGACAGAAATCGCAGAAGCTACGGTCATCGCAGATGCGATCAAAGCAAGCGGATGGGAATTCGCAAGTCATACGTGGGGACATTTAAGCGTCACGAATAAAACGGTGGAGGAACTCCGCATCGACAATGAAAAATGGGTCAACAATGTTCAGAACATCGTCGGTCCGGTCGACACCATCATCTTCGCGCACGGCAACGACATCGGAGATTGGCAGGGCTATACAGAGGACAATGAAAAGTACCAGTATTTCAAGAGCGCAGGCTATAACTTCTTCTGCAACGTAGACGGCTCGGTGCCTTACTGGGTACAGATCACAGAAGACTACGTGCGCCAAGGCCGGATCAATCTTGACGGCTACATGCTGTACCGGGCCAGCCAGGGAGAAACGACGGTCCTCGACAACCTGTTCACTGCTTCAGAAGTCTTTGATTCCAGAAGACCGACGCCTGTCGTGGCAAACGGAGAAGCGTAACAGAGGGAACGGCAGCGCCTGAAATGACTGCCAGACAATGTATAAATTATAAAACCTCCGGGCATTCTGTATACAAGGATGAAAACGGAGGTTTTATTTATGTCTGATACGCAACCAATCAGCAAGAGTATTGCCGTAACCCGGCAGACCATGCAGGGGCTTCTCCCGATTCAGGACAGCTTCGACCTGATCCAGCGTGACATCAGGGTTGGCGGCAGAGATTCTTCTTTTTATTTTATAGACGGTATGATCAAGGATGAAGTCATGTTAAAACTTATGGACTCCGTCATGAAAGTGCAGCCGGACGCCATGCCGCAGGACGCCACCACCTTTTCTCAGAACCATATTCCCTATATTGAAGTGGATATTCTCGGAGATTTTGATCAGATACTGCGCAATATCCTCTCCGGCGTGCTTGTATTGTTTATTGACGGATATGAGACCGGAATTGCGATCGACTGCAGGACATACCCTGCCCGCAGCGTAGAAGAACCGGAAAAAGACAAATCGCTGCGCGGTTCGAAAGACGGCTTCGTAGAAACCGTTGTGTTTGATACGGCGCTCATCCGCCGCAGGATCCGCGATCCGCATCTCGTGATGGAAATGCTGGAAGTCGGAAATTCCTCCCGGTCAGACGTTGTTCTGTGTTATATGAAGAATCTCGTCAATCAGGATCTTCTGGCTAATGTGCGTGCAAAAATCGAAGCGATTAAAACGACGGACCTCTGTATGAATCAGCAGAGCCTTGCCGAGGCGCTTGTCGGTTCCAGATGGTACAATCCGTTCCCCAAGTTCAAATTCTCAGAACGCCCCGATACAGCGGCCGCCTGCATTATGGAGGGAAAACTGGCAATCCTCGTTGACAACTCGCCTGCCGCCATGATCCTTCCCACCTCCATACTGGATATGATCGAGGAGGCAAATGACTATTATTTCCCGGCATGGACTTCTCTGTACCTGAAAATCTCACGCGCGATCATCCTGTTTTTAACGGTGTTCCTCACTCCGGTATTCCTTCTGCTGATGCAGAATCCGCAGTGGATTCCAAGTTCTCTGGAGTTTGTCGCCGTCAAAGACATTGTAAACATTCCGCTGGCATACCAGCTCCTGATCCTGGAACTGGCCATCGACGGACTGCGGCTTGCGGCGCTCAACACCCCAAGTATGCTCAGTACGCCGCTCAGTGTCTTTGCCGGACTTGTGCTCGGTGAATTCTCCGTCCGGTCCGGCTGGTTCAACTCTGAAGTCATGCTGTACATGGCATTTGTCGCTATCGCCAATTACACGCAGCCGAACTTTGAGCTCGGATACGCTGTCAAATTCATGCGCATGATCCTGCTGATCCTGACTGCATCATTCGACTGGCCCGGATTTATCGCTGGATGTTTACTGCTCATCATACTGCTTTGCACAAACAAGACGCTGTCCGGCAGGAATTATTTGAACATCAAGCAAAATTGAAAATGAAACGTATCTGTTAATCTGCCAGATACGTTTCGCTGTCCATAACGAGCGTATGCACGGAAGAAAAGCTCTCCGCAATCTTCCGGATGCACCGCTCATTTTTTTCTGACTGGCCGGAAATGCAGTCTGTGAGATACACGGTCCTGAACCCGAGATCTATGGCGTCCATCATCGTCGCCAGGACGCAGCACTCTGCGACGACTCCCGTCAGTACGACACGGTCTGATAAAGATGCCAGCCGTAAAATCTCCCTGACTTTAAAAGAGGAATAAACCGACTTATCATACAGCGGCCATTGTTCCAGATACGGCTTCATTTCCCCGATGATATCATTCAGATACGGATCTGCATTGATCCCGGCATTCTCTGTATTATACTGTTCCCATGTGCCCTGCGGCGTCACAGGCGGCACGAATCGCGTAAACGCAGCGCGCTCTGCGATCCCTGCGTCCAGGATCTTTCTGATGTTTCCCATATTCTCACTCAGGGACGGACATGCCCACGGCTGTCCGGGCAGATAGACATTCTGCAGGTCGATCACCAGAATCAGATCATTCTTTTTCTTCATACACAGCAGCCCCCTTTTTTCTGCATTATACAAAAAATCTTCCGGAAAGAAAAGGGGCGGTCCGTCCGTTCTGTCCGTTGACAGACTGCCTTTTCTCATGATACGCTAACTCTGTTATTATTTCATCTGAAAGGACTGAAACGTATGAAAAAAATGCCTCATATACAACTGGATGCCGGTATCGGCGCTGTCTCTGCCATTCTTCCAGGCGATCCGGCGCGCGTCGACGCCATTGCCCCATTTCTTCAGGATGTCCGTCCGATCGCATTTAACCGGGAATACAAAAGTATTACGGGAACGTATCAGGGCATCAGGATCCTGGCAATCTCCACCGGAATGGGCGGCGCTTCTGCCGCAATCTGTCTGGAAGAGCTCGCTGATATCGGTATCAAAAATATCATCCGCATCGGAAGCTGCGGCGCTCTGCAGAGCAGCCTGGCAATCGGTGACCTTGTCTTATGTGACCGTGCCGTATGCGACGACGGAACCAGCCGTTCTTATGCCGGGGTCATGGGCTATGCGATGCCGGACGGCGAAAGCCGCAGAGATGCTCTGATTACGGAATCGGATTCCATCTATTATACCCATGCGGATCCCAGGCTTCTGTCTGCGTGTCAGACAGCAGCAGAGAAACTCCGGTTTTCACACCGCATCGGCGCAACGAGGTGTCATGACGCACTTTATCTGAAGCAGAAACCGCTTCTGGATGAATTCTATTCAGGCAAGGGCGTTCTGGCTTCCGACATGGAAACAGCCGCACTGTTTACCGTAGGAAATCTGCGTGGAATCCGGACCGCCAGCATCTTAAATGTCGTAGTAGAATGGAAAAAGAGTATTTCAGAAGGCATTTCTTCTTACAAAGACGGGGCCGCAGCATCCGCTGACGGTGAAAAACGGACAATCCGTACTGCGCTTAAAGCGCTTGCCCATATAGAAAAAAACGATTACTAAAACATTGATCAGGACAACGGAGGAACAGACTCATGGAGGAAACTCTTGCAAAATTAAAAGACTATCTGAAAAAACTGAAACAATATCACAATATCACTGCCCTGCTGGGCTGGGATCTCGCGACAATGGCGCCGGAAAAAGGAATTGATTCCAAAGCAGAAGCCATCGGCTATTTTTCCACAGAAGCATTCCGCCTCTCTACCTCAGAGGAATTCGGCAGGATACTCGCCGAGCTGATGATCCCGGAACAGTTTCAGCAGCTGAATGAAGCCATGCAGGTAACAGTAAAGCGCTATTTCAGGGATTATCAGCGTTTTCAGCGCGTGCCGGAAGCATTTTATACAGAGTACGTGACTTTGCAGGCGCACTCGCAAAAAGCGTGGGAAGGTGCCAAAAAAGCAGACGACTTTTCTCTTTTTGCACCGTATCTCGACAAGATCATTTCCATGACGAAGCAGTATGTACGCTACATGGAACCGGATCAGGATCCTTATGATGTGCTGCTTGATCTGTATGAAGACGGAATCGACCGTGCGACGATCGATCATCTGTTTGACGAATTAAAAGAAGGACTCCGTCCTCTCCTTACTAAAATCAGTCAGGCAAAACAGCCCGACCTTTCTGCCCTGGAAGGCATGTATGATATCCGGGCACAGAAAAAAGCCCAGGATCTGCTTCTTTCTTATATCGGATTTGACTTTCAGCAGGGAGCTGTCGCAGAAAGCGAACACCCTTTTACGACGGAACTCGGAACCGGAGACGTCCGTATTACAAACCACTACAGGGAACACGACCCGTTAAGCGCCATGTTCAGTGCGATCCACGAAGGAGGTCACGCGATCTTCGCCCAGAATATCGACCCTTCTTACGAAAATACGGCGGCGGCAGAAGTCAACATGATGGGCCTGCACGAGAGCCAGTCACGGTTTTATGAAAACATTCTCGGCCGAAATGAAAACTTCTGGGTTCCGATTTACGGAAAGCTCGGAGAATTGCTCCCGCAATTTAAAGATATCCCGTTCGGTACTTTTGTACGCGCCATTAACTATGTCCAGCCCAGCATGATCCGGACGGATGCCGATGAGGTGACGTACTGCCTCCATATCATCCTGCGGTATGAGATGGAGCGCGCGATCTTTAACGATGAAGTGACGACAGAAGAACTGCCCGGACTGTGGAACGATAAGATGGAGGAACTGCTGGGTATCCGTCCGGCCACAGACGCAGAAGGTATTCTTCAGGATACACACTGGTCTGACGGCTCATTCGGTTACTTCCCGTCCTATCTGCTCGGCTCCATCTATGACGGAATGCTCCTGGAGCAGATCGAGAAGGAATTGGGCAGCCTCAATGAGATCCTTGCCGGCGGACGGATAAAAGAAATCACAGCATGGCTGAACAAAAAGATTCATCAATACGGAAGCCTGTACAATTCAGGACAAGTGATCGAACGGATCTGCAGCAGTCCGCTTTCGGCCAAACCGCTGCTTCATTATTTCAACGAAAAGTACACCCGTCTCTACCAGCTGGAATCATAAGGAGGATGCAATGGCGCAAATCAAATTGATCGTAACCGACCTTGATTTTACGGTCCTTCGCAATGACCGGACGATATCCGGTTATACTGCGGACGTCTTCCGGCGCTGCCGCAGTTTCGGTCTGCAGACTGCCATTGCGACCGCCCGTTTCTTCACGGGCGCACAGCCTTTTCAGGAACAGCTCCAGACAGACTACGCGATCACCAACGACGGTACGATGGTCTACCGGGGACAGGATTTCTGGTACGGGACTTCTCTTGGCACTGCGCGCACGGAATTTCTGATCTCAAAACTGCTGCAGGCGGATCCGAAGATCCGCCTGTCCGTTACCACGCGCAGCACAATATTCCGCAATTTTTCAGATATGGATGAAACTGCGCCTTATTCTGATTTTGAAATCGCAGATTTTGCCGCTCCTTTTCTTCTTGATTCCTATAAAATCGTCGCAGAGCCTTCCGACCCTGCGGCGCTGATTCCCATTGCTGAGATGGCGGACTGTAAACTTACGAAATACCGGGGCGAAAACCGATATACATTTCTTCTGAAAAATACCGGGAAAGCCGCCGCGCTTTGCAGTCTGGCCGACCGTCTGAATATCAGCATGGAGCAGGTCGCCGTCTTTGGAGACGACCAAAATGACCTGGAAATGATTCGGTCCTGCGGCATTGGAGTCGCCGTGGCAAACGCCATCCCTGCTGTTTTAGCTGCAGCCGGTGATGTGGCTTTCAGCAATGAAGAAGACGGCGTTGCACGGTACATAGAAGAACATTTCTTTATCTGACAATCTTTATTTTCTTTACGGAAGTATAGCTGCCGTATATCTTAGCGCCAGACGAATCTTTTACATAAGATCTCGCTCTTACATAATACGTTTCTTTTTTCTTAAGGCCGGTAAACTTACCGGTCTTTTTACTTCCTTTTGTCAGCTCGATCTTCACCGGATTTTTCATTTTCTTATTTTCAGAAAGGTAAATCTCATAACCGGACGCTCCCTTGCAGCTCACCGTTACCTTGAGTTTTTTGCCTTTCTGATTCGTGAGTTTCAAAGCGGTAATCTTCGGCGCAGTGATCTTGCTCCATCTTGCAGTCAGCTTAAGCGTGCCTTTCTCCCCTGCCGATACTTTCGTTTTCGAAGTCACTTTCTTGCCGTTGGAAGTATACCAGCCTTCAAATTCATATCCGCTCTTTACAGGCGTCTCAAGTTTTCCGATCTTCTTGCCTTTCGCTGCTGAAAACTGCTTTTTGGAAGTGCCGTCCGCAAAAATCCCGCCTTTTGCTTTCAGTTTTACAGTTATCGTATTCGCCGTATCTCCCGCTCCAACCGTACAGTCTGCTTTTATCGTAAAGGCCGGGTTTGACTTCGATGCTGCCGTAATCACTGCAGTTCCGCCGGAGACTCCTGTCACCGTTCCGTCCGCAGAGACACTGGCTACTGACGGATTGCTGCTGGTATAAGTAAAGTCAGATGACGCTACGTCAATCGCATCTGTAACAAAACCATCTGTACGCAGTTTTAATGAAATCTTCTGCTTCTCTCCCGGTTTCATTTTATCCAGTTTTTCTGCATAAAGATTCTGAGATGCATAGGAAGCTTCCAATGATACCGGGTAAGAGCTGCTGATGCTTCCTGTCGTGCCTGCCGAACCTTCCGCCGGGTCAAAGCCGAAGCACTGTACCCAGTACATGACCCCGTTCATTTTAAAGCAGCCGATCCCGATTGACTCATAAGAAGTATTTATCATGTTTCTGTAATGTCCCGGTGACTGCTTCCATCCTTCAGAAACACTTTTTGCACTTGGATAACCCATCGCGATATTCTCACCGAACATTTTATCCGAAGCTGTAAAGCAGTCGGTCCCGTCCGGACGCGTATGCGAAAAAAGAACAGCCGTTTCCGCAGCTCTCTGCATCGCTGCCTGCAAAAGCTCCTGATCCATCACAAGCGGTTCTACACCGACCTCTTTTCGTATCTGATTCGTATATTTGAGCACCTCCTGCGCAGCAGAATACTCACTCGTCCCAGATACTGTCACCGTAACCTCGCCCGCTGCATATGATGCGAAGGAAGGAACCGCAAAAATACACATCAAAAATGCAACACTGCCAAGCAGAAATTTTTTTAATCGTTCCATCTCTCTCCCTCCTTATCGTTGTTACAGCATCGTCGCTCTCAGTTCTTCACCGGACTTTGCACTCAGGTAAGCCGGTGCAATGTCGAACACTGTTTTACAGCCTGTCTGTCCCTCAGAAGCCAAACGGTATGCAGCACGCGCATATGCCACGATCACACTGGAAGTAAATTCCGGATTCGAATCCAGCTTCAGACTGTACTCAATCAGATGCTTATGCTCTTTCTCCCATCCGGTCACACCGCTTCTCAGTACAAATCCGCCGTGCGGAATTCCGCTGTGGTCCCGTTTCAGCTCCTCCTCGCTGATAAAATGCACCGTCGTATCATAATCCGCAAAATAGTTCGGCATCGTCTTGATTTCCTGCTCGATACGTGCAGCATCGGCTCCCTCTTCCAGTACAACGAAGCATTCTCTTGTATGTTTTTCGCGCGTCGATAATACCGGATTTGTTCCTTTTCTGACCTCTTCCAGCGCCTGCGGAACCGGAATCGTATACTGTTTTGCATCTTTTACACCGTCTATGCGGCGGATCGCATCTGAATGTCCCTGACTTACGCCTTTTCCCCAGAAAGTATAATCACTGCCTTCCGGAAGAATCGCATTGGCGTACATACGGTTCAGGGAGAACATTCCCGGATCCCAGCCGACTGAAATAATGCCGACTTTGCCGCTTGCTTTTGCCGCCGCGTCAACCTCTGCAAAATGTTCCGGAATCTTTGCGTGTGTATCGAAGCTGTCTACCACATTAAAATACTTTGCATATTCCGGTGTCTGTACAGGAAGGTCTGTTGCACTTCCTCCGCACAGAATCAGTACGTCGATTTTATCCTTCCAGTCCGCAGCCTCCTCTGCACGGCATACGGCTGCGGTATCCGTAAGAATCGTCACATTCTCCGGATTTCTTCTCGTAAACACCGCTGCAAGCTCCATATCCGGATTCTGGCGGATCGCACACTCAACTCCCCGTCCAAGATTGCCATAACCTAAAATACCTATTCTGATACTCATTTTTCACTCTCACTCCTCTTTTCATATTTAAAATTGAATCCCTGCTCAATCTTATGTCTCATTATAAACGCATTTTTTTTAAATCGCAATAAAAAGATGCGGGCTGCCCTTTACAGGAACAACCCGCATCTTTTTTATTTCACCGTTATATTGATTGCCTTCTTAATACCATTAGCTCTTACATAAATGGTACATTTCCCTTTCTTTTTGGCTTTAATAACCCCCTTCTTATTTACTTTCGCAATTTTCTTATTGGAGGAAGTGTATGTAATTTCAGCATCCGGTTTTACCGTGCAGACAATTGTACGTTTTGCATTCACTGGTATCGTATACTTCGTTTTTTTCAGCTGCAGACTCGGTTCTTTGACTTTAACCGTAACCGTGCGCTTCATACCGTTGGCAGCTACGGTAATCGTACATTTCCCTTTCTTCAGCGCTGTAATCTTTCCGTTTTTGCTGACTTTCGCTACTGCCTTGTTGGAAGAAGAATACGTTATCTTACCGGAAGGTGTCGTAGTTGCGTGCAGCTTTACCTTCTGGCCTTTGTAAAGCTTCACACTGGTCTTATCCACAGACAGTGTTTTCTGTACCGGTTTTGCTTTTACCGTTACTTCACAAGATGCAGACGCTCCGGAACCATCCGCTGCCGTGGCAGTAATCACTGCCGTTCCAGCTCCGAGTGCTGTTACCCTTCCGTTTGCATCCACTGTAGCTACCGTGCTGCGGCTTGTACTCCAGTTAACGCTTTTATCTGTCGCATTCGCCGGATTCACAGTCGCCGTCAATGTCAGGCTCTCGCCCTCATTGAGTGTGGCGTTTGTTCTGTTTAATCTCACTTCCGTAACCTTTACCGCTGCCGAAGTCACTTTATAATCATAAAGCCCATATGTGTCACCGCCGTATGAATCCAAATGAACATAATATTTTCCCGGAGTGAGCGCCACATCCTCCGTATACAGCTTTGGATCTGATTCGCTGGCTCCCCATACTGTCTCACTTGTCAGCACCTTCAGATTGCTATCCATAAGGCGTACTCTGATGCCGCTACAATAACAGGCAACCTGAACGCTGACTGTCTGCGCATTCGACAACGTAAAGGTAAAATAATCGTTTTCGTCCTGCTCCGTAAACACCCCTCGTACTTGTTCTCCAAAAGCTGTATTCTGCGCCTGAGCATACGTCTGATTCGGCTCAAGTTCCTGATTTCCTGCGGCGCGGAAGGAAGCCTTCACCCAGAAATCACCGACTGACTTCTC
This sequence comes from Candidatus Choladousia intestinipullorum, assembly GCA_018711885.1. GTDB lineage: Bacteria > Bacillota > Clostridia > Lachnospirales > Lachnospiraceae > Choladousia > Choladousia intestinipullorum. The sequence continues at coordinate 840 of DVHT01000019.1, read as the reverse complement.
GTGATTATAGCAGTCAACACGGACAACATACGTCCCTGCGTCCAGCCATCTTGTCTCAGAAACACTCTTTGGATTGGATGGGCTCGTTCCCCACAAGGCTTCACTCCATCCCCATGACTGCCTTTGAAGATCTGCATCCAGAAACTGCCATCTCTGTCCTTCTGCAAACGAACAGAAATCAATCTTCACTTCACCGGCGCTTGGCGTCGTAAAGCTGAAGAAATATACCTGATCCTCGTCCGAAAGTCTGGTCTTTGTCCAGTCGGTGTTCAAAGGCAGAACCTGATTTACAGTCGCTGCATCTGCTTTTACAGGATTCAGCAGAAAGCACAAAAGCACAAACAGCAATGCGCCACCCAGAATCCGGGTTAATAGTTGTTCTGCTTTTTTCATTTGTTTTACCATTTTTCTCCTCCATTTCTGTCCAAGCAACAAACTCACACCCTCTTATGTCTATTACCGGACACTTTATTGTCTCGATTATATCATTTCTATCATTATCATTCAACTAATTCTATTATTCATAACTTATCACTTATAATTTTTTCTACTTTTTACACAACTATATCGTACAATTTCTCATAATTCATCTTAACGTTTTCGCCTTTTTGTCCAGAATTATTGAATAAAAAGAAAAAAGCACCGCCAAACGCGATGCTTCCTTAGATACACATACCTTCAAAACCACATACAGAATTATACAAGACTCTTTTTACCCTTCCGATTTGCTTCTATGGATCTGCTTTCCTTCCGCCTGGATACTTCCAAAAATGCTCCGCATTTTCGTCAGTACCTTTGCTCCGCAAAGCTTCCCGTCCATCCCTCCCCGTCCGGAACCAC
>DVHT01000018.1 GCA_018711885.1 Candidatus Choladousia intestinipullorum | reverse complement strand
CGCCGAGCACTTTGATCAGGGTCGATTTGCCGGCTCCATTTTCGCCAAGCAATGCATGAACCTCACCGGCCCTGAGCTGAAAGCTGACATCCTGCAATGCCTTAACGCCCGGGAAGGATTTACAAATATGCTTCATTTCCAACAAATACTGTTCGCTCATTCTACCCTTTCACCTTCCTGTTTCCACTATGTAAAAATATCGGCTCCCGAAGGAGCCGATACTCCGAAGCAATCAATTCATCTCTTTCATCTGAATACCGATCATTACTGCCATCCGTCAACGCCGTATTCTTCTACGTTGTCTGCAGTGATCAGGAATGTCTCAACCGGATATCTTTCATCTACTTCTTCGCCTGCCAGATATTTGTACAGCACGTCAATTGTTGTCTCAGCGATCGTAACCGGAGACTGTGCGCCTGTTCCTTCAATCAGGGATTCGCCGGAAGCCAGCTCAGCCTTGATGTCCGGAGAGCCGTCAACGCCATAGATCATGCAGTCTGTAATGCCTGCTGCGTTAGCTGCTGCCAGGGCGCCGAGTGCTGTCGGATCATTTCCGCCGAAGATCGCCACTACATCGCTGTTTGCCTGAAGAAGGTCTTCTGTGATACCCATGGATACTTCCAGATTTCCTTTTGCATCCTGCTGTGCAACGATCTCAAATCCCTTGCCTTCGATCGCATCGAGGAATCCGTTTGTTCTGTCTACTACAGAGTTCATGGTCGGGGAATCAAGTACGATGATCTTTCCTCCGTCCGGGCATTTCTTAACAAGGTCTTCTCCACAAACCTTACCTGCATTGTAGTTATCCGAACCTACATAAGATAAGAGGTAAGACATATCTGCAACTTCTGTATCGAATCCGATGATCGGAATATCTTCTGCTTTTAATGCGTCCAGGGCCGGAAGGATACCTTCTGCCTCTGCCGGGTTCATCAGCATTGCATCGATTCCCTGTACAACCAGGTCTTCTACCTGTGTGATCTGGAGTGTAACATCGTTTGCCGGGTCTACTGCGATCAGCTCATCGCCCTGTTCTTCCACGAGTTCTCTCATTCTTTCTTCAATCGTTACGAAGAATGGATTTGTTCCGTCCATACATGTGTAACCAATCTTCAGACCCTCTGCGGATACTGTCATACCGGCCATCGCCGCAACCATCGTCGCTGCAAGCACCGCACCTACTGCTTTTCTCTTCATATTTGTCCCTCCTGTTTTCTGGATCCCCTTACCGTGAGTCCTTCCGCTCAGACTCATCCGGCAGCCTGAATCCGGTGTTTTATTGGTATCTACATTATATCCAAAAAGGATCCTCCGCGCACCTGAGCAATGTAATATTTTTCATATGATAATTGTCATATTTTTCCAGCTCCAAAAGATTTTTTCGTTATTTTGCACAAAAATCTCCTCTTTTGTTTCTCAGAGCACAAAAATACCTCAGAGTCGGTACTTGTAAAGTCCTTCTCTGAGGTATTCTGATCATTGTACTTTCATCCGTTTTACAGATGCAGAACTACAGTTATTTTTACAGTTTTTCAAAATCTGCAGCGCCATGTTTGCAGAGCGGGCAGATGAAATCATCCGGAAGAGTCTCTCCTTCATAGATGTATCCGCAGATCTTGCAGACATAACCTTTTTTGTCCGTCGTCGGCTGTGGCTTCGGCTTGATATGATCGAAATAATACTGGTACGTTACACTCGGCACATTAGAAAGCACGGCTGCTTCTGTCACATCTGCCACAAACAGAGTATGCGTATCGTAGTCATATGCTTCCGTCACCTTACCGGAAATTACAGCATTGGAATACTCCGGCACGTAGCGCAGGCCGTTCGCTGTGCGCGCCTCGGCTCCTCCCTGCGCAAACTTGTCCACATCGCGGCCGCTCTGGAAGCCGAACTGCTGGAACAGCTTAAACGGAGCGTCTGTCGTAAGTACAGAGATGTTGAATTCGCCTGTCTTCTTAATGATATCATGTGTATAGTTTGCCTTGTTTACCGCGATCGTAATCCGTTTCTTTACGTCTGTCACCTGCATCACAGTATTGATGATGCAGCCGTTGTCCCTGGTTCCGTCATTTGCAGTCAGCACAAACAGACCGTATGACAGCTTGAACATCGCATTCGGATCGATCTCAGCCTGTGACGCGATCACCTCTTTTTTCTCCTGCGGCAGCGGCAGTGTCTTCGCCGTTCCCGGAAGCGTATCTGCCAGTGCGTCTGCCAGTGCGTCAATATCCGCAAGCTGCTCTCTCTTCAATGAAGAAACAACGGTGAGCGTTTTGTCAAGGATCGTCATGTTCTTGCATTTTTCAAATTCTGCACGCATCAGGCTTCCGCTCGTCGGTGCCCAGGAACCATTCTCGATCAGCGCGATCGTACGGTTCTGTATATTATGTGCAACGAGATCGTAGATCAGCGATTCCATATTTACGAAAATACCTGCATTATATGTCGTGGACGCGAATACGAGGTGGCTCCACTTGAAAGCTGCCGCAATGATATCGGAAGCCGGTGTCACGGAAACGTCGAACATCACCGTCTTCACCCCGCGCTCACGCAGGCGGCATGCCAGGATCTCAGCTGTGTTCTCTGTATGGCCGTAAACAGATGCATAAGCGATCACTACGCCGTATTCTTCCGGTGCGTAGGAACTCCAGTGCATATATTTGCTGATGAAATCTCCGATATTCTTTCTCCAGACAAATCCGTGCAGCGGGCAGATCATGTCGATCTCCAGCGTAGCTGCCTTCTTCAGAAGAGTCTGCACCTGATCGCCGTACTTGCCGACGATATTGGTATAATATCTTCTTGCCTCGTCAAGATAATCGCGTTCAAAATTCACTTCATCCGCGAACAGAGCGCCGTTTAATGCGCCGAATGTACCGAATCCATCTGCTGAGAACAGGATCTTGTCTGTTGTATCATAAGACACCATAACCTCCGGCCAGTGAACCATCGGAGCCATGACAAATACGAGATTGTGCTTACCGGTGCTGAAGCTGTCGCCCTCTCCCACCAGGACTGCACGCGCATCGATGTCAAAGTCAAAATACTGCTTCATCATGGATGCCGTCTTTTCATTGCAGATGATCTTTACCTCAGGATAGCGCATTACGACTTCCTGGATCGCCTCGGAATGATCCGGTTCCATATGGTGTACGACCATATAGTCCAGTTTCCTTCCGCCGAGTACCTCTGCGATGTTTTCAAAGAACACACCCTTGACCGCTTTGTCAACCGTATCAAGCAGAACAGTCTTCTCGTCCATCAGAAGATATGAGTTGTAGGAAACTCCGTCCGGAACGGAATACACGCCCTCGAACATTGCCAGACGGCGGTCATTGCTGCCGACCCAGAAAAGGTCATCCGTTACTTTTCTATAACAATACATGGTTATCTACCTCCTTTTTTCTATTCGGGATTATTATATCAGCTTTCTCCGTAAACATCCAGCCTGTTTTGTTAAATTTATCACAAATTTTATTCTTTTGCCAATGCCATTCCCACCCCGATCAGCCCCCAGAAAACAGGCGCTGCCGCAAGCGAAGAATCATTCCATATCCCCATCAGCAGATAGCCGCACACGCTGAGGAAAATGCCGGTCTCCAGCAAATCCGCT
>DVHT01000135.1 GCA_018711885.1 Candidatus Choladousia intestinipullorum | reverse complement strand
TCCGCATGAGCAAATATGCGGACCGCCTGATCGAGCATATCAATACGCATCCGGAATTTATCCAGCCGGTATCAAGAAAAAATGAGATGATGAACAATTTCCTGCTGCCGGGCCTTCAGGATCTCTGTGTATCCCGTACTTCATTCAAATGGGGGATCCCGGTTTCTTTTGACTCGAAGCATGTGATCTACGTATGGCTTGACGCGCTTACCAACTATATCACAGGGATTGGTTACGACTGTGACGGGAACAGCACAGAGCAGTTCAAAAAGGACTGGCCGGCTGATCTGCATCTGATCGGAAAGGATATCATCCGGTTCCATACGATCTACTGGCCGATCTTTCTGATGGCGCTCGGCCTGCCGCTGCCGAAGCAGATTTTCGGACATCCGTGGCTTCTGCAGGGCGACGGGAAAATGAGCAAATCAAAAGGAAACGTGCTCTATGCGGACGATCTCGCCGGGATTTTCGGCGTGGACGCCGTGCGCTATTTTGTGCTTCATGAAATGCCGTTTGAAAACGACGGTGTGATCACATGGGAGCTGATGGTAGAACGCATGAATTCCGATCTGGCGAATACGCTCGGAAATCTTGTGAACCGGACAATCTCCATGACAAACAAGTATTTTGACGGCGTCGTAAGAGACGGCGGCGTATACGAGCCGGTTGATGAGGAACTGAAAGCAGTTGCCCTTGCAGTTCCGGTCAACGCCGCAAAGAAGATGGACGATCTGCGTGTGGCAGATGCGATCAGCGAGATCTTTACGCTGTTCAAACGCTGCAATAAATATATTGATGAGACGATGCCGTGGGTGCTGGCCAAAGAGGAAGCAAAACAGGACTGTCTCGCGACCGTGCTTTACAATCTGACCGAGTGCATTGCGATCGGCGCCGCACTTCTGGAGTCCTTTATGCCGGAGACGTCGGAAAAGATCCTGGCACAGATCGGGGCAAAGAAGCGTTCTCTCGAGGAGATGGGACAGTACGGCCTGTATGAGTCCGGCACGAAGGTGACAGAAAAGCCGGAAATCCTGTTTGCACGTCTGGATCTGAAAGAGGTGCTCGTAAAAGCAGAAGAGCTTCAGAAAGCCCAGGCGGCGCAGAACGCGCAGCAGAGCGAACCGTCGGAGGAAGCTGATGCGGATGTGGTCGATATGGAACCGAAGGCGGAGATTACGTTTGAGGATTTCGAGAAGCTGCAGTTCCAGGTAGGAGAGATCATTGCCTGCGAACCGGTCAAGAAATCGAAAAAGCTGCTCTGCTCACAGGTAAAGATCGGCAGTCAGGTCAGGCAGATCGTATCCGGCATCAAGGCGCATTATTCGGCGGAAGAGATGGTGGGTAAAAAGGTGATGGTGCTCGTCAACCTGAAGCCGGCGAAGCTGGCCGGGGTGCTTTCAGAAGGAATGATCCTGTGTGCAGAAGATGCAGACGGGAAGCTGTCTTTGATGGTGCCGGAAAAAGAAATGCCTGCAGGCGCTGAAATATGCTGACGTGACGGACATACGCCGGTACTGCGGGAAAAAGAGGAGGAGATTATTATGAAACAGGAAAATACATGGAAGCAGTATTCTGAACAGCAGCTCGAGGAGCTGGAATCGCTTTCTGTGCGCTACAGAGCGTATCTGGACGCCGGAAAGACCGAACGCGAGTGCGTCAGAGAAACGGTGCGCATCGCAAAGGAGCATGGCTACCGAGATCTGGCGGAAGTTATAAAAGAAGAGAAAACACTTTCGGCCGGAGATAAGGTCTATGCAGTATTTATGGAAAAGGTGATCGCGCTGTTCCATATTGGGAAAAAGCCGCTTCGGGAAGGAATGCGTATTCTGGGTGCGCATATTGATTCCCCGCGTCTCGATGTAAAGCAGAATCCGCTTTATGAAGATACAGAGCTTGCGTATCTCGATACGCATTACTACGGCGGCGTCAAGAAATACCAGTGGGTGACCGTTCCGCTTGCGATTCATGGGATTGTCGCAAAGAAAGACGGCACAGTAGTTGATATCTGCATCGGTGAGAAAGAATCCGATCCCGTTGTTTTTGTATCCGACCTGCTGATCCATCTGGCGGGAGATCAGATGGGAAAGAAAGCCAGCGTCGTGATCGAGGGAGAAAACCTTGATATTCTGATCGGAAGCCGTCCGTGTGCAAAAACAGGCGATGAGGAAGAAAAGGAGGCCGTAAAGGCAAATATCCTCGGCATCCTGAAAGAAAAGTACGATATTGAAGAAGAAGACTTCCTTTCCGCAGAGCTTGAGATTGTCCCGGCTGCAAAAGCAAGAGACTGCGGTCTGGACCGCAGCATGATCATGGCATACGGACAGGATGACCGTGTCTGCGCTTACACGTCTCTGGAGGCACAGCTTGCCGTCAGCACACAGGATTATACCTGCTGCTGCCTGCTCGTGGACAAGGAAGAGATCGGAAGCGTGGGAGCGACCGGTATGCAGTCAAGATTTTTTGAAAACACAGTGGCAGAGCTGATGAACTGCATGGGGCAGTATCATGAGCTTGACCTGCGCCGCTGCCTGAGCAGCTGCCGGATGCTTTCTTCGGATGTAAGCGCGGCGTATGATCCGCTCTACGCATCGTACTATGAGAAGAAGAACAGCGCATATTTTGGAAAGGGTCTTGTATTTAACAAATATACGGGCGCACGCGGAAAGAGCGGAAGCAATGATGCAAACGCAGAGTATGTTGCGGCGATCCGCGCTCTGCTTGAGAAGCATCACGTCGCGTTCCAGACCGCAGAACTCGGCAAGGTGGACGTCGGAGGCGGCGGAACGATCGCATACATTTCCGCACTTTACGGAATGCAGGTGATCGACAGCGGCGTCGCTGTGCTGAATATGCATGCGCCGATGGAGGTGACGAGCAAAGCTGACGTGTATGAGGCAATGAAAGGATATCTTGCATTTTTGCAGGAAGCATAATAACACCATAAAAACATCATAAAGACATCAGGAGGGGCATTATGAAGAGAAGACAGACGGCGGCGGCAGTCCTGCTCGCAGGACTGATGGTATTTGCAGCAGCGGTATCGGCAGAAGAGACAGAGGGAATGACCGGAAGCGGAAGCACGTCCGGGACTCCTGCGGCTGAAACAGCGGCAGTGAGGGTGGGCGGATTAAAGGGCCCTACTTCTATGGGGATCGCATCTCTCGGCGTTGCAATGGCAGATAGGGAAGAGGCAAATACGTATGAGAAAGTGATGGTGACAGCGGCGGATGAACTGACTGCAATGGTCATCGGCGGGGAAGTGGATATCGCACTGCTCCCGGCAAACGTTGCAGGCATCCTGTACAACAGGACAGAGGGCGGCGTAAAAGTCATCGACATCAATACGCTTGGTGTTTTGTATGTCGTGGAGACGGGAGACTCCATCGCTTCTGTCGAGGATCTGAGAGGAAAGACCCTGTATCTGACCGGAAAAGGGACGACGCCGGATTACGCGCTGCAGTACCTGCTCAGGCAGCACGGACTGACCACATCGGATGTGACGCTCGAATACAGATCCGAACCGACGGAAGTCGTGTCTTTGCTCGCGGAGAATGAAGATGCAGTCGGCCTTCTGCCGCAGCCGTTTGTGACAGTCGCACAGATGCAGAACGAGAATCTGAAGATTGCGCTTGACCTTACAAAAGAGTGGGAGAATGCCGCAGGAGCGGACGGCAGCAGTCTGGTGACCGGCGTTACGATCGTCCGCACCGAGTTCCTGGAAGAACAGGAAACGGCAGTACAGGGATTTCTGGCGGATCACGAAGCATCGACAGCCTATACAAACGACAATCCGGCAGAGGCAGCGCATCTGATCGAGAGCCTCGGGATCGTGGAGAAAGCGGCGGTCGCAGAGAAGGCGATTCCGTACTGCAATATTACGTATATCGACGGGGAAGAGATGAAGGATTCTCTCGGCGGCTATCTTCAGGTGCTGTATGACATGGATCCTGCATCTGTAGGAGGAGCGCTTCCGGATGACGGGTTTTACTATATCGCGGGAGAAACACAGCAGGAACAGTAGCCATGAATAAAAAGGTGAAGACCGGAATCATTGCGGCAGTCTGGATCCTGATCTGGCAGCTTGCCGCGTGGGTGATGGATCAGCCGATCGTGCTCGTCGGCCCGGCCGACGTATGCAGGGCGTTGGCGGAACAGATCTGGCAGCAGGAATTCTGGGTGACGGTCCTGAATTCTTCTATCAGAATCTGCGGAGGATTTCTGGCGGCGTTTCTGGCCGGGATTTTCGCCGGGATCACGGCAGGGCGGTTCCGGCTGTTCGCAGAATTTCTGGAACCGGCGGTCACAGTCCTCCAGTCGGTTCCGGTTGCTTCCTTTGTTATCCTGGCGCTTCTTTGGATCGGCTCGGAAAACCTGTCAGTGCTCATCAGCTTTTTCGTCGTCTTTCCGATCATCTACCGGAACACGCTGCAGGGAATGGCGGCTCCTTCTTCTGAGTTTCTGGAAATGGCGCAGGTCTACCGGCTCGGAGCCGGGAAAAAATTCTGTTATATTTACTGGCCGGCGCTGTTCCCTTACGTGTCAGCCGGGGCGAAGACCGCATTTGCTATGGCGTGGAAATCCGGTGTGGCGGCTGAAGTGATCGGAGTGCCGGCTTCTTCGATCGGAGAGAAACTGTATCTGGCAAAGATTTATCTGAGCACGGCTGAGCTGTTCGCCTGGACGCTTGTGCTTATACTGGTGAGCAAACTGCTGGAATCCGTTTTTCTTCGGATCTTCGCATTGCTGGATATCCGGCGCCGCAGGGGCTGAGCAGCCCTATCCGGCCGAAGGCTGAAAACCGGTTTGTTCATGAATGGGACGGAGAGAAAAGAAATGGCGGTATACTTGGATCATATTTCAAAAACGTACGGAAAGAAACAGGTCCTTAATCGGTTCTGCGCGCGGCTGGAAGACGGAGGAATCTACTGTCTGATGGGACAGTCGGGAATCGGGAAGACGACGCTTCTGCGCATTTTGATGGGGCTGGAACCGCCGTCCGGCGGCACAGTCTCGTTTTGGAGCGCCGGCCCGGATGGAGAACGGGAGAAACGTATGCCGTATATCAGTGCGGTTTTTCAGGAAGACCGACTTATCGATTTCGCAGATGCGCTTAAAAATGTCCGGCTGGCAGCCGGACGGGAAAGAGAAGCCGCTTTTTCTCCGGAGGAAGTGCTGGAACAGCTGCTGGAGAGAGCAGAATGGCACAAGCCGGTGCGGGAGCTGAGCGGCGGGATGAGGAGACGCGTGGCGGTGGCCCGCGCGCTTGCCGCGCCTTCGGAATTTCTTGTCATGGATGAGCCGTTTACCGGCCTTGACGAGGAGAACAAAAGAAAGACAATCCAGGCGGTTCTGCGTTTCCGGATGGGGCGGACGCTTCTTGCTGTGACGCACAGGGAAGAGGATGTAAAGCTGCTGGGAGCACAGAAAATAGTATTAGAGGGATAAGTGGAGGTAAGATATGAGCAGATCAAAGGTATATTTTACGAATCTCCGTGCAAAGGCCGGAGATAATCTTCTGGACAAGCTGAAAAGACTGATCCGGACGGCCGGGATTGGTGAGATCCGGTTTCAGGACCAGTATGCGGCGATCAAAATGCATTTCGGCGAGCCGGGCAATCTGGCGTTTCTGCGCCCGAATTATGCAAAGGCAGTGGCGGATGTGGTAAAAGAGCTGGGCGGAAAGCCGTTTCTGACAGACTGCAATACTCTGTACGTGGGCGGCAGGAAAAATGCCCTTGACCACATTGATTCCGCATACGGCAATGGGTTCGTGCCTTATGCTACCGGATGTCACGTGCTGATCGCGGACGGACTGAAAGGATCGGATGATGTGCGGGTGCCGGTGGAGAACGGAGAGTACGTGCAGGAAGCGAAGATCGGACGTGCGGTCATGGATGCCGACGTATTCATTTCTCTGTCGCATTTTAAGGGGCATGAGCTGACCGGATTCGGAGGAGCTCTGAAAAATATCGGAATGGGCTGCGGTTCCCGTGCCGGAAAAATGGAGATGCACAGTGCCGGAAAGCCCTATGTCAATCAGGATGACTGCGTGGGTTGCGGGCGCTGCATCAAGATCTGTGCGCACGGAGCGCCTTCCGTCACCGACAGAAAGGCGTCCATCGACACGGATAAATGCGTAGGCTGCGGACGCTGTATCGCGATCTGCCCGAAGGATGCGATCAAGGCGGCACAGGATGAAGCAAACGATATTTTAAACTGCAAGATTGCGGAATACGCAAAAGCGGTCTGTCAGAACCGTCCGCATTTCCATATCAGCCTTGTGATCGACGTCTCGCCGAACTGTGACTGCCATGCGGAAAATGACGCGGCGATCGTTCCGGATGTGGGAATGTTCGCTTCCTTTGACCCGGTAGCGCTCGATGTGGCATGCGCCGACGCCGTGAACGCGCAGCCGTCTATCGGCGGGAGCGTGCTCGGAGAGGCGTTCGCGCACCATCAGCATGAGCACCGGGACCACTTCGGCAAGGTGGCTCCGGAGACGAACTGGGAATCCTGCATTGAACACGCAGTAAAGATCGGACTTGGAAACAAAGAATATGAGCTGATTACCGTGGAATAGCAGTCTCTGCGGAATAAGCAGACAGAGATTTTGAATGGCAGGTAAACAAAGAGCCGGAGAGTACGCCAAAACGGCGGGCTTTCCGGCTCTTAGTATGTGCTGTGATATCTTTTTGATATCCATATTGTCAAAACATAAAAGAAAGCATGATTTTTCGGCTTGCTTTTACTTTCTGTTACTTTCACTTTCTTTCAATAAATGTTAAAGTTCTTGCGAAAAATGTTCGTTTGATATAAACTAATGGCAAGGAGGAGAGAAATTTGCTGAAAGTATTGATTGCAGATGATGAAAAGAAAGTCTGCCGGCTCATTCAGATGCTGTGCGACTGGGAAAAACTGGATATGGAACTGGTGGGGATTGCATATAACGGGATTCAGGCGCTTGAGATGCTGGAGGAACGAAAGCCGGACATCCTGATTACGGATATCTGCATGCCGGGCTGTGACGGCATTGAGATCATCCAGAAAGCACGGGAGCGGGCGGCTTCGCTTGAGGTGCTGATCATCAGCGGATACGCCGATTTTAAGTATGCGCAGTCGGCGATCCATTATGGCGTCAGCGAATATCTGCTGAAGCCGATCAAACAGCAGGAACTGATGGACACTCTGGCAAAGCTGGGAGCGAGATGCCGGCAGGAAAAGGCCAGAATGGATGCCAGCCATCAGCTTCTGCAGTACGTAGAGGACGACAATATGCGCAGGAGATGCCGGATCTTTTTTGACCTTCTGCTCAGTACACCGAGGCGTCCCGTGCCGGATCTGGAAACGCTGAATGAACAATTCCGTTACCGGTTTGTGCCTGGTGTTTTCCGCATCCTGGTACTGAAACTGGATTACAGACCGGGAAAATACGACGAAAAGGCGGTCCGGTCGATCATAACAGGGCTTGAAGAGAAGCTGCGCCTTGCGCTCACGCAGTGCTGCGAGGAGCTGGAACTTTGCATTGACGGAGATATGTGTTATATCATATGCAATTATAAAGACGAGAACGGGCATTTATTCCGGCCTGCTGTGCGGCACGCCGTTGAGCAGATCAACGCGAAGCGGTTTCAGCTTTGGGAAGCGCGATTTTCTCTTGGGATGGGACGGGCGGTCAATGACTGCTGCAGGCTGTACGAGTCCATGGAGGATGCGCTGGAAGCGCTGAAGGAGCGGCTTCTGGAGGGGTGCGAAAAGCTGCTGGAGCCGCAGAGCACAAACGGGCAGGTCAACCGCTCTCAGATCATTGAAGATTTCAACAATGAGAGCGCAAAGGCGCTGGAACTTCTGGATGAACAGATGGCGGCCGCTGCAGTCGCAAAGCTGAAGGATACGCTCCTTGCCGAACAGTTTGTGACAGGAGCGGATCTGATCTATGTGGTGAATACGGCAGGCATCCATGCGATCACAAAGCTTGGTAAGCAGAGCAGCAGCGACCAGATTACAGCTTTCCTGAGCGCATGCGAATACTGCAGCAGTGCGGAGCAGCTCTTTGATGTTCTGCAGCAGAAGCTGGTACAGCTGATCGATGACAGAAAACAGCAGTCAGAAGAGGAAGGGCGCAAGCCGGTGCGACTTGCAAAGCAGTACATCATGAATCATTATATGGAACCGGTCACGCTGGAACTCGTTGCGGATAAGGTAGGATTCAGCAGCAGCTATTTCAGCAGCCTGTTTAAAAAAGAGGCCGGGATCGGATTCGGGGAATATCTGATGCAGATCCGGATGGAAAAGGCGAAGGCGCTCCTGAAAGGTTCCAAGACGAACGTCAAAGATATCTGCACAGAAGTGGGCTACAATGATTTGAAGCATTTTACGGCGACGTTCCGGAAGTATACGGGACTGAAGCCGGGAGAATACAGGAAGCTGTACGGGTAAAGGGTGAGAGAAATGGAGAATAAATGGCGTTTTCTGTCCTACCGGATCCAATGTGCGGGAACGGCGGTGGCAGTGCTGTTCTGTTTTGTCTGGCTTCTGGCATTTTATATGGCGGTGGCATCAGGACGGTATATTCTGTTGATCGGTGCGGCGGGAGCCGTATTCGCAGGTATCTGCATTTTCGCGGTGTTCAGCATCCTGGTGCCTTACCGCAGGCTGGATAAAAATGTACAGCTCTTTTTATCCGGATATACGGCATCAGGACTGAAAAATCCGGATTACATTCTGTCCCCTGCGTCAGAGCAGCTTTATGAGACGGTGATCCGCCTTCTCGAATCAGACCAGATCCTGAATGCAAATAAGCGC
>DVHT01000134.1 GCA_018711885.1 Candidatus Choladousia intestinipullorum | reverse complement strand
CGCACTAAATAATTAGTGCGGCAGTACTTTTTTGCAAAGAATCATTATGTGCCCGCATAGCGGGAAGATAATGATTGACCCCGGGATTTAAATTGTTTTAACAAATTCGTTGATATAATGGAGCGCTCCGCCTACTGCGGAGGATTCCAGTTTCAACGTGCAGGGTTTGATAAAGTCCACGTCTTCGGGAGCGAAAGTAAGACGCTCCCTCACCAGTTCTTTTAAATGATCCAGATATTTCCCTATATAGGCGCCTACATATCCGCCGATTACAATATCGCAGTCCAGACATACGCGGATATTGTTGATCAGAATCGCCAGATTTTTGAGATAGGTTTCAAAAACGGAGGAGAGATAAGGATCTCCGTTTTCCAGCCGTTTGAAAAAAAGCTCAAGATTATCCTCGGCATAGCGGGCGAGAACAGAAGCGGAGCAGTAAGCATCGGCGCAGCCGGTTTTTCCGCAGTGACAGCGCAGGCCGCCGGGAACAAGCGTCATATGGCCGAATTCCCCGCTGCGGCAGTTGATTCCCTGATACATCGTATGGTTCAGCAAAACGGCTCCTCCCACACTGTTACCGAGAAAAAGATAGACCATTTCCGAGTCGGGAGTGGAATAATGAAATTCTGCAGAACCGCTGGCGGAAGCGTCGTTTAAAAGGATATAGGGAAGATCCGTGTATTGACGGTAAATTTCATAAAAATTATGATCAATTTTCAAAAGGTTCGAATTTTCTATTACTGTTCCATTTTTCACAACAATTCCGGGAATCGAAATTCCCATACCGAGAATGTTTTCCCTCGGAATCTGCGCGGAACGGATAAATTCCTCTGTCTCCTGGGAAAGCGTGCGGTAGTATTCCGGGGTGTTCGCGGTAGGAAGCCTTTTTCTTATAGACTTAAGAATGCGTCCTTTCAGATCTACCACTACCAAGGCAAAATGGTTTTGGGTCAGGTCAAGTCCCAGACCGACATGGGAAGTTGGAATCAGGGAAATGGCTCTGGCCCTCCTTCCGATGCCGGAAACAAAATATCCGTTTTCCTCGATAAGGCCTAATGATTTCAGCTCATTCAGGTTCTGGGTGACAGTGGGCAGACTCATAGAAAGCTGCGCGGCAATGTCCTGTTTGGCAAGGCGGTCGCTTTGCGCAATCAGGCGGAAAACCCGGTTGCGGTTTAACTGTTTAATATTTGGAAAATTTGTGGACAATGTAATGTAATGCTCCTTTTTATAAAAATATTTTGCAAAATAAACCTTATGCTATAAGAATAAAAGATATTGTGGAAAAAATCAATAAAAAATTTAAAGAACATGCGTTCTGTATAGGGCAATAAAACAAAAAAACGAACAAAAAAATTCAAAAATGTATTGACATTGGATGCGTATTGCACTATTATATAAATCGTATTTATAAAATAAATTCATAAAAATATTATATAAATTAATTTTATGAATTTGCATAAGGAATGGTCTATAGAATTTTATAAAATTTTGGAGGGAAAAAGGAGGAAAGCGGAATGAAAGTTGCGTACATGAAAGAGAAGATGCACATCGAGGTAAGAGACGATGCACAGATCCCGGAGCCGAAGGAAGGAGAAGTGCTGGTGAAAATCGAGGCCTGCGGAATCTGCGGCTCGGACGTGCACTTCTATAAGGACGGACGCGTAGGAGACGTGATGGCGCCGGAAGATTTCGTGCTCGGCCATGAAGTGGCAGGCGTTGTGACGAAGGTGGGCGAAGGAGTGAAGGACCTGAAGGAGGGCGACCGCGTAGCCCTGGAGCCGGGATATCCCTGCGGAAAATGTGAGTACTGCATGAGCGGCCGCTACAATCTGTGCCCCGACGTGGTATTTTTCGCTGACCCGCCGGTAGAAGGAGCCCTGAAGGAATACGTAGCGCATCCGGCGCAGATGTGTTTCAAGCTTCCTGAGAATATGACGACGGAAGAGGGCGCGCTGATTGAGCCATTGGCAGTAGGACTTCACGCGACCGGGCTTGGCAATGTGGGACTGGGAGACGAAGTGCTGATCCTCGGAGGCGGCTGCATCGGTCTGGTAACGCTCCTTTCCGCAAAAGCCAGAGGCGCTTCCAAAATCGTTGTAGTAGATCTTTACGAAAAACGCCTGAATATGGCGAAGCAGCTTGGCGCAACAGACGTAATACAGGCCGGTACAGAGAATGTGGAAGAGCGGATCGGCGAGCTCTTTAACGGAAAGGGCGCAGACATCGTGTTCGAAACGGCCGGCGCGATCCCGACGATCCAGCAGACGCCGTATTTCGTGAAAAAGGGCGGAACCATAGTTTTGGTAGGGATGGCTGCGGAGAGCATGGCGGAATACAATTTTTCACAGGCCATGAAAAAAGAAATAACGATTAAAACAGTATTCCGCTACCGCAACCTTTATCCTACGGCTATCGCCGCGGTTTCCAGCGGTTCGATCGACGTAAAGCAGATTGTAACCCACCGCTTTACGTTCGATGAGTCGGACAAAGCGTTCCGCACGGTAGTAGAGGATGCAAAAAACGTAATTAAAGGGGTTATCCAATTCTAATTATTATATGAAAAGGGGGTGCAGCAATGCCTTCGGATGTAAAGCTGGAACTGAAAAACATATCCAAGTCATTCCCGGGCGTAAAGGCGCTGGATCAGGTGAGTTTTTCCCTGAAAAAGGGGACGGTGCACGTGCTTTGCGGAGAAAACGGCGCAGGCAAGTCTACTCTGATGAAGATTCTGGACGGCATTTACCAGCCGGATGAAGGCGAGATTATCATTGATGGGGAAAAGGTGCAGATTCACAACCCCATTGATGCCAGAAAGCACGGAGTGGCCATGATTTTCCAGGAGCTGACGTATGTGCCGGATCTCACGGTTGCGGAAAACGTATTTATGGGAAGATGGCCAAAGGCGGGAAAGCTGCGGATGGACTGGAAGAAAATCAGGCAGGAAACAGTGCGCCTGATGGAGCAGGAGGGACTGCCGTATCAGCCGGATACGCTGCTTCGCAGCCTGAGCGTGGCGGATATTCAGCTGATTGAGATCCTGAAAGCAGTTTCCTTTGACGCACAGATTCTGATTATGGACGAGCCCACATCTTCTCTATCGGATAAAGAGACGGAATTTCTCTTCCGGAAGATTCTGGAGCTGAAGCAGAGAGGCGTAAGCATTATTTACATTTCTCACAAGATGGATGAAATTTTCCGGCTGGCAGATGAGATCACCATTCTCCGGGATGGAGCGGCGATCACCACAAAGAGTGTAAATGAGACAGACATGGATGAAGTGGTTCGCCTCATGGTGGGCAGGAAGCTGGAAAACCGGTTCCCCAAAAAAGAGCTGCCGATCGGCGAAGAAGTTCTCCGTGTGGAAGGACTGAGCTACGGCGGAGTGTTCCAGGATGTGAGCTTTTCTGTAAACAGAGGCGAAATTGTAGGTATGGCCGGTCTGGTAGGAGCAGGGCGTACCGAAACAATGAGCGCAGTCTTCGGGCTGGATCCGTATGAAAAGGGCAAAATTATCCTTGCCGGAAAAGAAACGCAGATCCGAAGCGCTACAGAGGCCATAGAAAAAGGAATTGCAATGGTTTCGGAGGACCGGCGCAGATACGGAATTATTCCGGTAAGGGATATTCTGGAAAACACTTCTCTGGCTTCTCTGAAAAACTATTTTTACAAAGGGAGACGCCATAAAAAAGAAGAGATCGAGAAAGTTACGGGCGTATGCGAGAAAATGCGGGTGAAAACTCCGTCTCTGGAAACGAAAATCGCGAATCTTTCCGGCGGAAATCAGCAGAAGGTAATTCTTGCAAAATGGCTTCTCTGCGATCCGGAGGTTCTGATTCTGGACGAACCGACCAGAGGAATCGACGTGGGAGCCAAAAGCGAGATCTATCAGCTGATGGAAGAATTTGCAGAAGAAGGCAAGGGGATTCTTATGGTTTCCTCCGAGCTTCCGGAGCTGATCGGTATGTGCGACCGGATTTACGTAATGAAAGAAGGTAAAATTGCAGGCTGTCTGAAGAGAGAGGAATTCAGCCAGGAAGCCATTATGAGTATGGCGGTGCAGGATTAGCAAGACAGAAAAGTGATAGGAGGTATATCTATGTTGACGAAAGCAGGGGGATGGAAAGGACTGCTGAATAAATACAGTCTGGTTCTGATTTTAATTGTCATGATGGCGGTCTGCAGCCTGGCAAATGAAAGCTTTTTAACAGCCAATAACTTAATCAGTGTGGTAAAACAGCAGTCTGTAAATATTATTATTTCTTTCGGGGCGATGATCCTGATTATCTGCGGCCTGCTGGATCTGGCGGCCGGATCGGTGCTGGCTCTTGCGGGATGCTTCTGCGTATCTTTTTACCAGAGTGTGCCGAATGCCTTTCTGGCGGTTCTTGTGGCGATTGTGGTAGCGATTGCCTGTAACCTGATCAGTGCCCTGATGGTAACAAAATTTGA
Organism: Candidatus Choladousia intestinipullorum; assembly: GCA_018711885.1. Taxonomy (GTDB): domain Bacteria; phylum Bacillota; class Clostridia; order Lachnospirales; family Lachnospiraceae; genus Choladousia; species Choladousia intestinipullorum. Next base: position 17,511 of record DVHT01000134.1, on the reverse strand, counting down.
TGCTCCGCCGTTTATCGCCACTCTGGCGGTGCAGGCGATGGCCAGAGGCGCGGCTCTTTTCTACACGGGAGGTACAAACCTTTACGGAATAGACGGAAGCCTTACGTTTATCGGCCAGGGATCGTTCCTGGGAATACCGATGCCGGTTTACTTTATGCTGATATGCTTCCTCGCGGTGGCGTATCTTATGAGGCAGACCAGACTCGGCAGATCCTTTTACGCGGTCGGAGGCAATGAGGAAGCGGCCAGAGCTTCCGGAATTGCAGTAAAACGGGTAAAAGTTCTCGGTTACGTCATCAACGGCATCCTCGTAGGACTGGCTGCGGCCGTATGGGTATCGCGTGTAAACGGTGCAATGCCGAACGGCGGCCTGAATTATGAATTTGACGCCATGACGTCCACCATCATCGGCGGAACCAGTTTCTCAGGAGGTATCGGAAATCCTTTCGGTACGGTAATCGGTTCCTTCATCGTCGGTTTCCTGAACAATATCATGAATCTGGTATCGATCGATTCTTATCTGCAGCAGGTAGTACGTGGTTTTATCATCGGCGTCGCCGTAATATGGGATATTTATTCTAAGAAGAAAAAGACGTACAAAAAAGGCTGAACATAAGGCCGAAAAGGCTTATGGATAAAAAACTATTATTTTAAAGGAGGTTTTATAATGAAGAAGATGAGAAAAGGACTGGCGCTTGCGTTGGCGTCCGCAATGACTCTGTCGATGGGGCTTGGAATGACAGGTTCCGCAGAGGATGAAAAGTATGAGGTTGCTTTGATTGTCCGGAATGCAGGCGACAGCTTTGTAGCACGTATTATGGATTCTTTCGAGGCAGAGGCAAAGAACTACGAGGATCTGTTTACGCTGGAGATTCTGGACGCTCAGGCTGACAGCGACAAACAGAACAACCTGATTGAAACATGTATCACAAAAGGATACGACTGTATTATCGTACAGCCGAACGACGGAAATCTGCAGCTTCCGTACTGCCAGCAGGCTCTGGATGCGGGAATCAAAGTAATTACGACGAACGCAGGTATCCGCGAACTGGAAGGCGGCTCATGGGTAGACGCAGATCCGTACGAGCAGGGCAAGGTGCTGGCAGAGCTGGCTGCAGAGCAGGCGCCGGAAAATGCGAGAACCGTATTCATGTCCTGTAATCCGGGAAATCTCCACACAGAGTCGAGACTTCAGGCTTACAATGACATCTATCTGGAAGAACGTTCGGACGTAGAGCTTCTGGCTGAGAAGATTACAGACAGAGAAGACCAGGCGACCTTTATGGCGACGATGGAAGACTGGGTACAGTCATACGGAGACATCGACGTTGTTCTGACAATCGGCGATGCGCTTGCTCTTTCCGCGTACGAAGTAGTAAAAGACAATCCGGATTATGACGACACACTGTTCTATGGCGTAGACGGACTTCCGGAAGCCCTTCTGGCAATCAAGCAGGGCCATATCACGGCGACTGTTATGCAGGATACAGATGAAATGGCACAGCTGAATCTGGATGCGGCAGCAAAGCTTCTCACCGGCGAGGAAGAAGTAATTGAGGCTACAATGGAAGCGATCCTGATTACAGAAGAAAATGTTGATGAATACCTGGATCTTTACGTAGAGAAGGGCGCTCTGACTCAGGAGCAGGTAGATGAAGTGAGGGCAGAAGCAGAATAATTCATAGAGGCACCCCGTAAGCGCGTATTTCTGTGCGCGCAATAGTTCAGCGGGCGAATTCCTGTTAAGGAGTTCGCCCGCTGTATTTTTTTGCGCCGCGGAATTTCACCAGTACACGTCCGCGCCGTAGGACCGGATCGCATCGAGGCATTTCTGGTCAAGCGGGCAGTCCGTGACCATACAGTGTACTGTATCCCAGGAGTTTAGTAAAAACAGCCCCTGGGAATTTGATTTTGTATGGTCCGCAAGAAGAAAATTGCGGGCGGAATTATTGATCATGATGCGCTTCACCTGCGTACCTGTGCTTCCGTCATTAAATACGCCGTTGACAGAAAAACAGCTGCAGGAGGTGATGGCGGCATCGACAAAGATCTGTTTTGCGATATTGATCGTCGTCTCATCATCAAACGTGTTGTGGTCAGGGCCGAGAAAACCGCCGATCGCAAACGTCCGGATCCACGGCCGCTGGCACAGTATTTTCAGCGCTTCAAAGCTGTTTGTGAATATCGTATACGTGCGGTCGTTTGGCAGAATCTTCAAAAGCTCTGTGACCGTACTGCTTCCGTCTACATATAAGGTAGAGGTGTCTTTTAATAAATTCAGTGCCGTTCGTGCAATTTTCCTTTTCAGTTCGATATTGACGGTTTTTCTGTATTCAAACGAAAATTCCTGCCGGTTCCTGTCTATAATGTGCGCTTTCCCATACGTTCGGTTGATCAGCATGGATTCTTCCAGTGCGTTTAAATCTCTTCGGATCGTCATTGGAGATACATTAAATCGGCAGGATAGTGAAGTGACGGATATTTCTTCGTTTGACTTGATAATGTTGTAAATCTGTTTTCTGCGCTCTTCTGCTTTCAAATGAACACCTCCTGAAATGATAATGTTAGATTTATGCCTATATTATACAATTAAATGAACAAAAAAACAATATAATCATAAAAAACAAACATAATAATTGTTGACACTGTTTGTTTCTTGTGGTATTTTATCTGTGAAAATTGAAAAAACCATTGTAGTTATCAGTAAAATAACAAAAAGAGGAGCGACAGGCGGTGAGAGCTTATGGGAGATACTTACAAAATTGAACTGCGTGATATTGTAAAGGATTTTTCCGGCGTAAGAGCCCTGGATCATGTAACGATCAAGATCCGGCCCGGCACAGTCCATACTCTCGTAGGAGAAAACGGAGCAGGAAAATCGACTTTGATGAAAATTCTCAATGGTTTATATAAACCAAACAGCGGCAGCATTTTCCTCGACGGGAAGGAGACCGTTATTAAAGACCCGATCGATGCAAGAGAAAAAGGGATCGCGATGATTTATCAGGAACTGAATTATATTCCGGATCTGTCGATTGAAGAGAATATTTTTATGGGAAGATTTCCGAGCGGCCGGATTTATGCACCCGGAGAGTTTCTTCCGCATAATACGGCGGCCCTGTCCGGGATATGCTGCAGGAAGAGAGGATGAGAAGAATGAAACCATACAAAGGATTTGACGAGAACCTCCGCCTTGACGGCAAGGTAGCTGTCATTACGGGCGCGGCCAGCGGTATCGGGAATGCGACGGCAAAGCTCATGTCAAAAAAAGGAGCGAAAATAGTGGCGCTTGACAGGAACCCGGAAGTTGTCCGGATTGCAAAAGAGATCGCGCCGGACGCGCTCGGGATTGCAGTGGACCTGACCGATTATGAGCAGGTGGAAAAGGCGTTTGATGCGATCCTGAAAGAAATGCAGGGGATTGACATCGTATGCAACATTGCCGGACTCGGTTCCGGTACGGCGGCCTGCGATATTTCTCCGGAGGAATATCTGAGAGTAATCAATGTCAATCTGAACGCCGTATTTTACGTATGCCAGATTGCAGGCAAAATTATGATCCGACAGGGCCGCGGCGGGCGCATCATTAATATGTCCTCGCAGGCGGGAGTCGTGGCTCTGTACGGACATGTCGCTTATTCCGCGAGCAAGGCAGGACTGATGGCCGTGACGCGTGACCTTGCACTGGAGTGGGGTAAATATGGCATCACTGTGAACTCTGTGGCTCCGACCGTAGTGATGACGCCGATGGCGAAGGATTACTGGGTAGGAGAGCGGGCCGAAGCGCATCTGGCACAGATTCCGGCAGGCCGGTTTGCCGAGATGGATGAGGTGGCTATGGCATTCGTATATCTGGCAAGCGATGCGGCGGCTATGATAAACGGAAGCAATCTCGTCATAGACGGGGGTTTTACTATTAATTAAAGCTGCAGCAGGCGAAAATGGGGGTGAAGAAGTGAATCAACAGTATCTGGCAGTAGATCTGGGCTCCAGCAATGGAAAGATCCTGCAGGCTTCGCTTGGCGAAGACGGAACGCTGCGCATGAGAGAAGCGGGGCGGTTTGCGACACCGAGAGTATGGATGGGCGGCCATCTGTGCATCGACCTCTACGGAGTATATGAGGAAATCTGCAGGACACTTATGACGCTGGGAAAGAAGCAGGTGCCGGTCAGGAGCATCGGGGTGGATGCATGGGTCAGTGATTTCGGCATTGTCGATGCGCACGGAGATATGAAAGGACTGCCGGTCTTTTACCGCGACAGGCGGACGAACGGGATGCCGGCGGAAGTGGAGAAGGTAATCAGTTATCGTGAACTGTACGGGCTGACGAGACAGCGAAAGACACAGGACACAACGCTCTGCCAGATGATCGCGCTTTTGAAGGAACGGCCGGATGCATTTAAAGAAGGAGACCGGATCATGCATCTTGGCGACCTGCTGATGTATTTTTTCAGCGGCAGAGTCTGCTCGGAAATTTCGGCCGCTTCTTATTCTCAGCTGTTTGATATGCAAAAACAGTGCTGGGAGGACCGGGTGTTTGATCTTTTCGGTATTCCGAAAAGTATCCGGCCGCCTGTCGTACATGCCGGGGAATACCTGGGGCAGATTTCGAAAAAACATGCGGCGTTTCTCGGGACAAACCAGTTCGACGTGATCGCCCCGGCGACACACGATACGTCGTCGGCGGGAGTGGCAGTGCCGGCTGAGGCAGGCACGAACTGGGCGTTTATCGCTACGGGAAGCTGGTATCTGGTGAGCATGGAGCTGGATGAACCGGCAGACAGCGAGCTTTCTTACCGCTATAATCTTTCCAATACGGGACTTGCGTTCGGCAAGACGCTCTTAAAGAGAAATGTCTGCGCGATGTGGCTGATCCAGGAATGCAGAAGGCAGTGGGAGAAGATGGGACTTGCGTGTGATTATCCGAGGATTGCCGCCCTGGCAGCCCAGGCTGTCCCGTTTTATGCTGTGATCGATACGGAGGACGAAAGCTTCTATAATCCGGATGACATGGTCGGCAGTATCACAGAGTATTTGAAAAGGACCGGACAGCGTCCCGTATCGCGAGAGGATATCGGACAGATTGCACGGATCATTTACGAAAGCATTGCGTTTAAATGCAGATACGCACTGGAGGCGCTGAAGAAGACTACGGGGCGCAAGGTGGATATCGTATATGTCATCGGCGGAGCAAGCGGTGTGGCATTTCTGAATCAGATGCTGGCTGAAGCGATGAATATGGAAGTAATATCAGCTCCCGGAGAAGCGTCGGCTGCCGGCAATATCCTCATGCAGGCAGTGGGGACGGGTGAACTGAAAAATGAAGAAGAAGTTCGGGCAGTAGTAAGAAAGACGTTTCCGATGGAACACTACCGGCCAGAAGAACCAGAAGCCTGGGACCGGAAATATCCGGAGTTCCTGCAGCTTTGCGGGCTGGGGTCTGAGCCGTCATAAAAAGCTGTGAGTGAATGAGGACTGGACCCGGACGGAAGGAAAAGACAGGAAAAAGGCAGAGACTGCATCAGATCAGACAGTCTCTGCCTTTTTTTGTGGTCAGAACTGCACTATGATTAAATTTTTATAAACCCATTGCAGGTTTTCTGTAACATCTGTACAATAGAAGTACAATTTGCAGTTATTTTCAGAAAGCAGGGAGAAAGCAATGCAGGATGCATTCGTTAAATTAGAGCAGGTCACGAAAGTCTACCGGATGGGAGAGGTCGAGATCCGCGCGGTGGACGGGATTGACTTTGAGATACAAAAAGGTGAATTTGTCGTGATCGTGGGACCGAGCGGCGCAGGAAAGACGACAGTCCTGAATATTCTGGGCGGCATGGATTCGGCCAGTACGGGCCGTGTCTGGGTAGACGGACAGGATATCGCAAAGTACAGCGCAAAGGCGCTTACAAAGTACAGGAGGGAAGACATCGGATTTGTGTTCCAGTTTTACAATCTCGTTCCGAACCTGACGGCGCTGGAGAATGTGGAACTTGCCATGCAGATCTGTAAAAATCCGCTGAATGCGCGTATGGTGCTGAGAGAAGTGGGACTTGAGGGGCGCCTGAAGAATTTCCCGGCTCAGCTTTCCGGCGGCGAGCAGCAGAGAGTATCGATCGCCAGAGCACTGGCGAAGAATCCGAAGCTGCTGCTGTGCGACGAGCCGACAGGAGCGCTGGATTATCAGACCGGAAAGTCGATCCTGAAGCTTTTGCAGGATATGTGCCGGGAGAAGGGAATGACAGTCATTGTCATTACGCACAATTCAGCGATTGCGCCGATGGCGGACCGCGTGATAAAGATCAAGAACGGACGTGTGTCGGGGATGCGGATGAATGAAAAACCGGTTTCGGTTGAGACGATTGAGTGGTAAGGGGCAGAAGACGGGAGCGGTATCAGTATGAAGAAGAAAGCATTGCGGAAGGATTTCCGTGTTGAGATCAGAAAAAGTCTGAATCGTTTTCTATCTATATTCTTTATCGTAGCGCTCGGGGTGGCATTTTATTCCGGAATTCAGTCGGCGGCGCCTTCCATGAGAAAAACGGGGGACGCGTACTTTGATGATTATGCTCTGATGGATATCCGCGTGATGGGCACTCTGGGACTGACAGAAGAAGATCTCGATGCGATGAGAGAAGTAGAAGGCGTAGAGCATGTCAGCGGCTGCTATATGGAAGACGTCTACTGCGGGGAAGGTGATACAAAAGTCGTGCTGCATGTGGAGTCTATGGCTGACGATATGAATAAGCTGGCAGTCACGAGCGGAGAGCTGCCGGATGAGGAAGGCGAGTGTTTCCTGGATGAATTGTATGCGCAGGAGATGGGATATGAACCGGGGGACACGATCAGGATCACAGTGGATGATGAAGAGAACAGCACCCTGAAACGCAGAGAATTTACGGTCAGCGGCTGCGGATACAGTCCGACTTACATTTCATTTGAGCGTGGCAGCACGACACTTGGAACCGGGTCACTGTCCGGTTTTCTTTACGTACTTCCGGAGGATTTTGATACGGATGTCTACAGCGTTGCCTATTTAAGAGCAGAAGGCGCGCAGGATGAGACAGCGTTTACAGACGGCTATGAGGAGCTTGTGGCAGAAGTGTATGACCGTGTGGAGGGGATCGCGGATGCGCGCTGTGATATCCGGTACGACGAGGTCGTAGAGGAAGCACAGCGAAAGCTGGATGACGCGCGGCAGGAGGTAGAAGACGGCAATCAGGAGCTCGCAGACGCGAAAAAGGAACTGGAAGACGGGAAAGCGGAAGCGGATGCAGAGCTTGCCGAGGCGGAGTCAGAACTGCTCGACGGTGAAGCGCAGCTCTCTGACGCAAAGAAGGAACTGAATGACGCCGGGCTTGAGGTGGCAGACGGAGAAACCAGCCTGCAGGAGGGCGAGGCCGAACTTGCGGACAATGAGAGTACGGTCGCAGATGCACAGCAGCAGATCGCGGATGGCGAACAGGAGCTCTCTGCGGGGGAAAAAGAGTATCAGGATGGCCTGAAGGAATACGAAAAAGAAGAAAAGCAGGCGACCAAAAAGCTTGAGGCCGCGCAGGAGCAGGTTGACGCAGGCAGGGCGCAGCTTGAGACCGGATGGCAGGAGTACCAGACGAACCTTGCCCAGATCGAAGCCGGGGAAGCACAGCTCAAGCAGGGATGGCAGGAATACGACACTGCAGCGGCGCAGCTGCCTACGCTCCAGAGCGCGTATGATACGGCTCAGAGCCAGGCGCAGTCACTTCAGGAGTCGGCGGCCGCGCTGGAAGGGCAGCAGACAGCCCTCCAGTCGGAGTACAATGAAAAAAGCGCCGCCGCCGGGGCCAAGCGCGCAGAAGAAACGGCCGCGAACGACAGGGCGGCGCAGTACCGGACCGAGCGCGGCGCGAAAGAGACAGAGAAGAATAACGCACAGGCACGGCTTGCCCAGATACCGGGAGAGATCAGCGCACAGGATCAGATTATTAATGACGCAAATGCAACGGAAGAGCAGAAGCAAGCTGCAAGAGAGCAGAAAACAAGGCTCGAAAAAGAGCAGGCGGAGCTTCAGACTAAGATAACGCAGCTGGGAAACGAGATGTCTGAGCTGGATACAAAGATTTCCGGCGAAGAGACCGCTGCGCAGAATGCCGCGAATGAAGCAAAGCAGCTGGAAGGCGCCCTGCCCGGCCTTCAGGAAAAGATCAACAGCACCGCAGCATCTCTGGAGGCAGCCCGTCAGGGGATCGTGCAGGCGCAGGAGACGGCGGCGCAGATGCAGACAGCGATCGGGGAGATTAATGCGGCGAAACAGACGCTCGACCAGAAGGAAGCAGAGATTTCAGCAGGCCGCACGCAGCTTGAGACAGCAAAGGCGACGCTGGAAGCGACGGAAGCGCAGCTGGAATCTGCACAGCAGGAGATTGACGACGGGTATCAGGAATTAAGAAAGGCGAAGGCTAAGCTGGAATCGGCGCGGCAGTCGCTGGATACCGGCTGGGCACAGCTTGCGTCCTCACAGAGCCAGCTTGCCGACGGGGAACGCCAGCTCGCCGACGGACGGCAGCAGCTTGCTGATGCGAGAACGGAGCTTGAAGATGCAAGACAGCAGATCGCGGATGGCCGGAAAGCGCTTGCTGAGAACCGGCAGACGATCAGTGAAGGCTGGGAGGAGTACGAACAGGGAAAAGCGGATGCACAGCAGGAGATCGCAGATGGCGAGCAGCGGATCCTGGATGCAGAGCAGGAACTGCAGGATGCACAGCAGGAGATCGACGATGCGCAGAAAGAGCTGGATGAGCTCAAGTTTCCGGAATGGTATGTAGACGACAGAGATGCGCTTCCGGAGCACTCAGGTTTCGGTGAAAACGCTCAGAGAGTCGGAAACCTGGCACAGGTCATTCCGGCAGTATTCTTTCTGGTGGCAGCGCTGATCAGCCTGACGACGATGACGAGAATGGTGGAGGAAGAGCGTACTCAGATCGGCACGCTGAAGGCCCTTGGGTACAGTAAGGCGGCGATCGCTTCCAAATATTTGAAGTATGCGTTTTATGCGACGCTGGGCGGCAGTGTGCTCGGCGTACTGGTGGGAGAGAAGCTGCTTCCGTGGGTCATCATCAATGCATACGGGATTATTTACATATATCTTCCGGAGATACTGGTCCCGTATGAATGGTCCTATGCGCTGATCTCTGCCGGGACGGCACTGGTATGCACGATCGGAGCGGCGTTGCTGTCCTGTTACAAAGAACTGCGCGCAGTTCCGGCGGAGCTGATGCGTCCGCCGGCACCGAAGCAGGGAAAACGCGTTTTGCTGGAGCGGATTCCGTTTTTCTGGAATCACCTCAGTTTTTCCTGGAAGTCTACGGTACGGAATCTGATCCGCTATAAAAAGCGTTTCCTGATGACGGTATTCGGAATCGGCGGCTGTATGGCGCTGCTTCTTGTAGGATACGGATTGCAGGACTCTATCAAAGATATCGGGATTCTTCAGTTTGATGAACTGCAGAAATATGACGCAATGACGGTGCTTGATACGGATGCGTCGAAAGAGGAGCAGCAGACGGTGCAGGAACTGATACAGGAAGAAACCCGTATTTCACAGTCTGGCCGGTTCTATATGCAGCAGGAAGAGATTGATACAAAGGGCACCTCGGACAAAGAATGGTACGTATATTTGTATGTGCCGGAAAATACGGAGAACCTCGAAGAGTTCCTGTGTTTCCGCGACCGCGAGACCAAAGAGGAATACGAACTGACGGACGAAGGCGCGGTTATCACGGAAAAGGTGGCAAATGAGCTCGGGATCCGTCCGGGCGATACGATCACGCTGAAAAGAGACGGGGAAGAGGATGTGGAAGTACCGATAGCGGCAGTGTGCGAGAACTACCTGTCGCATTACGTCTACATGACGCCGTCTCTGTATGAACAGGTATACGGAGAAGCGCCAGAGTACAACAGTATTTTCTGGAAAAGTCCGGAGGATGAGTCTGTCATCGAACAGATCGGGGAACAGATGCTGGCGCAGGATGCCGTACTGAACATTACATATACAAGGACAATGGCAGGCCAGATTGACAGCATGATCGGAGCGATGGATATTGTCATGATTGTTCTGATTGTATCAGCCGGTATGCTGGCTTTTGTTGTCCTTTATAACCTGAACAATATCAATATCAATGAACGCAGAAGAGAGCTTGCGACCCTGAAAGTACTCGGATTTTTTAACGGAGAGGTGGCTGCTTACGTTTATCGGGAAAATATCCTTTTGACCGCGATCGGGGCTGCGCTTGGATGCGTGCTTGGAAAATTCCTTCATGCTTATGTGATCACTACGGTGGAAGTAGATATCTGCATGTTCGGGCGAAATATCAATGTACCGAGTTTTATCTATGCGGTTCTGTTTACGATCGGTTTTTCTGTTGTCGTAAATCTGGCCATGTATTTTAAACTGAAAAAGATCGACATGGTAGAATCACTGAAGAGTATTGAGTGAAAAGACACAGAAATATCTGGACGAATCTGTGAAAAAAGTGTATGATAGAGAAAGGAAAGACAGAAGAATCATAGAAGGAGGAGAGGAATGTTAGAAGCACTGAAAAAGCAGGTATACGAAGCTAACATGGAACTCCCAAGGAGAGGGCTGGTTACTTATACCTGGGGGAATGTAAGCGGCATTGATCGCGAGACAGGTTACTTTGTGATAAAGCCGAGCGGTGTGGATTATGACAAGCTCACACCGGACGACATGGTTGTGATGGATCTGGAGTGCAACCGTATAGAGGGAAGGTATAAGCCATCTTCTGACACTCCGACACACGCGGAACTTTATAAGGCGTTTCCGGAGATTGGAGGCGTGGTACATACGCATTCGCCATGGGCGACTTCATGGGCTCAGGCCGGAAGGAGCATTCCGTGCTATGGCACGACGCATGCAGACTATATGTATGGACCAATCCCATGTGCGAGAAGCCTGACAGAAGAAGAAATCAATGGCGAATATGAGAAAAACACGGGTCTTGTCATTATCGAGACTTTTAAAAAGAACAATATTAACCCGAACTACGTGCCGGCTGTGCTCTGCACGAACCACGGCCCGTTTACATGGGGAAAGGACGCCGACGAGGCAGTCCACAATTCTGTTGTTCTGGAAGAAGTCGCAAAGATGGCCTGCCAGACAGAGCTGATCAATCCCCGTGTTGCACCGGCTCCTGACTGCATTAAAGAAAAGCATTTTATGAGAAAGCATGGTGCGAATGCCTACTATGGCCAAGCATAAAGAAAGGAAAGGAACGAACCATTATGACGACACTGGAATTACAAAAAATGGCGAACGAAGTTCGTAAAAGTATTGTGACAGGCGTACACAGCGCAAAGGCCGGACATCCGGGCGGATCACTTTCAGCGGCCGACCTGTTTACGTATCTCTATTTTGAAGAGATGAATATTGACCCGAAGAATCCGACTGATCCGGACAGAGACCGTTTCGTCCTCTCAAAAGGACATACGGCTCCGGGATATTATGCGGCAATGGCGCACAGAGGATATTTTCCGGTAGAGGAGATGGTGACACTGCGTCATATCGGTTCCCACCTTCAGGGACATCCGTGTATGCAGCACCTTCCGGGTGTTGACATGTCATCCGGTTCTCTCGGACAGGGAATCTCTGCAGCAGTAGGCATGGCGCTTGCAGGAAAGATGGACGGAAAGTCATATCATGTATATACACTGCTCGGCGACGGCGAGATTCAGGAAGGCCAGGTATGGGAGGCTGCTATGTTCGCAGGCCACAGAAAACTGGACAATCTGACGGTAATCGTTGATAATAACGGACTGCAGATCGACGGAAACATTGCAGATGTATGTTCCCCGTACCCGATCGACAAGAAATTCGAGGCATTTAATTTCTATGTGATCAATGTTGCAGACGGAAATGATATGGAACAGCTGAGAGCAGCTTTTGAAAAAGCGAAGACGGTAAAAGGAATGCCGGTTGCCATCATCATGAAGACAGTAAAGGGCAAAGGCGTATCCTTTATGGAGAATCAGGCATCCTGGCACGGAACAGCTCCGAACGATGAGCAGTACGCAGTTGCCATGGCAGACTTAGAGAAAGTGGGGGAAGCATTATGTCAGAAGTAAAGAAAATTGCAACGAGAGAGAGCTACGGAAACGCTCTTGCAGAGCTGGGCGCGCAGCACGATAATCTTGTAGTTCTTGATGCCGACCTTGCAGGTGCAACAAAGACAGGAGTATTCAAGAAAGCATTTCCGGACAGACATATTGACTGCGGTATCGCAGAGAGCAATATGATCGGGATCGCAGCCGGACTGGCTACGACGGGCAAGGTTCCGTTTGCAAGCACATTCGCGATGTTTGCGGCAGGACGTGCATTTGAGCAGGTGCGTAACTCTGTCGGATATCCGCATCTGAACGTGAAGATCGGCGCGACGCATGCAGGTATCTCAGTAGGCGAGGACGGCGCGACACACCAGTGTAATGAGGATATCGCGCTGATGCGTACGATTCCGGGTATGGTAGTGATCAACCCGGCCGACGATATTGAGGCAAGAGCGGCCGTTAAAGCTGCTTATGAGTATGTAGGACCGGTATATCTGCGTTTCGGACGTCTTGCTGTTCCGGTGATCAATACAAATCCGGACTATAAGTTCGAGATCGGCAAGGGCGTTACCCTGCGCGAAGGTACGGACGTTACGATCATCGCGACAGGACTGTGTGTAAACAGCGCTCTGGAAGCGGCAGAAATGCTGGCAAAAGACGGCATCTCCGCTATGATCGTCAACATCCATACGATCAAGCCGCTGGATGAAGAGCTGGTAGTAAAAGCTGCAAAGGCTACCGGAAAAGTGGTTACAGTAGAAGAACACTCTGTGATCGGCGGACTCGGCGGAGCGGTATGTGAGACGCTTTCCGCAAAAGCTCCGACTCCGGTACTGCGGATCGGTGTTCAGGACGTATACGGTGAATCCGGCCCGGCTGCTGCACTTCTTGCGAAGTATAAGCTGGACGGCGCAGGCGTATATGAGCAGATCAAAGCCTGGCTGTAAGAACAGAAACTCCGGTCTGAAATAGAAGATCAGATAAAGAAAAGTCTCAGAGCTGCCCTGGCGGCGCTCTGAGACTTTGCGGTTTATGGAGCGGTCCGTGATTCCGGGCTCAGGACCGGGATTTTTCTCTGGCAAGGGAAAAGATAAATTCTGTACCGACGCCTTTTGTGCTGATCACGTTGATATTCTGCCCGTGTGCACGGAGGATTTCTTTTACAATGGACAGGCCCAGGCCCGTCCCTTTTTTATCTTTGCCGCGGGAACTATCTGTTTTGTAGAAGCGATCCCATATTTTGGGAAGATTTTCCCGGGCAATGCCTTCTCCGTGGTCTTTGACGGAGACAAAGACGGTATTTTTCTGTGTGGATACCGTAATCTCGATCTCGGAACCGGGATCGCTGAATTTGATCGCATTGTCGATCAGATTATACAGTACCTGCTGTATTTTCCCCATATCGGCAGATACGATGGTCCTGGTTCTGGGGAAAGAGGCGGAGATCCGGAGATTTTTCTCCTGACAGGTCCCCTCAAATGAGGCGATGACACTGGTAAGGACAGCCGCGATGTCAAAATCGGTCATTTCCAGATAAACGCCCCGGTCATCGAAAGTATTCAGAGTCAGAAGCCCTTCCGTCAGCTTATTGAGGCGCTCCGTCTCGCCAAGGACGATCTTCAGGTATTTTTCCTGCAGTTCGGGAGGAACGGTGCCGTCGAGGATCGCTTCCACATAACCCTTGATCGAGGTAAGTGGAGAGCGGAAATCATGGGAAATATTCGAGATAAATCTGCGCTGGCTCTCGCCGGAACTGTGAACGGCTAACGCCAGATAATTGATAGAGGCTGCGAGCTTCCCGAGTTCATCGTCACCGTCATACAGAATCTCCGGTTTCGGCGCATTGCTCTGTGCGTATCCGGCTGCCGCAGAAGTGATCCTGTCCAGAGGCCGGTAAAACCGCAGGAAGAAGAATACAGCCGGGATCAGTGACAGCAGAAACACAATGCACAGCAGAACGTAGCAGACATTCTGGATCGCAATGAAATGACTGCCAATGTGTTCCGGGACTTGTCCGTCTGCCATGACAGACGACAGGTAATTGCGGACCAGAAGCGGGGTGAGATGCAGGGCCGCCAGAAAGCTGCCTCCCAGAAAGACCAGATAGGCAGCCAGGCAGGACCCGAGCAGTCTGCGCTTCATTATTTCACCTCAAATTTGTAGCCAATGCCCCAGACGGTGGCAATGGACCAGTTGGCATAATCCTTGATCTTTTCCCGGATCCGTTTGATATGGACATCGACGGTCCGCGTGTCGCCGATGTATTCATATCCCCAGATATGATCAAGCAGCTGTTCGCGCGTGAATACCTGATTCGGGGAGGAGGCCAGAAAGTACAGAAGCTCCAGTTCTTTTGGAGGCATATCGATGTTCCTGCCGCGGTAGACGACAGAATAATTGGTCAGATTGATCTCCAGCTCCGTATATGAGACGTATTTGCCGGAAGGCTTTGGCTGCTGTGCAGGATACGGCTGAAAACGCCGCAGCACAGCTTTTACGCGCGCTACGAGTTCTTTGGAGTCAAACGGCTTGATAATGTAGTCGTCGGCGCCGAGCTCAAGTCCCAGCACCTTATCAAACACTTCCCCTTTTGCGGAGAGCATGATGATGGGGACACTGGAGCGCTGCCGGATCTCGCGGCAGACCTGATAGCCGTCCATGCCGGGCAGCATCAGGTCGAGCAGGATCAGATTCGGCTGATAAGTGTCAAATTCGCGCAGGGCGGTCTCTCCGTCATGCACTATCCGCGTATCGTAGAATTCTTTTGTCAGATAGAGAGAAATCAGCTCGGATATGTTTTCATCATCATCAACGATCAGTATCTTCTGTTTTGCAATCATGAAGCTCCCTCCTTGTTAAGACACCTGGATCTATTTAAACTCTACAATTGTCACACCTGCGTCGCCTTCGCCGTATTCACCGAGCCGGTAGGAGGCGACGTGCTTCTGGCGGCGAAGGTACTGGTGAACGGCTTTGCGCAGGACTCCGCTGCCTTTTCCGTGGACGATACGGACCGGGGAGAGGTGCGCCAGATAAGCGTCATCGAGGTATTTGTCAAGCTCTACAATGGCTTCGTCGGACGTCATGCCGATCAGATTGATCTCGGCGCTGATTGAATAAGATTTTGCCATTTTTACTTTGCTGCCTCCCGTGCGTGAGCCGGAAGACGGCTTTGCCTTGTAGGAGACGGGTTCGTCCTCCAGCTTTTCCAGATCCTTTATGTTGACCTGTGAACGGAGGATGCCCATCTGGACAGCCAGATTTCCGCGTGCATCCGGAAGCGTGCTGACCGTTCCTTTCAGGTTCATACTGAGGACTTTGACGCTGTCGCCGATCCGCAGGTCCTTTGCGGTCAGCTCCTTTTTCGGCTTTTTGGAGGCTTTGATTCCCATACCTTTTTCGAGTCCGGACATTTTTTCGCGGAGTTTTGCACGCTCCTGCTCCATCTTTTTTGAAGCGTCGGATTCTTTGCCAAGCTTATTGTATTTCCGGATCGTGTCATCAGCGTATTCTTTTGCCTCGCGCAGGATGGCCTGGGCCTCTTCACGGGCCTTCTGCAAAATGGCCTCACGGCTCGATTCGAGCCGGTCTTCTTTCCTCTCAAGACGCTGTTTCAGCGTTTCAATTTCCTGTTTGTAGCGGTTGATCTCTTCCTGCTCTTTTTCAATCGTCACACGGCTTGTCTCAAGATCCGCGATCACGTCTTCAAAGTTTTCGTTCTCCTGAGAAATCTGTCCTTTTGCCTCTTCGATCACGTAGTCGGGCAGTCCCAGCTTTTCCGATATCGCAAACGCATTGCTCTTGCCGGGGATGCCGATGAGCAGGCGGTAGGTCGGCCGGAGCGTTTCCACGTTGAATTCACAGCAGCCGTTCTGTACGCCCGGCGTAGAAAGCGCAAATACCTTGAGCTCACTGTAATGTGTGGTGGCAATGGTGCGTATGCCCCTCCTGTGCAGGTTGGAGAGGATCGCGATGGCAAGAGCGGCCCCTTCTGTCGGGTCTGTCCCGGCGCCGAGCTCATCAAACAGTACGAGAGAATGTTCATCAGCCTGTTCCCAGAAAGAGACGATATTTGTCATGTGGGAGGAGAAGGTACTGAGGCTCTGCTCAATACTCTGTTCATCTCCGATATCGGCGTATACCTCATGGAAGACGGCCAGCTCAGAATGGTCAAAGGCCGGTATGTGAAGCCCTGCCTGCCCAAGCAGTGTAAAAAGCCCGACCGTTTTCAGGGAAACGGTCTTTCCTCCGGTATTCGGCCCCGAGATCACGAGCAGTGTAAAATCGTCGCCGACGCGGATGTCAACCGGCACTACTTTTTTGGGATCCAGAAGAGGATGGCGTCCTTTTTTGATGCGGATGCGTCCCTCTGTATTAAATTCGGGCTCCGTGCCGTTGTAGGAACGGGACAGGAGAGCGCGCGCAAAAATAAAGTCAAGTTCCGTCAGAAGAGCCACATTGCTGTTTAAGACTTCCGTCTGCTCAGCGACGAGAGAGCTGAGATTTGCCAGTACGATTTCAATTTCTTTTTCCTCTTTGATCTCAAGCTCACGCAGGTCATTGTTCAGCTTGACGACAGCCATCGGCTCGACAAAAAGAGTAGAGCCGGTCGAGGACTGGTCGTGGATCATTCCCGGCACCTGGCCGCGGTATTCTGCCTTGACCGGAATACAGAACCGGCCGTTTCTCTGCGTGATCACGGCATCCTGCAGGTAAGTGCGGGTGGCTCCGTTTACGAGTGACGTAAGCTGCGCACGGATCCTGTCGTTCGTCACGCGCATGGAACGGCGTACCTGACGAAGCCCTGGGCTGGCATCATCGCTGATCTCCTCTTCCGAGATGATGCAGCGGCGGATCTCCGCTGCCAGTGTGGTCAGCGGCTGCAGGTCCGAAAACATCTGTTCCAGAGAATCTTCTTCGCGTTCTTCATTATTTACCGGCTGGCTGTTGTCGCTGCGCGCCCAGGACTTCACCCGGTTCGTCGTTTCCAGAAGCGTACAGACACGCAGAAGCTCTTCAATGTTTAAAGAACTGCCGACCTCCAGACGCTTCAGAGAACCGCGGATATCGGACAGTCCGGAAAAGGAGACACTTCCTTTGCGGTACAGACGTGCCGCTGCATCCGACGTCTCCCGCTGCATTCTGCGGATCTCCCCGATATCGGAGGATGGTACGAGACTGCGGCAGAGGGCTTTTCCCGGCTGGGAGCCGGCAAAGTCTGTCAGCCGCTGTATGATTTTATGGTACTCCAGTACCTTTAATGCTTTTTCGTTCATAATAACCTCTCAAATGATATTCAGGCATATAAATTTACTGCTGCTGTGAACATTTTACCTTATTATTGGAGTTTTGAAAACCGAAAGTTCTTTTCTATAGCAAAAATAGCACATACACAGCGCACAAAATATTGTGAA
>DVHT01000133.1 GCA_018711885.1 Candidatus Choladousia intestinipullorum | reverse complement strand
TCCTTTCAGGAAGAATTAACGGACAAAGAAATCACTCTGTTTCTCAATTACCTGTCGGAGCTTTGTGAGGCAGACGGATTCGAAACAGCTTATACGGCGGCAATGGAGAAAATCAAAGAATATCCCTCCTGTTATCCGCTGCTTTTAAACGCCGCACTGTTTTTGGATGGAGCGCTGTCATTGGACCGCAGAAAAGACATTCCTCAAGAACAGTATCTTGCTTCCATCGAGTCGCTGTACGAGCGTGCCCAGAACAGCCAGGACAGCCGGATCCGGGATACTGCGCAGTCCATGCCGGAAAAGCCCCCGGTCGATAAAAAACAGCTGCAGGTAAATTTGCTGATCGCAAATGGAAAATTAGAAGAAGCGGCTAAATTAGAAGAAGAAAAGCTTCTGATTACCGCCAGTGAAATTCAATCCACCTTAGCCACATTAATGGAGATCGCACTGAAGCAAGACAGAAGTGAAGATGCCGAAGCAATTGCAGGCATTTCGGAAAAGGCCGTTTCGCTTTTCGATTTATGGGAACTCAGTTCCTACGCCGCACAGTTCCAGCTCTATTCCGCCAGAAAAGATAAGCCTCACTGTCTGAAGCTTCTGCTTTCCATGCTGAAGTCTCTGAACAGTAAATGGGAAATAAACAAAAGCCCCCTGTACCGCCATATCAAAACAAAAGAGCCTGAAAAAGGTCTGGGAGCCAAAATGCGAAACAGTATTCTTCAAGGAATATGCGAAAGCAGAGATATGGAATTTTTAACGCAGAGCAAAGAGTTTCAGGATGCCATACAGGAATGGACGACACCTTAGCAGACAGGACACACAATGAGACCGCCGTAAAATGCAACTGTGCCTCCCGACATCCGTGTTCACCTGGTCCTCCTGACATTTGTCCGTATCAGGCGGATAAATCCGCCCTATACGGGACATCTGTCTCGGACATGTGTACACTGGATGTTCGGGGGGGGAGCAGTCGTAAGCATTTTACGGCGGCCCCACCAGAAGGTTTCCTGACTTTAGTTTCTTATTCTACCGTGATCTTAATTTTCGCAAGAGCTTCATTCAGCTTCTCTACCGCCTCTTCAAGCGTCCCGCCTTTCGTGATCACATGTCCGATCCGGTTCGGGCCGACATGGAATTTTTTGACCTGGTCGCCTACTCCGTAATCAAACTGTATCTCATAAATATGTTCATCCGGCCCGTTCAGGTTCTCAATGGAACGGATCGTGCCGTCCGAATCACTGCGCAGCAGCATGCTTGCATTCGGGACCGCCTGTGTATCCGGAAACTCCACGTCTTCTCCGAGTGCAGCCTGGATCAGCTTTTCGTAATAGTCATACCCGTAATAGATGGAAACGAGTTCCGCCAGACAGGTTGCGCCGGAACGTCCTCCGAGTTCCAGCACGTATGTCTTTCCGTCTTTCAGGATAAAGTCGGCATTGATCGCGCAGTTGTCAAGTCCCATCGCTTCGATCGCCTTTTCAAGCTGCACTTTCGTATCTGCAATGATCGCGTCGTCCAGGCGGTACGGCGCGAAATGTCCGATCGGCACGCCGGTGTCCCCCTGAAATACGTAATCGCCGTGCGGCAGGATAAATTTCACTTCTCCGCGATATACAAACGCCTGCGCGCCGAATTCTTCTCCTTCGATAAACTCCTCAATAATAAAGTAATCGGTCCTCGTGTTTGCCTTTACGATGTTCCGCGCCTCTTCAAATTCTTCTTTTGCATTGACGCGGATAATGCCGCGGCTTCCCGATGTATCGACTGCCTTGAAAATCAGCGGGAAATTCAGATCCTTTGCAACCTCATACATATTATCTTCAAAAGATACTTCCCGGAATCTCGCTGTGCGGACGCCGTACTCCTCATATTTACGCTTCATACGAATCTTGTTGGATGCGATCTTTGCCGCTTCAAAACTGAGTCCGGTCAGTCCGAGTTCGTCGCAGACTTTCCCGATCGTAATCACGGCGACATCTGTTCCGGCTGTCACAATCCCGTCGATCTGCTTTTCTCTCGCGATCTCCAGAATCTTCTCATAATCCACCGTATTTTCATAACAGACCTCGTCTGCATACGAAAAACCGGGATAATTGCCGGGTATGCTGACCGCGATCGTATAAATACCCATTTCCTTCGCCTTTTTGATCAGCGGTACCTGATAAATCCCAGCCCCCATGATCATCAACTTTTTCATAGATCCTCCTTTTCGCATGCACCGCTGTCCGGCCTGCTGTCCTTTTCAGATTCCGGATGGCACGCTTCTTTTAACATCGTTTCCCTGTGCAAAGCGGACTCCCGCTCCTCCTGCCCAGGATCGACCTGCTGATGGACACATCTTACCACAAACTGCGGATTTCTGCTCATGCCGAGGAAAATCCTTCCCACATATTCTCCAATGATCCCCATAAACATGAGATTAATACCAGAGAAAAAGCAGAGCGCAGCCATCATGGACGGCCAGCCGATGTATGTAGCCGGCCTTACGATCTTCAGTATAATAACGCCGAGTGCGCCGAGCAGTCCGGCAAAAGCAAAGATAAATCCCGCTACCGTAGCCAACTGAAGCGGGACGACCGAAAAGCCGAGGATGTTAGACCAAAGCTTCAGCAGTTTTTTAAACGTATAGTTTGAGGTGCCGACCTCACGCTCAAAATGCTGGATCGGCACAGTACTGATATTTCTTGTCGTTCTCAAAAACAGACCCTGCAGATGCGTATAGGCGCTCTTATAGTCCACGGCGTAATCCCGGACGAAGCGCCGGATGATCCAGAAGCTCGACGTCCTCAGGTTCTTCGGCTTTTTCAGAAGGATCCGGACAGAAAGCGAATTGATATAGCTTCCGAAATTCCGGAACCTGCTGTGTTTCTTCTGCGGATAATATCCGTATACAATGTCATATCCTTTATCAAATTCATCTATCAGAAATTTAAGCTGGGAAGGATGCGTCTGCATATCATCATCCATCGCAATGAAAGCGTCGCCCGAAGCATGATTAAGTCCCGCCATCACTGCATTATGCTGTCCCGCGTTTTTTGCGAGCTCAATAACTTTTACGCAGGAATGCTCCCGCACAAGCTGCATGAGCGCTGCCATCGTCGCTCCCCCGTCCGGCGAACAGTCGTCCACCAGAACAAACTCATATTCTGTTTTCCCAAGCTTTTCAAGCTCCGCGATCGTCATCTCAACGACTTTCCGGATCGTCTGAGATGACCGGTAGCACGGAATAATGATTGAGTATTTCACTTCACATCACTCCTGACTGGCTGTTTCCTGTCCCTTTTTCTTTTCACGATATGCTGGACTGCGTTCAGCAGCACAAATAATACCACTGCCGCCGGCATGATGACAAGCGCATACTGTACGCCCGGAATCGCAAATTCCAGCTCTACCGTATGCTCCCCTTCTGAAAGAGGGATTCCCATGTACATGTAGTTGGTCCGCACCAGATCTGCTTCTTCCCCGTCTACGTATGCGGTCCAGCCATTCTGGTACGGAATGCTAAGTACCAGCAGTTTCTCTTCATCAAGGGAAATCTTTCCCGATACTTTGTTCGTCTCTATCGCCACATCCGTAAGAACATCTTCCGTAAGCGATTCGGTATACTGTTCCAGCTCATCCATCGGCTGGCTGTAAATAAGAAGCTCGTCAAACTTGATCTCGCCTGCGCGGTTCATGATCAGCTGGCAGGAGGTAATCGGATCCTCATGGTAACCAAGATTAAACACGTAATCCTGCTGCCCGCTTCCGTACCGGTCGTCATCGGACCGGAAACTGTAACCGAGTCGGTTGTCTTCTGTCTTAAATGTCAGGTTGATCGGTTCTTCGGACATATCGCCTTCCAGCACCGCATTTTTCAGCACAAGATACGTCTCCGAATTCGGAAGGCTCTCAAATTTGAATCTGACTTTTCCTTTTTCCTGACCGCAGACCAGCGCGCTGTCTGTCACAGTAATTCCCTTCTGGCCGGACACAGTATAGTCAAGCAGCTGCAGTGTTGACTCAATTTCACTGTTCTGCTCTTCGTATCCGTCTGTATCCTCAGAATTCAGCACTGCGCTCTGCATCATGACTTCCTGGCGCTGCAGTACGTCATACTTCTCCAGTTCTTCTTCGGATATCACACTGGAATACGTATAGCCCAGCGGAAGCGCATACTGGTTTTCGCATACCACAGTCTCCTGTCCGTTTGCCTCTGTGCGCAGCACCTCTTCATAGCCGTACGGGAGCGTCCGCTTCGGTCCTTCCTGGTTTTCATCCACATAGTAAGCGTAATACTTCACATCGGCGAGCGCATTCATAAAGGTACGGTTGCTGAGTCCGAGAAGCTGCGTCGCACTGTAACCCGTGCTTCCCATCTGCTCCAGATATTCCATAATACTTCCGTTCAGCGTACTGTTGAACATCGTGGTACTGTTATAATCCAGAATGATCGAGGACGATATGGTCGAATAGTCGAGCTGCGGGGATGCGACGCGGTAAAAGCTCTCGTCTCCCACTTCATCTACCGCCACCAGCGGAGAATTTTCCGCTTTTTGCTTTGCCTCGCCCGGCGCAGTATATTCATTTACCACACCGTCCATATAAAACAGGGAAAACCCGTTATAAAATACCATCGCAGCCGTCAGGCAGAGCATCAGGCACTGCTTCGTAATATTTGACACACGTTTCACACGCTCCTGGCCGATCAGTACGACCGCAAACGTCACTAACAGGAAAAGGAACGCCAGTTTTACGTACCGGGTCTGCAGAACCGTCCCGAAAAATGCGAGGAATCCGTAAAGCGCCATTGCCCCCGTGCAGACCAGGATATCCTTTTTCTGCATCCTGCGCATATCGGGCAGCGTGTCTGCCACGATGTACGCGACGAGAAGGGCGATCAGATAGCACCAGCGATTGATCACTGAACTGAAGCCGCTGAATACAAATCCGGAAACGGGAAGCAGCATCAGGACAGCACCGATCACAGACAGTATCTTCAGTTCCTTTCTTCCCTTTCTTGAAAACAGGAAAGCCACGCATAAAAAGGCGATCGGCAAAAATCCGAGCTTCATCCATTCTCCCGGAGAATTTGCAGTCGTCAGAAACGACAGGAAGCATCTTACCGGCCACTGCTCATTATAGTAGAACAGAGACGGCGTCTTAATGACTGCTCCGCCGCTGCGTCCGGACCCGACGTACAATCCGAAAGTCGTAACGAGCACGATACACGACATCGCCACGCCCAGCAGATAAGAACCGCTGATCATCAGTCCCTCTGCAATAAAATTCTTGAACGTCTTCTTTTCTTTTTCCCTGCGGCAGAAAAACCGCACCAGAAAATAGATCGCCAGACCGAGCGTATTCATATAGAGATAATAATAGTTGCTGAACAGTGAGACCGCCACAAACACGGTACAGAGCTGCCAGCGCCTGTTGCGCATGATTTCCTCGATCGCGATCACCAGAAGCGGCATCATGATCATGGCGATCATGAACATCGTATGGCGTGCGCCTCCGAACAGAGCGAACCCGCCGAACACGTATACGGCGCTCGCAATAAATGTGGAGAAATAGTCCTTTTTGAAATACAAAAACAGGACAGAGGAAGTGATCCCTGCCAGATAGAACCGCAGGACTGTAATGACGTTATACGCAAGCTCCACGTGGTCTTCGCCGAAAAGGGCAAAGATAAAATACAGCGGTTCCAGGCTGTATGTGATCTCACCGCCCATACCGAGCCGGAAATCATACATCGTAAGCTCAAAATTACCCTTCAGAAAACCGGAAAACATTTCCCGGATATTGTCTGCATAATAAGCCGCTCTCGGATAATACTGGGATACGCCGTCCGCTTCCCACAAAAGCGTATTGCCTGTAGCTAAAAAGACTGAGAAGCAAAGCAGCATCAAAACTGCAAATGCGGCCGTATAGATCAGAAAATAAGCCGCCGTCTTGTGCTTTAAGCCGGCAAACCATCTGCAGCCTGCGGCATAAAGTTTCCCGAAAAGGATAAAGCCGAGGATCAGCAGATACAGAAGCAGCCATACTGCAGCGGACAGCAAAAGCGGGGCGCCGATGCCCGACACCATGTTTCCTGCGCCGAAAAAGAAAAGAGCCGCCATAACGCAGGCATAAGCCCAAAACACCGGTTCGACCGTCACGCACAGGAACCGGAGCACGCGGAAGCGGATCGTTCCATCCGCCAGAAACTCTGCAGCCAGATACACCGCATATACCGGCAGCATGGAGATCGTGACACGGCAGATATCCTGCACAGGAGTGCGGTACAGAAGAAGAGACAACGCCGTTCCTGCTGCTGCAGCAAGCGCGAGATTCCACCGGAATCCCGGTTTTTCCTTTTCAAGCCACATTCCGGCCAAAAAATATGCAAAGTAGGGAACTGCCGGTACAGCCGCCAGTTCCGCCGAACCGGTAAGCGCAGCAAACACGGCATAGGTGTCCGAATCTGCGCGCAGAAGCGCGCAGAGAATGCAGATCACAGCAAGCGCCGCCATTTTTTTCTTCCGGAGCATCAGTCCGGAAAGGCTTTCATAAAAAACGGCAGCGGCAAGCGCAGTCAGAGCAAGTGTAAAAAAGACAGCCGAAAGGGACGGCACAGTCACAACCGGCAGCACACGCGACAGACTGTATGAGATACTGTTGCCGTACTGTACCGTCTCCTGAAACATCGCAAGCACAAAAAAGTACAGATAGTATTTAAGCGCCATCCAGAACATCCTGCTCCTGCCCCGTTCCCCGGGCAGTCCCGTCACGGTCTGCCTGAAGCAGTATCCAAGCCGGAACAGAAATCCCGGCACAAAGATAAAATAGAATGCCAGGTTGATCCCGCCGGCGATTTCCTGCTGTTTGCTGCCTCCAAAAAACTGCAGCCCCATATATAGAAAAAAGCATCCGAACAGGAGCAGATTCATCTCATCATCGCACCTGTTTTGTCTGACTACTGTCTCTTTTTTCATATGCCTGCTTTATTTCCTTTCAAACAATCTATTTGGTGTCAGATGCCAAGCATTCTTGTGGCGATCTGGAAATAAATAACCAGAGAAACGGCATCCACGATCGTCGTGATAAACGGGCTTGCCATAACTGCCGGGTCGAATCCGACTTTTTTTGCCAGCATCGGAAGCACGCAGCCCACGATCTTGGCTACAATTACTGTGACTACCATTGTCAGGCAGACGATCATCGCCACCTGGAAACCGACTCTGTCCAGAAGAAGCAGTTTGACGAAATTCACGACAGACAGCGTAACGCCGCAAAGGACCGCTACTCTTACCTCTTTCCAGACCACGCGCAGCAAATCGCGGAATTCGATCTCGCCGAGTGAAATGCTGCGAATCACCGTAACAGACGCCTGTCCGCCGGCATTTCCGCCTGTATCCATAAACATCGGAATATACATCGTAAGCACTGCATAGGCTGCCAACGCATCCTGATATCCCTGAATGATTTTTCCTGTAAACGTCGCTGAGATCATAAGGAACAAGAGCCACGGTATACGCTTCAGATACGTATCCCACACCGACGTCTTCATATACGGCTTGTCGGTAGGTGTGATAGCCGCCATCTTCTCAATATCCTCTGTGGCCTCCTGCTCCATGATATCCATGATATCATCGACGGTAATAATACCAACGAGACGGTTTTCACTGTCTACGACAGGCATCGCATCAAAGTCATATTTCTGGAACTGCCTCGCGACTTCCTCCTGGTCCATCCTTGTATTGACCGTAATGACATTTTCTTCCATCAGGTCGCCGATCAGGGCGGATGTATCGCTGAGCAAAAGCATACGCAGCGAGATCGTACCTTTGATCTTCCTGTACTGGTCCGTCACGTAGCACGTGTTGATCGTCTCTTTGTCAATACCGACTTTTCGGATGCGTTCGATCGCCTGTCCTACCGTGTATCCTTCCTTCAGATCGACAAACTCGACCGTCATAATGCTTCCGGCTGAATCTTCCGGATACTGGAGCAGGTGATTGATATCGCGGCGCGTCTCCGGCGTCGTCTGAGCCAGCAGACGCTTTACCACATTGGCAGGCATCTCTTCCATAAGATCCGCCGCGTCATCCGCAAAAAGATTGTCAATGATCGTAGCCGCCTCGCGGTCTGTCAGCAGAGTGATGATCGTCTGCTCTGCTTCAATTGGCAAAAACGAGAATACATCCGCCGCGATCGACTTCGGAAGCATACGGAACACTTTGACAAGCTCCGTTCCCGGGAGTTCCAGTTCCTCCAGCATGGACGCAATATCCGCCTCGTTCATTTCAACGATCTCATTGCGGATCTTCGCATACTGTCTATGTTCGATGTATTCCCTCATTTTCTCGATATCTAACATAGTTAACCTCCTTATATGCAGTTTTTATGACAGGCCAAGGCCATGGAACATCAGAAGTATTTCCAGTTGTACTTTTCTTCATAAAAACCACCACCTTTCTTAACTATGCAGCTATCATTTTGCTGATGAATCTATCATTAACTGCGGAATACACGGCTGCGTACTTTGCGGACAATCCAGGCCGCAAAAGCGCCGCAGAGCGCGCCCGTAAGCGCACCGCAGATAACGTCTGAGGGATAATGAATCCCGATATACAGACGCGAAAAGGCAATCAGTACTGCCAGTACAAGCGCAAGCCATCTCCATCTGCACCCCTTCAGGCTGCAGATGATCGCGGTCGCAGCCGCAAAGGAACTGCCCGCATGACCCGACGGGAAAGAAAAATCACTTGCTTTCTTCGTCATCAGCACGAGTCCGTCGATCACTTCATACGGTCTGATACGCTCAAACAGGTTCTTTAAGAACCAGTTGTTGAATGCCAGCGAAAAAATAAGCCCAAGCAGTCCGGCTGCACCGGCCCATCTCGTCTTCCTGAAACAGAGAAGGCCAAGCGAGATCAGTATCCAGATAAATCCGAGATTGCCGAGCTTCGTTATTGTTATCATAAATGGGGAAAGCCAGTCCGCCCGGATCCAGTCCTGGATCCAGAGGAGAACACTGCCTTCCAGTGCTGTCAATGCTTCCATTCTAAGCATCCTCCAAATGTATTTTGCCTTGTATGTATACCGGCACTATTTTTTATTTTACCCTATCCGCTTCGTATCTGCAAGCCCAAAACGGTCCGTACACGCAAAAAATGTATCCGTTCCTCCGTCCGGTGGCAGATGCTCCTGCCGGCTTTCTCTAAAAATGCTCTAAGTGACTGCCGCACAGGACCATGATAAGGATCATGGGTCAGAAGTCACTTAGAGCATACATGTTCAGGTCTCAACTATGAAAATCTCTGATCATTTTGTTTACAGATACGCTTCTATCTGTTCGCGTGTCGGCAGGGATGCGATCGCTCCCTTTGTCTGGACGCAGATAAATCCGGCAACATTGCCGTACTCGATGGCCCTCTGGATCTTCCCGGCATCGAGGTCTTCCCGCTTTTCAATGCCCTGAATGCGCAGGCTGGATAAGAATCCTCCCCAGAATGCGTCGCCGGCGCCGGTTGCGTCTACCGCCTTCGCTTTTCTGCCTTCTACCTCAAGCACCTCGCCGCCAAAATATGCGCGTGCTCCGTCAGCGCCGAGCGTCTCGATCACAACAGCGATGTCATACTTCTCCATCAGCTCATGCAGATGCGCCTCTCCGCCTACCATATCCACTTCTTCCTCGGAAATCTTCAGGAAATCCACATACTGCAGAACATTCATCACAAAAGAAGCGCATGCATCCTGATCGTCGTTCCACATCACATTGCGGTAATTGACATCGAAGCTCACCAGCTTGCCCTTTTCATGCGCAAGCTTCATCGCCTTTACGGTAGCCTCCGCCTCCGGATGCACCGACAGCGAGCAGGAGCCCGCATGTACGATGACTGCATCATCAATGTCTTCTTCTTTTACATCATCCTCTGAAAGAAACGAATCCGCACCCGGCTTTCTCGCAAACGTGAACTTGCGCTCCCCGTCTTCCTCCAGCGTCACGAAAGCCATCGTCGTCACGGCATCTTTGCAGAGCTCCGGTGAAGCCGCCGTCACACCGTGTTCCTTCAATGTGTCCATCAGGAAACGTCCGAAATCGTCGTCGCCCACCTTGCAGCACATACTGGCTGAAAGACCGTTCTTTGCGACCGCGATTGCCGCATTTGCCGGAGCTCCCCCGGCTTTCCTGATGTAGCTTGCCGGTTCGCTTCCCGGAATAAAATCAATCAGCATTTCCCCAATACTATATACGTCTGTCATCTCCCAATCCTCCTCTGTCAATCCGCAGATCCGTCCTGCCGGCTGTTAATCCTCCGACAATCCATCCATAAAATCATCGATTGCTGTCGTGTTCACCGTATAGGTCGGCTTATTCGCATTTGCCCCGTCCGGAGATGTCACTCCGTTGTATATGGAAACGCCTGCCCACGCTACCAGAACGACTGCAACGAGAGACAATCCTGCCTTCGTAGCCATCCACTGTCTCTTTTCCCTCTTGATGATCTTTGCGCGATTGCGCTTTTCTTCCTTATATTTGTCAACCTTTGCCTGACTCATCGTGTACCTCTCCTTTAAACTTACTGGGCACTGCCCTTCTATCTAAACAGTATACACAATTTCGGAGCAATTTCAATCCTAAAATGCCGGCCTGACACAATGTTTTCCCGTCAGATCACAACGATCACTCCGCCGTCATTCGCATACATGGTCGAAATTCCCGCTGTGTCAGCAAAAATGACGTCTTTTACATCTATCTTCTCTAAGATGGCATCCCTGACCATTTTCCCGCGCTCCGGGCAGTTGCAGTGAGAGATCGCAAGAACCTTTTCCTGCGGCTTTTCTGCCTGCTCCACGATATAGCTCACCATCTTTACCAGCGCCTTGTTGATCCCGCGGGCCTGATCGAGCTGGATGATCGTCCCTTCCGGCGTCGCTCCCATCACCGGCTTTATTTTGAGCGCCGAAGCAAGAAATGCCTTGATATTGCTTAAACGTCCGTTCTTGCGGAGCGTCTCAAGATTTTCCAGTACAAAGTACGTATTCTGCCCGTCTATATAGGACTCAACAGTCTCCACGAGTTCCTCAAATTCCATGCCGGCTTCTTCACACTCCTGGATCTTCCGTGTGATCAGCGTCTCTCCGATGGAAGCCGAACGGGAATTAAACACGTGCACTTTCATATCCGGACGTTCCTCAAGGATCAGATCCTTTGCAAGCATAGCGCTGTTATAAGAACCGGAAAGTTCCGCGGAAAGTGTAACCGCATATGCTCTCTTCTCAGCCTTTGCGTACGCTTCTTTATAACAGTCCGGCGACGGACATGCAGACTTCGGACAGTTCGGGCTGGCAGCCGTCTTTTTTAAAAAATCTGCCTGGTCAAATGTGTCATCATCCGTAAACGTGTATTCATCCAGCTGCATCGTCAGCGGAGCAGACACGATCCTCTCGTCTTTTTTCATCTCTTCTGTGCGTTCTCCGCAGCTATCCATTACAATAACGTATTCCATAATAACCTCCCAAGCCAGATAAACCTTTTAAGCCATTTTTAATTATTTTATAATGTAGTTTTGAATACCAGATTATCATAACACATCTATATCTGTTTGAAAAGTCCCTGTTCGATATTTTATAAAACCTGATTGCCAAACAATGCCGCTCTCCTGTATAATAAACAGCATCGCTATCAACCAGAGGAGGAATGCATCTTGCGGTCATTTCAGATACAGGACAACCGTGATTTTATGAAAAAACTGTTGATACGGGAGACATTTGATACGTTTCTTCTTTCAGAAGCCTCGATCACGACCTTCTCGACATTTCAGATCGACGGACATTTTCATCCGGAATTTTTAAGTACCGGCGAGTCAGAACTCCTCACCGTGGAAAACTGCGGATATGCGCTCTGGCGGCGCATCCGCCCGTTTTTTTATGAACTTACGAAAGGCAAAAACACTCCTCTTCGCTTTCATATTGTATTCCGGCTCGCCCCGCACAACGTAGAAGCTCTGCTCGCCCGGTCCGGCCTGGCGCTTGCATCCGGGGATGTGGACGGCCTTTTTTTGAACATCCACTTTGACGGGTCTGCCCTTACTTGTACGAGCGGCACTTCTCTTCGCGTTTTTTCGCTGGATAAAGGGCTGGAACGTGCCTGGGATTCCATGCTTGAAAAATTTTTCCATCAGAAAGAAATCCCTTTTCTTTGATTCTTTCCATTTTGTTAGCACTCATTCAAATTGAGTGCTAATTTTTTCTTGACTTTTCTCTTACGCGGTATTAAGATATCGTCAGATGAAGCAAACCAAGAAAAGGAGTGTTTGAAATGAGCAAAAAAACTGGAAGTCTTTCCATCAACAGCGAAAATATTTTCCCTATTATTAAGAAGTGGCTGTATTCCGATCATGACATTTTTTTCCGGGAGCTGATCTCAAACGGCTGCGACGCGATCACAAAGCTCGCAAAGCTCGAAGTCATGGGTGAATATACCTTCCCGGAGAATTACAAGAAACAGATCCAGGTAATCGTCAACCCGGAAGAGAAGACGCTCAAATTCATCGACAATGGTATCGGTATGACCGCCGATGAGGTAGAGGAGTATATCACGCAGATCGCATTTTCCGGTGCGACCGATTTTCTGGAAAAATACAAAGATAAAACAACGGAGGATGAAATCATCGGTCATTTTGGTCTCGGCTTCTACTCTGCATTTATGGTAGCGGACGAAGTGCATATTGATACACTCTCCTACAAAGAAAGCGCTGTTCCCGTACACTGGGAGTGCGACGGCGGCACGGATTATACGATTGAGGAAGGCAGCCGCAGCACAGTCGGAACAGAGATTACTCTCTTCCTTTCTGAGGACGCGCTTGAATTTGCGAATGAATACCGCGCACGGGAGATCATCGAAAAATACTGTTCTTTTATGCCGGTGGAAATCTTCCTCTCCAAAGCAAACGCGGAACAGCAGTATGAGACGATCGACGAGTCCGAGCTGAGAGAAGACGACGTCATCGTAGAACGGATCCACGAAGACGCAAAGACCGAAGAAAAGGAAAATGAAAACGGAGAAAAAGAAATCGTGGAGGTATCCCCTGCACGCGACCGCGTAAAGATCAACAAACGGCCGGTTTCCTTAAGCGATACGCATCCGCTCTGGACGAAGCATCCGAATGACTGCACGGAGGAAGAATACAGGGAGTTCTACCGCAAGGTCTTCCTGGACTACAAGGAGCCTCTGTTCTGGATCCACCTGAACATGGATTATCCCTTCAACTTAAAGGGAATTCTGTATTTCCCGAAGATCAATACA
>DVHT01000132.1 GCA_018711885.1 Candidatus Choladousia intestinipullorum | reverse complement strand
GCAGCCGATGTGCAGGGAGAGGCGACCGGCAACGGGAACCGCGCGCAGGAGCAGGATGGAGAGGAAAAACGGATTGCCATCACATTTGACGACGGTCCGCATCCCAGCTATACGAAACAGCTGCTGGACGGCCTTGCAAAGCGGCAGGTGCATGCCACTTTTTTTGTGATAGGAAGGAATATTCCGGGCAACGAAGCGCTGATCGCGCGGATGGAGCAGGAAGGCCATCTGATCGGCAATCACACGTATGATCACGTAAAAATCAGCAATCTGAGCGCAGAAGACGCATGCGAACAGGTGGAAAAAACGAGCGCCCTGGTGCGAGGGATCACGGGGCATGACACGGAATTTATCCGGCCGCCGTTTGGAGAGTGGAACGATGAGATGGAGTGCTCCTTTGAAATGATCCCGGTCATGTGGAGTGTTGATCCGCTGGACTGGACGACGAAAAATACGGAGCTGATCAAAGAACGCGTGCTGGAAGAAGCGCAGGATGGAGATATTATTCTGATGCATGATTATTACCAGTCTTCTGTGGATGCGGCTTTGTCAGTGATCGACTCTCTTGGGGAGAGGGGATTTGAATTTGTAACGGTAGAGGAACTGATTCTGGAATAGACTGGAGTGAGACGATGGATTTATTTGAGTACGCGAGGTCGAAGACAATGAAGAGCGAAGCGCCGCTGGCTTCCCGCATCCGTCCGCGCACGCTGGATGAAGTGGTGGGGCAGCAGCATATGATTGGGAAGGATAAGCTTTTGTACCGGGCGATCTCTGCCGATAAGCTGAGCTCTCTGATCTTCTACGGGCCTCCGGGCACGGGGAAGACGACACTTGCCAAGGTGATCGCCAATACTACAAGTGCGGAGTTTACACAGATCAACGCCACAGTAGCAGGGAAAAAGGATATGGAAGAGGTCGTGAAAGCGGCCAAAGACAACCGGGGCATGTACGGCAAGAAGACGATTCTTTTCGTCGATGAGATCCACCGGTTCAATAAGGGCCAGCAGGATTACCTTCTGCCGTTCGTGGAGGACGGTACGCTGATCCTGATCGGAGCGACCACGGAGAATCCGTATTTTGAGGTGAACAGCGCTCTGATCTCCCGTTCTGTGATCTTCGAACTGAAGCCTCTGGAAAAGGAAGACATCCGGGTCCTGATCGACCGGGCGGTATACGATACGGAGCGCGGAATGGGGGCATACGGAGCAGTGATCGACGAGGACGCGGCAGACTTTCTTGCCGATATGGCAGGCGGGGATGCAAGAGCCGCCCTGAACGCAGTGGAACTCGGCGTTCTGACGACGGCTCCCGGGGCGGACGGAAAGATCCATATCACGCTGGAAGTCGCGTCGGAGTGCATCCAGAAGCGTGTCGTCCGCTATGATAAGGACGGGGACAACCATTACGATACGATATCTGCATTTATCAAGAGTATGCGGGGATCTGATCCGGATGCGGCCGTATATTATCTTGCGAGGATGCTGTATGCTGGCGAGAGCGTGACGTTTATCGCGCGCAGGATCATGATCTGCGCATCGGAGGATGTCGGAAACGCCGATCCTCGGGCGCTGCAGGTCGCAGTGGCGGCATCGCAGGCGGCAGAACGCGTGGGGATGCCGGAGGCGCAGCTCATTCTGGCACAGGCGGCGCTCTATGTGGCGACGGCTCCAAAGAGTAATTCCGCGACAAATGCAATTTATGCGGCGATGCGGTCCGTAAAGGAAAAACCGGCTGCCGTTCCGCCGCATTTGAGCGACAGCCATTATAAAGGCGCGCAGCTGTTAGGCAAGGGAATCGGCTATGAGTATGCACACGATTTCCCAAAACATTTTTCTCACCAGCAGTATCTGCCGGATGAGCTCGTCGGACAGAAATTTTATGAGCCTTCGGAAAACGGATACGAAAAAGAAATACGTAACTATCTTGAGTGGGTCAGAGAGTAGTTGGCGGTACAATAAGAAGAGGTGGTAGATTTGAAAAAAAACTGGGTAAGGATTGCAGTGCTGGCGGTTATTTCGTGTCTGTGCGTGAAATATTCTGATACCGTTTTCCGGGCGGCAGACAGAGTGATCGGTGTGATGTCTCCGCTGATCACAGGCTTTATGATCGCTTACGTGCTGGATATCCTGATGAAGAAGCTGGAGCGGATTTATTTTCCGAAAAGCCAGAATGCATGGGTGATGAAGATGAGGCGCCCCGTCTGCCTGTTTTCCAGTATCTTTATCATACTGCTTGCAGCAATCGTTTTGATCCTGCTCGTAGTACCTGCTCTGCAGGAATCGATATACGTGCTGACAAAAGATATTCCGAAAGCGTTTATGGAGTTTCAGTCCTGGCTGTCAAAGGTGGCGGCCGATGCAGGGTTCTCCGAGATACAGGAATACGTAAACAGCCTGGAAATCAACTGGAACGAGATATACAGCAAGCTGGGCGGCATTTTGTCGCGCGGGATCGGAAGCATTTTCAATTCAGCATTTTCAATGGCAAATGTCGTCGTATCCTTTATTGTGAGCGGCGTTGTGGCAGTGATCTTTTCCATCTATATGCTGTTTCAGAAGGAGAGGCTGAAAAGGCAGTTTGAGGCCGCAGCAAAGGTCTATTTGCCGGCAAAGATGCGAAACGCTGCAGAGAAATTTTTGAGCATGGCTCACGATACCTTCACACGGTTTATCAGCGGACAGGTGCTGGAGGCGATCATCCTGGGCACACTGTGCGGCCTTGGAATGTTCCTGCTCCGGCTCCCGTACGCGCTGATGATCGGCGTGACGGTCGGAGTGTCAGCGCTCATTCCGGTTATAGGTGCATATATCGGCGCGATACTTGGCGCGTTTATGATCCTGACGGTAGAGCCGTGGAAAGCGCTGGTCTTCCTTGTTTATCTCGTAATCCTGCAGCAGGTTGAAGGAAACCTCATCTATCCGCGTGTTGTGGGAGGCTCGATCGGGCTTCCGGGACTGTGGGTGCTTGCGGCAGTGACGGTCGGAGGCGGACTGTTCGGCGTTCCCGGAATGCTGATCGGAGTGCCGCTGACAGCGACCGCGTATAAGTGGGTGAAGCAGGACGTTCTTGAGAAGCTGGAGAATCACTATGAACCACAGGGACCGCATCTGTTTAAGGAATAATAGGGGTGTACGGTCAGAAACCGGTTGACACGGATGCGCTGAGATGATAATATTTATCAACAGCAAATACCAATGAGGGAGTAGTCAGCATTGATCGGAGGAAGAGGTTCTGCTTTTGGCAGACCGTACCACGGGAATCATGTGACAAGTCAACATACTGGCCGGAAGGTCTGGCTTGCCTTAAATGACGAGACTCGCGTATAGCTTAAAGCTATGCGTGGAGTCTCGTTTTTTATGGCTACTGGACGTTCAGGAGACTTTCCGGCCGATGCGGACTCTGCCTTAAAAAACATGGAGGAAACACATATGGGAATTTTGGAATTATTGATCCTGGCGGTGGGATTGTCGATGGACGCATTTGCAGTGTCTGTCTGTAAGGGACTTGCCATGAAGAAGTGCAGCTTCAAAAATGCGGCGGTCTGCGGCGTATGGTTCGGTGGATTTCAGGCTCTGATGCCCGCGCTCGGGTATCTGCTCGGCTACCAGTTCCGAAATTATATTACGGCAGTCGATCACTGGATCGCGTTTATCCTGCTGGCTCTCATCGGAGGCAATATGATACGGGAATCTTTTTCGAAGGAAGAGGAAGATGAGTGCAATGCCGGCCTGGATGTTAAGACGATGTTCCTGATGGCGGTGGCTACGAGCATCGACGCTCTGGCGGTCGGGATCACGTTTGCTTTCCTGCCGGATACAAATGTGACGGCGGCAGTGATCTTTATTGGTGTCATTACTTTCATGCTGTCGACCGCAGGCGCCAAGATCGGTAACATCTTTGGCGCGAAGTACAAAGGAAAAGCAGAATTTGCGGGCGGAGCAATCCTGATCCTGCTCGGCCTTAAAATTCTGCTGGAACATCTCGGCATCTTTTGATTAAGCTTTGATAAGATCGCAGACAGCCGCGCTGCAGGCGGAGATGTAGTCCTGTGGTGAAAGCTCGATTTGAGCGCCTATTTTGCCTCCGCTGACAATGATATGGGGATGCGCAAGCGCAGACTCATGGAGGAATACGGGATACTGCTTTTTCATTCCGATGGCAGTGCAGCCTCCCCGGATGTAGCCGGTAACATTGTTGATCTCTTTTACGTGTATCATGGAGAGCGACTTGACGCCGGCAGTGCGCGCTGCTTTTTTGAGATCCAGTTCGTTGTCGATGGGGATGACAAATACGTAATAAGCTCTGCCCGGGCTTACGGTGACGAGCGTTTTGAACATGATTTCATGCGGGAAACCGAGGATATCGGCAGTCTGCGCCCCGTCTGTAAATTCATCGCATTCGTAAGTGTGTGTCTGATAAGTAAGTTTCATGCGGTCAAGAATCCGCATGGCATTTGTCTTTATTTCTTTTTGCTTTGCCATTTGAATCTCCTTTTGAATTAAACGGAATAAAGTCTGGACAGGGGGGTAAGCCGTGCAGTCCGGTCCGGTTTATTGTACTACAGGCCGCGGCCGTATGCAATGTTTAGATCAACCTCAGACAAAACGCAAAAATCTGTGAACAGCAGAAAATCCGATGGACATTTTCGCTGCCGGTCATATATTAATAAGGAGTACAGTGATGAGGTGAAACATGCGTTATTATTATGATCATAGAAACAGACAGCCGGTAAAAAGCTCAGGGATGCGGGCGGAAGAGATTGACCAGGAACGGAGGATGAGCGGCTGGAACCAGTATGAAGGAGAGGAAGAGCCCTGGGAAGAAAACAGAATGCAGATGCAGCCGATCTTTCTGCAGCCGGATCCTGCACAGGATATGAAAGAGCAGATGGAGATAGAGCGCGAATGGAGAAGCCTGCAGGCCATGTATCCGGAGACGGCAAAAATGCTTCTTCCGATGATCGAGGAAGAATGTGATAAAATGGAATATGAGGGGAGTCCGATGTTTGACGCTTATCCGGATCAGACGACGATCTGGCAGATCCAGGCCCGGATACAGAAGCAGGCGGCAGACAGCTTTCCGCCTGAGATTCTGCAAAACCTGCAGAATATGCAGGAGGAAGCGCCGGAGGTTTTTTCCATGCAGTATCAGGACGGACGGAGGCGCCGCCCCGGAGATAACTGGATGGGTGATCTCGTCCGCGTAATGCTTTTGCAGGAGATGCATCACCGGAGATGCCGCCACAACAGATGCCGCCGCCACAGGTTCTGATGACGCGCCGGAAAGAGGAAAAGCCTTGTTCAAATGCCGGAGTAGTGATAAGATACTGAGTACAGACAGAATAAGAAAGGGGCTGCCGCAGGGAAGCAGTCAGAAGCATTCTGCGCCAGCCCCTCTGAGGGGAGAATCAGATGGAAGAACTGAAAACACTGCTGGAATCGGTCATGAATGAGGACTTGCTGCATATTGTGGTAAGCGCTCCAAGGTCGAAAGAAGCGATGCAGAAAATAAAGATCAGGCCGGTACGGCAGAAAGCCGGGCTGCGGTTTCAGGCGGCTCTGTGGGACGGAAAAAAGGAATTTCACCGAAATTACGAACCGCAGGAGATCGTACCTGACCTGCTCACATGGATGAGCAGGGATTTCAAGCAGATGCAGATTGACACAGTGGACCAGTCAGCGGCCGTGCTGGTCAGCAAAAAAGGAAAGGTAACGATAAAGACGAGGAAGCGCAGCAGAAAACGGGAACAGACCGATCTGAGCCACAACCGGAAAAAAGAGTACCTGCTTCCGGAGGGGACTGCGGTTCCGTTTCTGGTGAAACTCGGCGTCATGACGCCGGAGGGAAAGGTAGTGAAGGCCAGATACGACAAATTCCGCCAGATCAACCGCTTTCTGGAGTTTGTCGAAGATATCTGTCCGGTGCTTGACCGGGGGCGTGAGCTCAAAATGATTGATTTCGGCTGCGGCAAATCTTATCTGACCTTTGCGATCTATTATTATCTCCATGAGGTCAGGGGATACGATCTGCGGATCATCGGGCTTGACCTGAAAGAGGACGTCATCCGTCACTGCAATGAGCTGGCACAGGAGTTCGGTTACAAAAAACTGCAGTTTCTGACCGGAGACATTGCGGATTATGAGGGCGTGGATGAGGTGGATCTGGTCGTGACGCTGCATGCATGTGATACGGCCACGGATTTTGCGCTGGCGAAGGCGGTCGCATGGAAAGCGAAGGCGATCCTTTCCGTTCCGTGCTGCCAGCATGAGCTGAACCGCCAGATCGACTGTGAAAAGCTGCGCCCGGTCCTGAAATACGGACTGCTGAAAGAACGGATGGCTGCTTTGATCACGGACGGGCTGCGCGCCGGACTGCTGGAAGATGCAGGATACCGGGTGCAGGTGCTTGAGTTTATCGATATGGAGCATACGCCAAAAAACATCCTGCTCAGGGCAGTTTTGGATGAAAACAGACAAAAGGACGGTAAACGGGACGAAACGCTTGACGCGTGCATGAAGTTTCTTCATGTCAGACCGACGCTGGCCGGTCTGCTGCAGCATGACGAGTGACGGAACAGACAGAGACAGGAGAACGATTTACGATGTATAAAAGATTATCGATGGTAAAGAACATACTGGTGCATGTGGTGGTGCTGACGGTCATATTTATCGCTGCGGTTTTCGGCTTTGCACGCTATGTCAACCAGACGGCGCCGAATACGGCGCAGGCGATGGAAAATTCGACCTTCCCTCTTGTATACATGCAGAATAACGGTGTGAACTATAATTGTCTGCACGGGTATGCGAGGGAGATGGACGTCAGCTATATCCGGGATACGGTGACGGTACTGAATTCCGATCATGAACTGGCGATACAGATCGAGCCGTTTGATACGAATATAGAGAGCATTTCCTACGAAGTCCTTACGCAGGACGGAGCGCAGTCTCTGGAGAATACGACGGTGCTGAATACGACAGAGGAAAACAATAACATAGGCGCTGTCCTCACGATCCAGAATAACGTACTGCTGGAGCAGGAATACATTCTGAAGATCAAGCTGACGGCAGGCGGGCGCGACATCTATTACTATACGCGGCTTCTGCTGGAGGACGGGCTGCACCTCGACTCGTATCTGGACTTTGTGACCGGTTTTTACGCAAGATGTGTGAACCGGACGGATCAGGAATCGCTGGGAACAGTCGTGGAGCCGGATGAGACTACAGGCACCAGCCGGACGCTGGCCGAGATGGACATTCATGATTCCGTGACCCAGCTGATGTGGGGAGAGCTTTATCCTCAGATTTACTACAAACCGACTCCAAGTCTCGTAGATATTAACGGGACTACGGCGTCGTTCGTTCTGGATTACCGGATATCCGCTGCGGATGAAGAGGGAGTGACGCAGATCTATAATGTAAGCGAATTTTACCGGCTCCGCTATACGGATACGCGGGTATTTCTGCTTGATTTTACGAGATCGACGGAAGAAATCTTCAATACGGACAAGTCTGTGTTCGAAGAGGAAGGAATCAATCTCGGCATATCGAACGGCGATATCGAATATGCGATGAATGAGGGACGGACCGTGGCGGCGTTTGTCAGGGAGAATGAGCTGTGGACGTATCATGTGAATCAGGGAAGACTGACCCGCGTGTTCGGCTTCCCGCAGCAGCAGAATATGGACTACAGAGACTTTTTTGACCGCAACAACATCAAAGTGCTCCGGGTCGAGGATACGGGCGATCTCTGGTTTGCCGTTTCGGGCTACATGAACCGCGGAAGCCGGGAAGGAGAAAACGGGATTGCAATCTATTATTACGAAGAGGCGTCGTCCACCGTGGAAGAGATCCTGTTTATCCGGACGATGGAAGCGTATGACAGCCTGAAGCTGGATGTTGATACGCTGACGTATATCACAGAAAATAATGATGCATGCTATATTCTTCTGGAAGGCATTGTTTACCGCATTGACCTCACGACGAGAGAATATGAAAAGGTGATCGACTATGTCAGGGAAGACTGTTATGTAAGCTCAGAATCCAACCGGTATTTCTGCTGGCTGAGAGAAGGAGAGCGTTATCAGTCCAGAACACTGTACATTATGGATTTTGAAACCGGGTCAGTGCAGGAGATCACCTGTCAGGACAACGAATATTTGAGACCTCTTGCGTTTATGGATGAAGACCTGGTGTACGGAAAAGCGCTTGCGTCGGATGTGAATATTTCTGATGAAGGAAATGAACTGTTCCCGATGTACCAGCTGGTGATCGTAAATGCCCAGGGAGAAGAGATCCGGACGTATCAGGCTGACGGAGCGTATGTCACAGGCGTGCAGCAGGAAAACAACATGCTGGTGCTGACGCGCGCAGTGAAAAACGGGACCGCTTATACGGAGACGACGCAGGACCAGATTATGAGTACAAATACAGAGGAAGACGTCGCATACGGCATTGCCACAAAGGAAGACGACATCAAGCAGACAGAGATCCTTCTGCGCGTCGGAACAACCATAACGGACCGCAGCGCCCAGGTAGTGACGGCGAAGCTTCTGATCAACGAAGATACCAGCGCGCTCGAAATACCGCCGAATGAGGATCGGGAAGAGCTGTATTACGTGTACGCAGGCGGAAAGATGGAGAGCAGATGGCCGACAGCCGCAGAGGCGATCCGCAGAGCCGATGAGATGGTTGGAGTCGTGATCAATAATGAGAAAGAATTCGTATGGGAGAGGGGAAACAAACAGACCAGCGTTGAGATCAGTCTGGACGATATTCCTGAGATTGTAAAGAGCGGTACGATGGATATCGCCATGCTGGAAGAGACGCTCGGAAAAGATGTCGTCGGGCTTACGGGCTGCACGCTCGATCAGGTGCTGTACTTCGTGAGCCAGGAGCATCCGGTACTGGCCGCTACGCCAAACGGGGTAGTCATTATTACGGGATATGATGATTTCGGAAATACGATCCTGCTGGATGCAGGCGGAACGGAAACGTATTTCTACGGTCCGCAGGACAGTCTGGCGCTGTTTGAGCAGGCAGGCAACAGGTTTGTGTCATGGCTTGATACGGATATCGGCTAAATGTCAAAATACTCGAAAAAACGACAGAAAATTTAAAACGGTGTTTTCAAGGGAAAGGAATACAGAAGCACAGAAAAAATAATTCTGCACAAATCTGGAAAGATTTCTTTTTGCACGTAGCAGAGGATACGACAAATTATTCGCAATTTATCCACAGAAGTGTGGGTAAATACATCCGATGAAACGGACTTATGCACCGAGTTATCCACATTATCCACATTTTTTATC